>JACZVL010000130.1 GCA_022572685.1 Pseudomonadota bacterium
TTTTTCCCCCGACCCTCTCCCGTTCCTTTCTTATGCTCCGGGCCTCCCGTTCCACGGTGGCTGAGTCGACACCAGCGCTCCCTGCGATTCGTTTGGCCGCCTCACGCCAGGAGATATCTTCGGCTCTCCGTAGCCCCTCCATGGCTTCCAACCACTCTTCTGCCCGTTCAGGAAGAGTCGCTGGCTTGTCCGCGGGCTCCTCTGGCACAGGGCCTTCGGCGGGCTCGCGAAGAATTATGCCGCTCACTGCGGCCCATTGACGGCAGACTTCACGAATTGGATCCCAGCGGGAAAGATGAACGTAGTTTGGCCCGATGAGGAAATTCCACAAAGGTTCAAGCGCAATCTTGGTATGTCGTTTGACCCCTGACGGATGAGGAATCCCTTCAAGATGCCCGAGCCGAACATGGTAATCGAGGTCGGCTATGATATTTACCCAAGGGCCTGTGTCGGGAGGGAGAGCACCCGGGTCGGCTTGAGCGGCGATATTGACAATATTTTTCAGACTTAAGGTGTCGCGTGAGAACCACACGCTGTAATCATGTTCGGAATTATTGCTCATCTGCACCCCCGCTAGGTGCCCGCATGGGAAGGTTCGGCGCGGCGGCCCGGTGCGGCACCGGGTTTTCGAGCGGCCTGCTCTAGCCGCGCCACGGTCATATTACTGCGCTTCGCCCACCGTCGCCAAGGTCACAACATTATCCTCGGCCGGTTCGGCTATGCCCTGGACGACCTGTGCCCAGCGCGCGAGGGCGTGGGTTTTCTCAGGCTGGTATTGATAGAGGTTGTAGGTCCGCTCCAGTTCACCGGAAAGATGGTTCAGCACCCGTTCCGCAACCTCGGGGTCGACCCTCAGTTTGGACAGGCCAGTGCGGATCACGCGCCTCAGATCATGCAGGCGCCAATCTGTGATTGGGGCAAGCCCGTTTTCTTCGGCGTTCTTTTTCAGAATAGCATCCGTTCTGATCTTGGCTTTTGAAAAACCCGAAACCGGCCGCGCCCCGCTGGTCGTTGTGAATAGGTAATCGCCCTCGGTGAAGCGGGGCAGGGCTTCGAGAATTTCCATCGCCATGTCCGACAGCGGAACAAGATGGTCAAAGCTGTTCTTGGTTCTGGTCCCTGGGATCAGCCACAAGCGCGCTTCAAGGTCGAATTCCGGCCAAGTCGCTTCGGCTATTTCCGACCGCCGCGTGCCGGTCAGCAGCAAGAGCTTTTGAACCGCGCCGAAGGGATAGCCCTGTTCGGTCCATGCCGACCAAAGGCGTTCTAGCTCGTGGTGCTCCAGTTTCCTCTGGCGCTTCTTCTTCTTGGCCGGCGGGCTCAAGTTGGCGAGAGGCGAGACCTCGAAGCCGAGAAATTCTGTGTCGTATTCCCCTAACATCCATCGGAAAAGACGGACCATCGTTTCATGTAGTCGATAGGCCGCCGCAGGCTTCCCCTCGTCAATAAGTTTGTCGGTCAAGCTGCGGGCGTCCTGTTTCTTGATTTCGTGAACTTGCCGCCCCGCCCAGGCTGGCAGTAATAGGCGCCGGATCATGGACTCGGTTTCGTTGCCGCGCTTTTGATTGGGGCATTCCACCTTAATAAACTTCTCGGCAATGACCCCGAAATCCTTGCCGACTTCGGTTTGTGCTTGAATTCTCGCGGCGGTTTGCTCATCCGCGCGTTTGGCTCTCGGGTCAATTCCGGACTTCACGTCTGACTTGACCTTGCGGGCTTTCTCGCGTGCCTCTGCGACCCCAAGCGTTGGCCAATATCCGAGCGTGAGGCGATGATGCCGGCGCCTACCTTCAGCATTGGGAAAATGGTAGCAGATGTTCCAGGTCTTCGTGCCGCGATCGGTGATCCTCAGAGCCAGGCCATCCGCGCCCGAATCGAACCTCTCGATTTGCCTGCCTTTCGGCGCTCTGGTCATTTTCGCGATGGTCGGTTCGGTCATGAATTTGGAGTTTCGCCGCGGCATGATGGTTCTCCCGCTGTAGGCCATCCAAAGCTTTTCAGGCGACATGGAGGCGACAAGAGAAAAGATACGTTATGAGACGACTTGAAGCAAGGTGAAAGGACTTTTGCCTCGAATCCAAGAGCCAAAGCGGGTTGTAGGAGAGTCGATCGGTCAAGATGAAGCGAGTTGAAGCAGATAGTTTTCTAGTTGTGGTCCAGGAGGTCGTGGGTTCAATTCCCATCAGCCACCCCATCTTCTCCCGCTCCCCGGCCGCCCCCCGGCCGCCCCCCGGCCTGATGCCGACGTGGTTGGAGGGTCAAGGGACTGGGTACCCGACCCTGACCGCGGCAAACCCATTCTCGGCCATGGCTACGGGTTCGCTTGTTTTTTGCCGGCCGCTTTTCCGCGAGTATCGTTGGAACGAGCTGGTTGAGGCTCACGCCTTCGCGGCGGGCGATCTCCGCTGGCGCCGCGGTCTCGGTGTGCCGAGCATGATATTGGCCAAGGAATAAGGGGCCGCGGCGTTTCCGCCGCGGCCCCAATGCCTCGGTGCCGTATGGGAGCCGGGCTTAGAAGCCCATGCCGCCCATGCCACCGCCCATATCGGGCGCCGGCGGGCCGGCGTCCTTCTTCTCGGGCTTCTCGGCGACCATCGCCTCGGTGGTGATCAGCAGGCCGGCCACGGAGGCCGCGTCCTGCAGCGCGATGCGCACCACCTTGGTCGGGTCGATGATCCCGGCCTTGAACATGTCGACGTACTCGTTGTTCTGGGCGTCGTAGCCGATGTTGGAGCCCTTGGCTTCGAGCAGCTTGCCGACCACGACCGAGCCCTCGGTGCCGGCGTTTTCGGCGATCTGCCGGACCGGGGCCTGGAGCGCGCGGCGCACGATGTCGACGCCGACCTTCTGGTCGTCGTTGTCGGGATCGAGTTTCTTGAGCGCCTTGATGGCGTTGAGCAGCGCCACGCCGCCGCCGACCACGACCCCTTCCTCGACCGCGGCGCGGGTCGCGTTCATCGCGTCCTCGACCCGGTCCTTGCGGTCCTTGACCTCGATCTCGGTGGCGCCGCCGACCCGGATCACCGCCACCCCGCCGGCCAGCTTGGCCAGCCGCTCCTGCAGCTTCTCCTTGTCGTAGTCGGAGCTGGTCTCTTCGACCTGCGCGCGGATCTGCCCGCAACGGCCCTCGATCTCCTTCTTCTTGCCGGCGCCGTCGATGATCGTGGTCTCCTCCTTGGTGATCACGATCTTCTTGGCGGTGCCCAGCATGTCGAGGGTGACGTTCTCGAGCTTGATGCCGAGGTCCTCGGAGACCACCTGGCCACCGGTCAGGATCGCCATGTCCTCGAGCATCGCCTTGCGCCGGTCGCCGAAGCCGGGCGCCTTGACCGCGGCCACCTTGAGGCCGCCGCGCAGCTTGTTGACCACCAGCGTGGCGAGCGCCTCGCCCTCGATGTCCTCGGCGATGATCAGCAGCGGACGGCTCGACTGCACCACGGTCTCGAGCAACGGCAGCATCGCCTGCAGCCCGCTGAGCTTCTTCTCGTGCAGCAGGATGTAGGGGTTCTCCAGCTCGCAGACCATCTTGTCGGCGTTGGTGATGAAGTAGGGCGACAGGTAGCCGCGATCGAACTGCATGCCCTCGACCACGTCGAGCTCGGTGGCCAGCGACTTGGCCTCCTCGACCGTGATCACGCCCTCGTTGCCGACCTTCTGCATGGCGTCGGAGATCATGCCGCCGATCTCGGTATCGCCGTTGGCCGAGATGGTGCCGACCTGGGAGATTTCCTCGGTGCTCGAAACCTTCTTGGAGCGCTTCTTCAAATCGACCACGACGGCTTCCACCGCCGCGTCGACGCCGCGCTTCAGGTCCATCGGGTTCATGCCCGCGGCCACCGCCTTGCAGCCCTCGCGCACGATCGCCTGGGCCAGGACCGTGGCGGTCGTGGTGCCGTCGCCGGCCACGTCATTGGTTTTCGAGGCGACCTCGCGGACCATCTGCGCGCCCATGTTCTCGAACTTGTCGGCGAGCTCGATCTCCTTGGCGACGGTGACCCCGTCCTTGGTCGTGCGCGGTGCGCCGAAGGCCTTGTCGAGGATCACGTTGCGGCCCTTGGGACCGAGGGTCACCTTGACCGCATCGGCCAGAATGTCGACCCCCTTCAGCATCCGCGCCCGGGCATCGCCCGCAAATTTCACTTCCTTAGCAGCCATTGCTTGGTTCTCCGTTCCTGAACTGATCTCTGCCTTTGAGCGCGATCGTTTCAAATCGAATCGATTTGAAACGTGAATCGCCCTCAAATCCACATAGCTAGGGGCTTATTCACGTCTTAGATCGTTTCGATCTAAGACGATAAGACCCTAGGCAGCGGATTTGATCGATTTCCTGCCCGACTTGGTGTTCTCGATGATGCCCATGATGTCGGATTCCTTCATGATCACCAGCTCTTCGTCGTCGATCTTGACTTCGCTTCCCGACCACTTGCCGAACAGGATGCGGTCGCCCTTCTTGACGTCGAGCGGGGTGATCTCACCCTTGTCGTTGCGGGCCCCGGTGCCCACCGCCAGGACTTCGCCCTGCATGGGCTTCTCCTTGGCGGTGTCGGGGATGATGATGCCGCCGGTGGACCGCTCGTCCTCTTCGAGGCGGCGCACCAGAACGCGGTCGTGCAGAGGCCTAAAATTCATGGAATGCTCTCCCAAGTACATGGAAATCCGGGGATTTCCGGTTGCCGTTAGCACTCACCCCTAGTGAGTGCCAAGTTCCGCGAGGAGATAAACAGAGAGCCGCCCGAAGTCAAGGGCCTGGGGATGAATTTTCCCCAAACCCGGCGCGATTCGGGCCCGATCGGGGCGGGGCAGGGGGCAGGGGGCAGGGCGGGCCGCAACATAGTAACCGGGGGGCCGGCTGTAAAGGTGTTCGGTAAAGGGGACAGTCCCCTTTATTTCTAATTTTATCTATATTTTTCAATATGTTATTTTACATCATCGTATAACTATCTGATATTAAATGATAATCCGTGAATTAAAGGGGACTGTCCCCTTTTCTCCCCGTTTTCGTCTCCCATTTCTGAGTATCCTTGGTATAAGCCATGCCATGCCGCTTCTGACCACCACCATCGGGGCCTATCCCAAGCCCGATTTCGTGCCCATTCCGGACTGGTTCCGCGCCGGGGCCGGGCCCGACACCCGGCATCCGACCCGGGGCTATCTGGAGGCCATCGCCGCCATGGGGGCGGAGGCGGAGGCACTCTTCGCCCGCGGGGTGAAGCAGGTGATCGAGGACCAGGGGAGCGCCGGGATCGACGTGCCCACCGACGGCGAGGTGCGGCGCGAGAACTACATCCATTACCACTGCCGCCATATCGAGGGCATCGACTTCGATACCCTGACCCCCAAGGAGGTTCGCGGCGGCACCTACCACGCCGAGCTGCCCTCGGTGACCGGGCCGGTGCGGGCGGGCGCGCCGTTCCTGGGCGCCGACTTCAAGCTGGCCCAGGGGTTCACCAAGCGGCCGGTCAAGATCACCATGCCCGGGCCGATGACCATCGCCGATACCACGGTCGACCTGCACTACCACGACGAGGCCGCCCTCGGCGCCGATCTGGCCGCGGCGATCAACACCGAGGTTCTGAATCTCGCCGAGGCCGGCTGCCGCTGGATTCAAATCGACGAGCCGGTGTTCGCGCGCCAGCCCGAGGCCGCGCTGGCCTATGGGGTGGACAATCTGGACCGCTGCTTCCACGGCCTGCCGGCGGGGGTCAACCGGGTCATGCACATGTGCTGCGGCTATCCGGACCGGCTCGACCGCGACGACTACCCCAAGGCCGATCCGGACTCCTACCCGCGCCTGGCCGAGGCGCTCGATGGCTCCTGCATCGACGCGATCTCGATCGAGGACGCGCACCGGCACAACGATCTCACGCTGCTCGAACGATTCGCCAAGTCCACGGTCATCCTGGGCGTGGTTGCGGTCGCCAGCAGCCGGGTCGAGCCGGTCGAGGAGATTCGCGCCCGGCTCGCCGCGGCGCTCGATCACATCGACGCCGAGCGCCTGATCGCCGCGCCCGACTGCGGCCTCGGCCTGTTGGGGCGCGCGTTGACGCTGGAGAAACTGAACAACCTGTGCCGGGCCGCCCAGGGGCTCTAGGCGGGAGCCGTGACCGCCGCGCTACGCGGTTTCGCGCAAGGCCGGCTCGGCTGTTGGTTCGGCTTGCGGATCGAGGAGCTCGCGCAGGCGGCGCGCCAGGCTCTCCGGGTCGACCGGCTTCTGCAGGAAGGGAATGTCGTCGGGCAGTTTCAGGTTGCTGAACTCACCGCGCGTCGGATAGCCCGACATCATCAGGACCGGCGTGCCCGGCCTGGATTTCCGGAACAGCTGGCACAGCTCGTGGCCGCCGCAGCCAGGCATGACGGCGTCGGTCAGCAGCAAGTCGATTCGGCCCTCGTGCCCGGCCTCGATCTCCCGGGCCTCGAGCCCGTTCTTGGCCGGCAGCACGGTGTAGCCGAGGTCTTCCAGGAAGAGCTGCGTGAGCTCGCGCAGGTCCTGGTCGTCCTCCGCCATCAGAATGGTTTCGCCGCGCGCGGACATGGCCTCGCCGCCGCGCGCCTCCGCCACATCGGGCTGCCGTCGCAGGGCGGGTAGATAGATCGTGACCGTGGTGCCCGCGCCGGTTTCGGTCGCGACCTCGACCGCGCCCTCGGACTGCTGGACGAAGCCGTAGACCATGGCCAGCCCGAGCCCGGTGCCCTTGCCTTGCTCCTTGGTGGTGAAGAACGGTTCGAACACCCGGGCCGCGGTTTTCTCGTCCATGCCGGTGCCGTTGTCCGCGACCGAGATCGCGACGTGAAGGCCCCTGGCGGCGCCGGGGTGCCGCCTGTAGAACGCGCCGCCCGGTTCCACGATCCCGGTCTGAATCACGATCTCGCCGCCACCGGGCATGGCGTCGCGGGCGTTGATCGCGAGGTTGACCAGGGCCTGGGATATCTGCGCCGAATCCGTGTTCACGTGGAGGTCCGGGTCGGCCGGGTCGATGTGCAACTCGATGGTCTCGCCGAGCAGGGGGACCAGCAGGGTCTGGACCTCCTCCAGCACGCCGGCCACCGCGATCTCGCGGCGCTCGATCGCCTGGCGGCGGCTGAAGACGAGCAGCTGCTTGGTCAGGCCGGCGGCTTTGTCGGCCGCGGTCACGATCCGGCTCAGCGCGGTCTCCGTCTTGGTGACGTTGTTCGGTTCGCGCAGCGCCAGGTTGGCGTAGCCGTTGATCACCATGAGTATGTTGTTGAAGTCGTGCGCCACGCCGCTGGCCAGTTGACCGAGCGCGCTCAGCTTGTCCGATTCCCGCAGGTGCTCCTGCATCCGCCGTTGCTCGGTGATGTCGGAGATGAATCCGACCAGGATTTCAGGCTTGCAGCCCGGTTCCGAGACCCGGCTGCCCTGCTCCCAGACCCACTTCTCCTCGCCGGTCTTGGTGATGATGCGGTAGCTGTATTGGAACGGCCGGTTCTCGGCGAGGGCGGCCTGGGTCTCGTCCCAGACCCAATCCCGGTCGTCCGGATGGATCAGCTCGTCGCATGAGATCTTCTGTTTGCGCAGGTCCTCCGCCGAATAGCCGGTCAGCGCTTCGCTGCCGGTGCTGGTGAAATCGGCCGACCAGGTCTTTTCGTTCTCGCAGCGGTAGGCCATGCCCGGCAGGTTCCGCATCAGCGTGGACAGCGTGCGCTCGCTGTCGCGCAAGGCGTCCTCGGCGCGCTTGCGATCCGTAATGTCGATGGCGATCGAGCCGATGGACGCGGTGGCGCCCTCGGCGTCCGGGATCGGGAACTTGACGTTGAGGATCGTGCGCGGACCGTCTTCGTGCGGGACGACATATTCCGCCTCGCTAGCCTCGCCGCTCTCGAGCACGGCGCGGTCGTGCGCGACCGCGGCATCGGCCAACTCCCGCGGATAGAAATCATGGGCGGTCTTGCCCAGCATGTCGGTGCTGGTGACGCCGGACACCGTCTTCGGCCGCGGGCCGATCAGGATGTAGCGCCCATTCCGGTCCTTGATCGCGATGCCGACCGGCGCGTGATCGACGACCGCCTTGAGCAGGGCCTGGCTTTCGCGCAAGGCGTCTTCGGCCTTTCTGCGTTCGGTCACGTCGGTGCTGATGACGGCGATGTCTCCCTCGGGGGTGCGCCGCTCGGTCACCGCGTAGCGATGGCCGTCCATGGCATGGACTTCGATCTGTCCAGCGGCCCGCCGGTGCGCCGCCACCCGATCGGCCAGCCACGCCTCGCGCTGCTCCGGCGCTATCTTGACAGGGCGGGCCACGATCCACCGCCGAAGAATGTCTTCGAAAGTTCTACCGTAAGGCGGCTCGGCCTCCCGCGGCTGGATTTGCTCCACGTAGGTGCGATTGCACAGGACGAGCCGATCCTCGGCGTCGTAAAACGCGAAACCCTGAGGCAGGCTCTCGATTGCGCCGGTCAGCCTCCGCTCCGCGCGCTCGGCCCGCCGCCAGGCTTCGACCGCGTCGGTTTCGCTCTTGCCGAGGTCGCGATTGAGCGCCGCCAGTTCCCCGGTGCGCGCGGCGACCCGCCGTTCCAGATGGTTCTGCTCGGCGCGCAGGGCCAGGTCCGATTGCTTCGCGCGGATGACCAGCGCGGCCGTCACCCAGATCGCGAACAGCGCCAGGAACCGGTTGGTCAGGACGACCCAAGGCGTGCCACCGTCCTGCGAGAGGAAGTAGCCCACGGCGGTGAGCAGCGACGCCGCCACCGCGAGCAGCAGGACCCATCGCGCGCGCGGCAACCACCAGCCGCAGAGAATCACGGCGACATAGGGCACTCCGCCGGCGACACCGAGCGGCAGGACGACGTCGACGAGCAGGATCGCGATCGCCAGGCAGGCCGCGATCGCGACGGTACGATAGTCGAATCTCTGAATCCCAGCCATCGCCCCAACCACAGCACGGCGGACGCGCCGCCATGTCTTCCCCAGGGTCCGGAAGGGCGCGACACCCCGCGGCGCCTGCCGAACCCGGCGGCATTAGACGACAGGTGGTTTAACGAAGCCTTGAGAGCGGGCGCGGGTTCCAAGCCCAGGAACGGAATATCTTCAAGATGGCGCGCGGTCAGGCCGAGTTTCGCGTGGCCTTCGGTCGGGCCGGCGCGCCGGTGCCGCTGTGTTGACGTCGCCAGGCGGCGCGCTTGGCGGTGACCGCGCCGTAGGTGGCGACGCAGTAGGGCACCATGTAGGTCAGGCCGGCCTTGACCAGATCGGGCGTCTCGCCGGCCAGAATGAAATCGCCCTGGTTGATGGCGGTCAGGATGGTGCCGACGACGAGGCCCATGATCAGGGCGTATCCGGGGGTGCCTTCGGAGGTGGCGAAATGCCACCAGCTCGGCATGCGGTCCTGTGGCTCGGGAATGGGTGTTCTCCCCGTTCTTTCTTGGCGTTACCACCCCAAGGGGCGGGTGCCAATGGTATCATCGAGTCGGGCGGTGAAAACCGGACTTCGCCGATGTCTGTATCACATTTTCGCGTGCGGGAGTTTATCGACGCCGCTTGGCGGCGTCGAGAGCGCCCGGGGCGCCCCTGCGAATCGACCCGAATCCCAGGATACCCGCGGGGTTTGGACGAAGGGCCGGAGGTAGGAGGGCAGCCTGCTGGGCCCGCCTGGCCGCGAATCCACCGCGCCTGCGGTGCCCCGTGGTGCCCCGTGGTGCATTGTGTCGCGCGCCGGGATGCCGATATACTTCCGCCCCAAGGGCTCCAGGGCATGCCAAGGGGCCGTAAGAGCTGGCTATGGGGCTTAAGAGTAAGGGTGTCCGGGGACATGGCGAAAATTCTGCTGGTCGAGGATAATGAGATGAACCGCGACATGCTGTCGCGGCGGCTGGCGCGCCGGGGCTACGAGGTGGTGGTCGGCGAGGACGGCCAGAAGGGCGTCGAGCTGGCGTCGAGCGAAAATCCCGACATCATCCTGATGGACATGAGCCTGCCGGTGATCGACGGCTGGGAGGCGACCCGGCGGATCAAGGCCGCGGCGGCGACCGCGGCGATTCCGGTGATCGCGCTGACCGGCGCCAGCAGCTCCTGACGCAGGTTGGCGAGTCGCGCCCGCCGCGCCCGCTGGGTCTCGGCGCCCCGGCTCACCGGTTACTTCCCGGCCCGGGCCGGCCCGGCTC
>JACZVL010000131.1 GCA_022572685.1 Pseudomonadota bacterium
TCCACGCCCTCGAGCAGGCGGTTGAGCCGGCCGAAGGGGTAGTGGGCCGAAAGATTGCGACGGTCGATCACCGAGTATCCGTGTCTCGCCGTGGGGTGCGGAATAGTCCTCGTGCTCCGACTCAAGGATGGAGCATAACCAATTCTACGCGCTTCGAAATCTCGCGGCAAGCCATCGCACACCAACACTGAACGGCGGCTTGACCTCGAACCCGAGGTAAAAAAACGGCCCGGGCGATAGAGCGCGCCCGGGCCAAGTGGGGGTTCGATGAGGCCGCTGGGTCGGGTTTCCGGTCAGATGGTCCGGTCAGATGGGCCGGTCAGATGGTCCGGGAGCCGTGACCGAATTCCGGGTAGGCCTCCATGCCGAGTTCGGCCATGTCGAGGCCGAGTTCCTCGTCCTCCTCGCTGACCCGGATGCCGATGGTGGCCTTGAGCGCCAGCCACAGCGCCGCGCTGGCCAGGGAAGCGAAGGCGCCGACGGCGAGGATGCCGACGATCTGGATGCCGAGGTCGCCATCGCCGAAGATGCCGACCGCGAGCGTGCCCCAGATACCGGCGACCAGATGCGCCGGAATCGCGCCGACCACGTCGTCGATCTTGAGCTTGTCGAGCAGCGGCACCACGATCACCACCAGGATGCCGCCGATGGCGCCGATCACGATGGCCAGCAGGTGGTTCTGCAGATCGGGCCCGGCGGTGATCGAGACCAGGCCGGCGATCGCGCCGTTGAGCGCCATGGTCAGGTCGATCTTCTTGTACAGCACCTGGCTGAGCGCCATGGCGGCGACCACCCCGGCGGCGGCGCCCAGGTTGGTGTTGACGTAGACGATGGCCATGGCGGTGGCGTCCAGCGCCGAGCCCAGCGCCAACTGCGAGCCGCCGTTGAAGCCGAACCAGCCGACCCACAGGATGAAGGTGCCGAGGGTGGCCAGCGGCAGGTTGGCGCCGGGCATGACGTTGACCCGGCCGCCGGGGCCGTACTTGCCCTTGCGCGCGCCCAGGATGACGGCGCCGGTCAGCGCCGCCCAGCCGCCCACCGAATGGACCACGGTGGAGCCGGCGAAATCGGAGAAGCCGATCTCGCTGAGCCAGCCGCCGCCCCAGATCCAGGCGCCTTGGATCGGGTAGATGACGCCGGTCAGCACGACCACGAAGATCAGGAACGGCCAGACCTTGATGCGCTCGGCGAGGGTGCCCGAGACGATCGACGCCGCGGTCGCCACGAAGACCATCTGGAAGAACCAGTCGGACATCACCGCGTAGCCGTTCTCGACCACCGGCGCGACCAGCTCCGGGGTCGCCTCTTCGGCATTCAGCAGCGCGAGCTCGGCGCCGGAGGAGTTGTAGAGCAGGGCGAAGGAGCCGATGAACTGGCCGACGTCGACGTACATCAGGCTGTAGCCGAGGAGGTAGTAGAGCAGCCCGGCGAGCGAGTAGAGCGCGATGTTCTTGAGGCAGATGGTGGCGGTGTTCTTGGTCCGCACCAGGCCGGACTCCAGCATGGCGAAGCCGGCCGCCATCCACATCACCAGGAAGCCGTGCACCAGGAAGGAGAAGGTGTTGAGCACGTAGGCGGTTTCCGCCGAGACCGCGGCGGCGGCCGGGCTTGCGCCGAGCATCAGGGCTCCGGCGGCGAGCCCCAGGGCCACGGCGGTCGCGCCGGCCCCGGGTGCGAGTTTTTCGAATCGTCTCATGGGTGCCTCCTGGTCGCGTTTTCGGTTCGGTGCGGGCCGGCGCGGTTCCACCGGAGGGGAACCTGGTCTCAAGAGCCGCCGCCTGGGCCGCCACCACTCAAGGGGTCCTATCCCAAGATTCATGCCAGCCGCCGTTGGTCGCGGCGATGGGGCGAAAGCACTCATGATTTCCGTGGCTTGGCTCCAACCATCGGGCGCGGATAGGTCGCCGCCCAAAAGGGCCGAGGTGCACAAAAAATAGTCGTTTAGATATAGCCGCCGAAAAAATAGGCAATAAATCGCCCGTTCCCGGCCCGCCGCCCGGGCGCTGGACAAGCCGCGCCCAAGGGCGGATGGTACCGCCATGCCAGAATCCCGCGCTTCGGGCGCCGCGCCCCGTCCGGCCGAAAGCCTCGAAACTCCAGAGACTCTCGAGACCCCGGAGACCCTCGAGACCCCGGAGACCCTCGAGACCCCGGAGACCCTCGAGACCCCGGAAACCCTCGAGACCGAGGTGTTGATTTCCGGCGGCGGCATGGTCGGCCTGACGCTCGGCATCGCGCTGGCCGGCGCCGGGGTCGCCACGGTGGTGGTCGACGCCGCCGATCCGGCGGCGCTGCGGTCCGCCGCCTACGACGGGCGGTCCTCGGCGATCGCGCGCGGCACCCAGCAGGCGCTGGCGGCGCTCGGCATCTGGCCCGGCATGGCCGCCGCGGCCGAGCCGATCCTGGAAATCCGGGTCTCCGACGGCAAGGTCGGGGCCGGCGCGTCGCCGTTCTTTCTGCATTACCACCACCACGAGCTGGGTCCCGGCCAGCAGGGGCCGCTCGGCTACATCGTCGAGAATCTGGCGATCCGGCGGGCGCTTGCGGCCAGCGCCGCGCGGGCCGCGAACCTCACCCTGTTGGCGCCGGCGCGGCTGTCCTCGGCGGACCGCGGCCCGGGCGCGGTGTCGGCGGTGCTGGACGACGGGCGGCGCATTCGGGCCCAGCTGATCGTCGGCGCCGAGGGCAAGGCGTCGGCGCTGCGCGAGGGGGCCGGCATCCGGGTGACCCGCTGGGACTACCGCCAAGTCGCCATCGTCTGCACCGTGGCCCACGAGGCGCCCCACGAAGGCGTCGCCCACGAGCATTTCCTGCCCTCGGGCCCCTTCGCCCTGCTGCCCATGACCCCGGGGCCCGAAAATGCGCCCGGGGGAGGCGGCCATCGCTCCTCCCTGGTCTGGACCGAGCGGCGCGCCCTGGCGCCGGCCATGATGGCGCTTTCGGACGCGGATTTCGCGGCCGAGCTGGAGCGCCGCTTCGGCCATGGGTTGGGGCGCCTGCGCCAGGCCGGCGGGCGCTGGAGCTACCCGCTCGGCTTGATGTTGGCCGAGGTTTGCGTGGGCGCGCGCCTGGCCCTGGTGGGCGACGCCGCCCATGTGATCCATCCGATCGCCGGCCAAGGCCTCAACCTGGGCCTGCGCGACGTGGCGGCACTGGCCGAGACCCTGGTCGATGCCCGCCGCCTGGGCCTGGATCTGGGCGCGGCTGAGGTGCTGGCCCGCTACCAGGGCTGGCGGCGGGTCGACGGGGCCCTGCTCGCGGTCGCGACCGATGGCCTCAACCGGCTGTTTTCCAACGATCTCGGGCCGCTCCGGCTGATCCGGGACCTGGGCCTGGCCGCGGTCGACCGGGCGCCGCCGCTGAAGCGCTTCTTCATGCGCCACGCCATGGGCCTGGTCGGCGATCTGCCGCGGCTGGTCCGGGGCGAAGCGCTTTAGCCGCGCCGGTGCCCAACACGTACGCCCATGGAGCCCGGGGCCGGATCGCATGGCTCCGGGCGCTCGGCGGCCTGGCCGCTGCCGGCCTGCTCCTTACCTTTCCGTACATACATACGTACGCACAACAAGGCGATTCGGCGGTGCTTTTGGGTGGCGACGGAGAGTACTACATTGCGGCGCTGCCGGCGGGCTGGACCCGGCACGACGCTTCCGCCGAGCGAGACGTACGCCACGGAGACTGGTTCCCTGCGGGGCAGACGCCGGCACGCTGGACGGATCGCGTCACCCTCCAGGTGGTACCCGAGTTGGCGGGCAAGGCGCCCCGTACGTTTCTGGATCAGATCACCAACCTGCGCGGGGAGGTCTGCGAAGGCACCTTCGCGACCGAGGTGGAGACCACCGTATTGAACGGATTTCCTACCGGGTTCCGGATTATCGCGTGTACGCGCGACACGCGTACGAATACGGGCGCGGTCGCCGTGCTGCGGGTGGTGACCGGCGATCGGGCGTTGTACGTGTCGCAGCGGGTGTTCCAGGTCGCACCTTTTGCGCCCGGTGGCCTGCCGGTCAGCGGCGCGGCCTTGGAGGCGGCGCGCGCGGTGATCGAGTATGGCGTTCCCTGCCGCCGCGGCGACCCCGGGCGACCCTGCCCCGAGGCCTGGCGCCCGGTCCTCGACGGCCTGCCGGCGGACCGCTCCCTGGTGGTGTTCCCGGCCCCACCGTGAGTCTTGGCGCGGCCCCCCGGGCCGGCGCTGGCAGACGGATCGCTTCCGGGGTAGCATCGTGGGTGCCGCCTGATACCAAGGAGCGCTGAGGACCATGCCCACGATGTTCACCGTGACGTTCATGCCGTTGCCGCGCGCGCGCCGCTTGCTGGTGGCCCTGATCGCGGTTGTGGCGCTATCGCTGGTCCCGCCGCCGGGGGCACAGGGACGCGCCGTACCGAGCGTGGGCGAGGGAAGCGGCAGCCTGGCCGGGCGCCTGGTGGTCGCCACCGAGCGCATGGGCGATCCGCGCTTCCAGAATACGGTGATCTACATGGTCGAGCACGACGCCGGCGGCGCCATGGGCCTGATCGTCAACCGGCCCTTCGGCGTCATGCCGTTGGCGCGGCTGTTCGAGCGCCTCGGCCTGGAGGCGCCCGAGGTCGCGGGCGAGATCGAGGTCTACTACGGCGGGCCGGTGGAGCCTAAACGAGGGTTCCTGTTGCACAGCGCGGAGGTGGTCCTGGAGGGCAGCATCCTGGTCGGCGAGGGCGTGGCGATGACCGCGGAGACGGAGATGCTGCATCTGCTCGCCCGCGGCGAAGGCCCGGAGCGCAAGCTCTTCGCCTTCGGCTATTCGGGCTGGGGCCCGCGCCAGCTCGAGTCCGAGTTCGCCCGCGACGACTGGTTCGTTATCCCCGCGGACCCCTCGCTCATATTCGCGGTCGACCCGGCCCGGAGTTGGGAGCGCGCCGCCGCGCGCCGTAGCCTGGACCTGTGAGCCGGCGGTACGGCTAGCTCCGGCGTGCGGGCTCGCGCGACAGGCCTTGGGCCTCCAGGCCGTCCAGGTAGGCTTGCCAGATTTCGTCCTGGTTCTCGCCCAGCTGATAGAGGTACTGCCAGGAGAACAGGCCGGTATCGTGCAGGTCGTCGAACTTGATCCGGATCGCGTAGTTGCCGACCGGCTCGATTTCCATGATCCCGACGTGCCTGCGCCCGGCGACGATCTTCTTCTCGCTCGCGCTATGGCCCTGGACCTCGGCCGAGGGGCTTTCGACGCGCAGCAGCTCCGCCGGGTAGGAGAACCGCACCCCGTTGTCGAAGCCGACCTCCAGGCGCTTGTCTTCCGAAACGTAGCGAATCTCTTCCGGCCAGTGTTTCGTCTCGAAGGTTGTCGTCATCGGCTCAATCGTCCAACTGGCGTGCCTCGTCGGGCAGCATGATCGGGATGCCGTCGCGGATCGGATAGGCGAGCCCGGCCTTGCGGCTGATCAGCTCCTGCGCGGCGGCGTCGTATTCGAGCGTCTCCTTGGTCACCGGACAGACCAGGATCTCGAGCAGCTTCGGGTCGACGCCCACCTTGGCTTCGCTCATCTCACTGTTCCCTCTCTCGTTACCGGGGCCCTCGTCACCGGGGCCCTGGTCAATGGGCCCCCGGTCAATGGGCCCCCGGTCAATGGGCCCCCGGTCAATGGGCCCCCGGTCAATGGGCCCCCGGTCAATGGGCCCCCGGTCAATGGGCGGGCCCCGTGCCACCCGGTTGGTGGACCGCCATCTCCATGATCGCGGTCATCGCGCGGGCGCGCTCGGCCAAGCTCATGGCCTCCAGCAGCGCCTGTTTCTCCGGCGCGGCGAACGGGCAGAGCATGGCCAGCCAGGTCACCAGCGCGGCGTCCCCGGCCTCCTCGATGGCCTTCCAGTCGCCTTCGATCCCCTGGGCCTCGAAATAGCAGCCCAAGGTTTCCAGCAAGCGCGCCCGGTCGAATGCCCCGGCCGCGCCGCCCGCTCCATCCGCGCCGTCCGCAGTGCGGTCCCCCGGGCCGTCCCCCGGGCCGTCCTCGAGATCGTGGCGAAACCGGTCGTAGCCGGCGGTCACGCGGCGATAGCCCTCCATGGGCGGCAGCTCGCGCGCCACGTCGAAACGGATCAGCCCCGTAAGGGTGATCAGGTAGCGGCCGTCGTCGGTCTCGCTGAAGGCGGTGATGCGGCCCAGGCAACCGGTCTCGTAGACCTTGGCGGCACCGACGTCGGCGGCCGCCTCGCGGGGCTGGATCATGCCGATCGCGCGATCGCCGGCGAGCGCATCGCGCACCATGGCCAGATAGCGCGGCTCGAAGATGTTGAGCGGCAGCCGCCCGCCGGGCAGCAGCAGCACCCCGGGCAGCGGAAAGATGGGAACCACCCGCGGCAGTTCCTCGAAGCCGGGCCGAAACGCGCCCACGCTCATGAAAATGGGCTCATGAGAATGGGCTCATGAGAACAGCAGCGACGACAACTGGCGCCGCGCGCTCAAGGTGATCGGGTCGGTCGGCCCCCAGGCCTCGAAGAACTTGAGCAGCTGGTGGCGCGCGGCCTCCTGGTTCCATTTGCGATCGCGCCGCAGAATCTCGACCAGCGCCTCGGCCGCGGCCTCGCGCTGGTCGGCCGCGTGCAGTGCGATGGCCAGGTCGTAGCGCGCCTGATGATCGGCCGGACTGGCCGCCACCCGTGCTTCGAGCTCGGTCAGCGGGCCGCTATCGGCGGTCTGCTCGGCCAGCTCGAGCGCCGCCTTGACCGAGACGAAGGCGGGCTTGGCCGCCATCTCCTCGCTCAGCGCGTCGAACCTTTCGCGCGCCGCCGCGGCGTCGCCCGATTCCAGATAGCAGCGGACCATGCCGGCCAGGGCGGCCTCGTTGTCGGGCTCGTGCTGCAGCACCTGGCCGTAGAGGGCCGAGGCGGCGGCCGGCTGACCGCCGTCGAGGGCGGCCTGGGCCTGTTCCAGGGCCTGATCGACCGGCGAAGGACCGGGCGCCCCGCCGCCCTGAGCCACCAGGCGCGCGATGAAGTCCTTGATCTGGCTTTCGCTCTGGGCGCCGACGAAGCCGTCGACCGGCTGGCCCTGGAAGAAGGCATAGACCGCCGGCACCGACTGGATGCGCAGCTGGGCGGCCAGGCTCTGGTTCTCGTCGATGTTGACCTTGACCAGGCGGACCGCGCCGCGCGCCGCCCGGACCGATTTTTCCAAGGCCGGGGTCAGCTGCTTGCAGGGGCCGCACCACGGCGCCCAGAAGTCGACGATCACCGGAGTCGTCATCGAGGCCTCGATGACGTCCTGGGTGAAGCGCGCGGTGTCGCTGTCCTTGATCAGGTCGGCGGGCGGTTGGCCGTCGCCTGGGCCGCCGCCCGGGCCGTCCCCTGGGCCGCCGCCTGGGCCGCCGGTCCCGATGATGGTTTCCATGACAGTCTTCGCCCGTGGTTGATATCAAGGACCCTTGGTATAAGGCCGGTCAATACATGGCGCTTTTGATGGGGCCGCGCAAGGCTGGGGCCGGATCGAAGAACCGCCGGCGGTTCCTTCAAAGGTTGCCGAGATCGAGAATCCGCGGCGGGTGGCCGACGGCTTCCAGGAATCGCACCAGGTCCCCGGGGGCGACGGCCGCGGTCCGGTCGTTGACCAGCGGATGGGCGTTGACCGGATCGCAGTCGAGCAGGGCCCGGTCGAGCACGACCTGGACCTTGCCCTCGGTGTCGTTGATCACCGCAAAAGGAGTGACCGCGCCGGGCAGCACGCCGAGGTAGGTCATCAGGCGCGCCGCGCTGGCGAAGGAGAACCGCCCGGCGCCGAGCGCCTGGCCCAGCGCCTTGAGGTCGATGTCGCGGTCCTCCAGGCAGGTGACCAGCCACATGGCGCCCTTCTTGTTGCGCAGGAACAGGTTCTTGATGTGGCCGCCCTCGAGCTCGCCGCGCAGCGCCTTGGCCTCCGCCACGGTGAAGACCGGCGGGTGCGAGAAGATCGAAACCGCGATGTCGAGCTCCGCCAGGCGGGCGAGCAGGGCCTCGGGGCTGGTGGGCAGGGTGGCGGACTCCGGTTCGGACATGGGCGGCGCGCTCGCGGGGTTAGGGGGTGGCCCGATCTCGTCGCGGGCCTCATAGCCGGGCCGGGGCCCCCGGCGCAAGCCGAAATCGAGATCGGCCCGGCTCGGGCCCGGGCGCCCAGCTAGAACCTTGCAAAGCGGCGCGAAAGGTATTATCTCGCCTCTTGTTCGAGGAACCGGATGCGGGCGTAGCTCAGGGGTAGAGCACAACCTTGCCAAGGTTGGGGTCGTGAGTTCAAATCTCACCGCCCGCTCCAATTTTCCTAAGTTTTCGGATCGTGGGTTCGGTGGCTTCGCGGAGCCGCCGATTCCGTTTGGCCCGGGGGGCGGGCGGCGGGTCTGGGAGGGCTTGCGCGCGGGTCAGATCGTGAAGCCGATCGCGGCCTCGATCTGGGTCTTGAGATCCTCGGCGGAGACCGGCTTGACCAGCACCGTGGTGGCGCCGACCTGCTTGGTCACGTCGTGCACGAAGGTGTCCTGCTCGCCGGTCAGGATGATGATCGGGAGGCCGCGGATGGCGTCGTTCTTGTCGCGGCGCACATGGTTGCAGAAATCCATGCCGTCCATCTTGTCCATGTGCAAATCGCAGATGACGATGTCCGGCTTCTCGGCCGTCGGATTGTGCAGCTTCTCGAGCGCCTGTTCGCCGTCCTCGGCGTCGTCGACATCGCGAACCCCGATCTGACCCAGCAGGCGGCGGATGATTTCCCTCATGGTCCGTTGATCGTCGACCACGAGAACGCGGATCGAACTGGTTTCCGTCTCGGTCATAACTCGCTTTGAAGTGGTTGCTTGGGGCCCGTCCGGGCGGTTCGGTTATCTCGGCCGGTCGGGATTTGACCCGATCGCCCGGGCCTTCACAACCTAAAAAAAACTCGCAGGCGGGCGTCGCGAACCGCAGCTGACGCCGCCCAGCCGGTGTCGCCAGGGGGCCGCCGGTCTAGAATCGGGCGCCGCGGGGCCAGGGCGCGGACTGACTCTGATCGCGGCGGTTGGGCTCGCCGGTGCGGATCAGTGGTTCGTCGCGTGGCGGGGTGGAAGCGGACCGCTTGATCAACGTGTAGGCCTGGGCCAAAAGCAGGACCACCAAGAAGACCAGGATGGCGATCGCCACCACCTCGACCGGCACCATCGGCGTCATGGCGGCGTTGCCCGAGATTCGGCCGCCCCAATAGGCGGGCCAGACCAAGGCCAGTTGACCGCTCAGGCCGACCACGATCCGGCATGACAGCGCGCCCGACGCGCAGGCGGAGGTCCCGGACAGCGCGAAGAACAGCCACGCGAAAGTGCCGACGATGCCGGTTCCGTATACCGCGAGAAAGGGCCGCAGGTACTTCAAGCAAGGCGCTCCGGTGCTGGTTCGTGTTCAGAAGCCCGTGGCCCCTCCGAGGGGACCGCCCGTGGCCCCTCCGAGGGGACCGAAGGAATATTCGCCGCCAAGTCTCAATATTCGGTGAATTGAGCCACGGCCGCGGCAGGCGCCGCGCGGGCCGCGGAAAAGCCGGACCCGCCGCCAAGGACCTGTGGCATAAAGGCGCTTTTTCCAAATAAAACATTCTGTTATTAACAATAACAACATTTAACTAAACAAACGGCGGAATTACTCACGTAATTATTTCAAGTTAATGCACTTTTATATAAATAACAACGCTTTAGAAAGGAGTTATTTACCTCGTGTTATTATTATTGGAGACTTCGTTCAACCCGCAACCCAGGGGATCCCTTGGCTCAGGTCCCAAACAATCTGGTGGCGCTTCAGGCGGCGGTTCCGCTCTCCGGCCCGGAGGCGGGCGAGTCGCTTCCTTCCGATCTGATGGCGCTCAGCCTGGAGGACCTCATGGGTCTGCGGGTCGGCAGCCACGCCGAACCGGACCGGGACGACGCGCCCCGGGGACGGGACCGGCCTCAGGAGACTCTGCCCGCGGTCGCGCCGGCGGTGGCCGCCCCAGGGGCCGCCCCAGGGGGCGGGGCCGCGCTCTCGGCCGGAAACGGCGACCTGCCGGCCGATCTGACGGCGCTCAGCCTGGCCCAGCTCATGAACCTGCCGTTGCGCAGGCC
>JACZVL010000007.1 GCA_022572685.1 Pseudomonadota bacterium
GGCGCTCGCTCAAATAGCCGCCGCACCAGTTGCCGAGCGACAGCCCGGCGAGCACCACCGCGATGATCGCGGTCCAGCTATAGAGCGACATGCCGACGTAGGGCGCGAGCAGCCGCCCGGCCGTGATCTCCATCACCAGGGCGCCGCCCGAGGCGACGAAGAAAGCCGCGCCGTAGCCGGCCCGCAGCGCCAACCGGGCGGTTCCCGTCGCTTCCGGTTGTTCTTCGCTGGCCGGACTCACCCGTAACGCCTCCCCGTGGTTCCTAGGTGCCGCGATCTTCGCCGCGTTCCGGAACGGACGCCTGGATCATACAATTTTCATTCCGTGAATATGAAGCGCCTATTTTTATCCCCGCGCCGCGCTCAGGAGATCAGCAGCCCGCCGTTGACCGAGAGCACGGTGCCGGTGACGTAGGACGAGAGGTCGGAAGCCAGGAACAGGCAGCACTTGGCGACCTCCTCCGAGGTCCCCAGGCGCCCCAGGGGCACCTTCTTGGCGATCTCGTCCTTGATCTCGCGGGTCATGCGGCCCTTGGTGAAGTCGTTGTCGATGACCCCGGGCGCGATCGCGTTGGCGCGGATGCCGTCCGGCGCCAGCTCGCGCGCCAGCGCCTTGGCGAGGCCGAAGATGCCGGACTTGGCGGCGGCGTAGTGGGAGCTGCCGAACAGCCCGCCGCCGACCTGGCCGGCGATCGAGGAGACCAGCACGATGGTCCCCGCGCCGGTCCCTGCGCCGCGCGCGCGCAGATGCGGGATCACCGCCTGGGACATCTGGAAGTTGCCGCGCAGGCTGGTATCGACGACCTCGTCGTACTCGGCCCGCGTGATGTCGTCGATGCGGGTGCCGTGGACCACGCCGGCGTTGCCGATCAGCACGTCGATCCGGCCGAAACTCACGGCTACCTGCTCGACTGTGGCGCGGCAGGCGGCGCCATCGCGCACGTCGCAGACGTAGCCCTGGTGCTCGGGCCCGATCTCCGCCGCCGCGGCCGCCGGATCGGTCTCCGCAAGGTCCAGGATCGCGACCCGCGCGCCGTGTTCGGCGAACAGCCGCGCCGTCGCCCGCCCGATGCCGCCGGGCGTGCCGCCGCCGGTGATGATCGCCGACCGATCCTGCAAGAGCTTCATCTGTTTGCCTCCGTCGGTGCCCCTGCCGGTGCCCCTGTCGGTGCCCCTGTCGGTGCGTTGTCCCGCGGGCCAGTGTCCATGGCCGGCGCCGCCTTGCCAAGGCGCCCATCGCCGAGCGTGGCCCGGCCACGGTGAGCCGTGGGTTTCTCGGTCGCCATGTGATTTTGTTTGAACGCCAAAATCATGTGTCATTTCAATAGATTAATCCACACTACACCGCCCTCTTCGGGCCGTCTCGTGAATAATCCACCAGGCCCACAGTGGTATCTCCGGACCGGGTCTCTCAATATTTACGAATTATTCATCCAGCATCCTCTTTAACAGTTGAATTCAGGCGCTTGGTTCACCAAGAATACACTGGGAATCTAGAAAAAGCGCACGGGTCGACGACGTGACCAAGCATCAGTGTCTGTCCACCAGGAGCCCCATGGCGCGTTTGGGCGATATTCCCGGAGCAAGACGAAATGAAGCTCGTGACCTACAACATTCGGTTTGGATTGGGCATCGACCAGCGAACCGATCTTGGGCGCATCGCCGAGACGGTGCGGGATGCCGACATCATCGGCCTGCAGGAAGTCGAGCGCTTCTGGAAGCGAAGCGGCATGAGCGATCAGCCGGAAATCCTGGGGCGGCACTTGAAGGATTTCTACTGGGTCTACTGCCCGGCTTTCGATGTCGACGCCAGCGAACGCAAGGGCGATGGCACGGTTGTCAACAGGCGTCGTCAATTCGGGCCTATGCTGCTCTCGCGCTGGCCGATCCGGGCGTCTCGTATCATTTTGCTCCCGAAGCTGGGCACGGTGAATCGATTGAATATGGACACCGGAGGAATCGAGTGCGTCGTCGACACGCCCTCGGGGCCTCTGAGGGTTTATTCTATCCATCTCTCGGCCGTCTCGACCCGAGAGCGGCTCCTGCAGATCGACCGATTGCTCGACTGCCACCGGCACGCCCAAACCAACGGCGGTGCCTGGACCGGCGATGGGCTGTTTGCCGATGCGGTCGATGCAAAGCATTTGATCGAGCAAGATTGGAGCAATGGTGAAACTCTGCCGCCCATGCCCAAAGAAACCATCGTGATGGGCGACTTCAATAGCGAACCGGAGAGCGAAGAATACCAACGAATGGTCGGCACCATCGATCCTTTCTGCGGTCGAGTCGGACATCTGGACAGCTTTGTCGATAGTTGGACGGTGGCGAACGACCGATCCGGCGATAGCAATACCTGGTTGCCCGATCCACCCGATTGTTCCCCCGGCCATGGTCTGAGGCTGGACTATTGCTTCGTCGATCCGCATTTGGGGCGCAAGGTCAAGCACGCCTATGTCGATAGCGCCGCGCAAGGCTCGGATCATCGGCCTTATTGGGTCGAACTGGACCTCTGATCGGCTTCGTCGTCTATGGACCCCCCCTGATCGTAAGTGGTTTTGACGATTGGAGACGGGTTGGGTTTGCCGTCATCACTACGGCCTTTCGGTGGTGAAACCCGGTTTACTTATTCAGGCAGTAGTGGCTATAGTTAAGGCCAGATCCGCGCCCACTCGGGATAATGCCGGATGATAAACAACAAAGGAGGGAGGACGATGCCAAACGCATGGAATGAGAACTCGGTTTCTCGGTTGATGGCCCGCCTCGCCCAAGGCGGGATGTCTCGTCGTAAATTCCTGGAAGGGGCGACGGCCCTCGGCCTGTCGATCGCCGCGGCCACGTCGCTGCTGTCGGAGGCCCGCGCGGCGACGCCGAAAAAAGGCGGCTTGCTGCGCGCCGGGCTCGACGGCGGCGCGACGACGGACACCCTCGACCCGGCGACCTTCCCGGATACCTTCATCATCGCTTTCAACTTCGGGTGTTTGAGGAACTGCCTGACCGAAGTCGATAACCAGGGCAAGCTGGTCGGTGAGCTGGCCGAGAGCTGGTCGGCGTCGTCCGACGCCAAAACATGGACCTTCAAGCTCCGCAAGGGCATCGAGTTCCACAACGGCAAGACCATGACCGCCGACGATGTGATCGCGTCGATCAACCATCACCGTGGCGAGGACAGCACCTCGGCGGCGAAATCGATCCTCGACGCGGTCGAGGACATCAAGGCGGACGGCAAGGATACCGTGGTCGTCACCTTGAGCGGCGGCAACGCCGACCTGCCCTTCCTGATGTCGGACTATCACCTCCTCGTCATGCCGGCCGAGGACGGGAAGGTGGACTGGCGGTCCGGCGTGGGAACCGGCGGTTACAGCCTGACCAGCTTCGAGCCCGGCGTGCGCGCCACCGCCAAACGCAACCCGAATTACTGGAAGGCGGGGCGGGCGAACTTCGACGCGGTCGAGCTGATCGGCATCCAGGACGTGGCGGCGCGCACGAACGCGCTGATGACCGATGAGATCGACGTGATGAGCACCGTCGATCTGAAGACCGTCGACCGCCTCAAACAGAAATCGGGGATTCGGGTCGAACAATCGACCGGCACGTCGCACAAGACCTTTGCGATGTTTACCGACGTCGCGCCGTTCGACGACAACAACGTGCGCATGGCGCTCAAGCTCGCCATCGACCGCGAGGAGCTGGTGCAAAAGGTCTGGCGTGGTTACGCGGAGCTCGGCAACGACCATCCGATCGCGCGCGCCAACCGTTTTCATGCCGGGGACATTCCGCAGCGCACCTACGATCCGGACAAGGCGAAGTGGTACCTGAAGCAGGCCGGGCTTTCGTCGCTGAAGATCGATCTCAGCGCCTCCGACGGGGCCTATTCAGGCGCCGTCGATGCGGCGATTCTGTACAAGGAGCACGCCGCCCGGGCCGGGATCGAGATCAACCTGATCCGCGAGCCCGCCGACGGCTACTGGTCGAACGTCTGGTTGAAGAAGCCTTATGTCGCCGTCTCGTGGAGCGGCCGGGCGACCGAGGACTGGATGTTCTCGACCGCCTATGCGGCGGGGGTGGCGTGGAACGACACCCACTGGAACCACGAGCGCTTCAACAAGCTTCTGGTCGAGGCCCGCGCCGAGCTCGACGAGGCCAAGCGGGCCGGAATGTACGCCGAGATGCAGCTCCTCGTGCGCGACCAGGGCGGGGTCGTGATACCGGTCTTTACCAGCTACGTCTTCGCGATGGCCGACAAGGTCCAGCACGGGCCGATGTGGGGCAACTGGGACGTCGACGGCCTGAGGTTCATCGAGCGCTGGTGGATGGCGTAATACCAAAGGTCCCTGGTAACGACCTTCGGGGTAACGACCTTCGGGTTCAAAGTTCGAAGCCGTAAAGCTCGGCCGCGTTGCCGCAGACGATCTTGTGGCGAGTCGCCGCCGGCAGGTGGCCGAGTTCCTTTTCGATGAACGCCTGGGAATCCGGCCACACGCCGTCGGGATGGGGGAAGTCCGAGCCCCACATGACGTTGTCCTCGCCCAGGATGTCGAGGAGTCGGAGCCCGGTCTCGTCGCTCTGATAGGTCGCAAAGCACTGGCGGTGCCAGTACGCGCTCGGCTTCATCTTGAGCGTCAGGTCCTGGTATTGCTCCTCCCACTCCATGTCCATTCGCTCCAGGAGATAGGGAATCCAGCCGATGCCGCTCTCGGCGATGACGACCTGGAGCGAGGGGTAGGTCTCGAGCACGCCGGAATAGATGATCTCCATCAGGATTCGGGCCATGCCGAGTTGAAAGCCGGTGATGTAGACGGCGTGGGCCTGGCGCCCCTGCAACGGCGGCATGGACTCGAAATCCGGTTTCTTGGCGCCGATGGTGTGGAAGTGCAGCGGCAGGCCGGACTCGGCGACGGCCTTCCACAACGGGTCCCAATCGGGATCGAACAGGGGCTTCATGTCCCAGCTGTTGGCGACCTCGAGGCCGCGCAGGGCGCCCCGCTTGACGACCCGCGCGATCTCGGCGGCGGCGGCGGCGACGTCGTGATTGGGGATCGATGCCAGGCCGGCGAAGCGCTCCGGCCGGCGGTCGCAGAAATCGGCCAGCCAGTCGTTGTAGATGCGCATCATCTCGGTCGCCGCGGGGCCGTCGTTCAGGCGCGCGCCGGCGCCGAGGATGCCGAACAGCACCTCGGCCTGGATGCCGTCCCGGTCCTGGTCCTTGATCCGGAGCTCCGGGTCGGTCAAGCGCCGGATGCCCTTCTTGCCGTCCTCGTAAAGGCCCTCGGCGGCCATCCGGTCGGAGCGTTGGATTTGGCCGGGGATGTATTCCCGCCCCGCCGAGCCCATGCCGTTCTGGAGCCCGAAGGTGGCGCCGTTCCCGCTCACCCACACCGGGCCCTTGTCGCCGTCGGTGACATAGGGCATGCGGCCCTTCAACGCCCGGCACGCATTGGCGGTGAACAGGTCCGGCGGCAGCCACGGAAGGTCGATGTGGCAGTCGGCGGAAATCACGCGGTATTCCATGGTCTCGTCCCCGGTCCGGGCAAGACGCCCAAAACGGCGTTTCCCGGACAATCTCCAAGTTCGCGGAAATCGTATTTCGATTCAGCCGCCAGGGGAACCGCTTTTCCCCGGCGGCTTCGGGCGGTGGCACGACATGCGGGTCCGCTTGATGCTTTCGGCGCATCGAATTTCACACCGGGACACGATCCAGCGCCAGCCCCCCTTGTGCCCGCGAAACCGAGGCGGCTACTCTCGCCCGCCCGCGCACCGGCGCGCGGGCCACGACGAAAAGGTTTCGAATGACCCCCAATATCGCGTTCATCGGGCTCGGCATCATGGGCCATCGCATGCTGACCAACATGATCGCCCACGGCGGCTTCGCCCTGGTCGGCGGCTGGGACCCGAGTCCGGCGGCGCGGGCGCGTACCGAGGCTGCCTTCCCCCAGTTGCCCCTGGGCGAGACCGCGGCCGAGATCATCGCCGATGCGCGCGTCCAGGTGGTCTACATCGCCTGCCCGCCGGCGGCGCACGCCGAGCACGCGCGGGCGGCGATCGCGGCCGGCAAGACCGTGTTCTGCGAGAAGCCGCTCGGCGTCGACCTGGCCGAGAGCCGGGCGCTGGTGCGGGCGGTCGAGGACTCGAACACCCCGAACGCGATCAACTTTCCCTTCGCCGACGGCCAGGCCGCCAACACGATCGACGCGGCGCTCGAGGACGGCGCCCTCGGCGCCATCGCCGGCGCCGAGCTGCGCCTGCACTTTTCGCGCTGGCCGCGCGACTGGCAGGAGAATGCGGCCTGGTTGGCCGAGCGCGCCGAGGGCGGCTATGTGCGCGAGGTCTTCTCCCACTTCGTCTACCTGGTCCAGCGCCTGTTCGGCCCGGCCGAGCTGATCGACGCCTCGGTGCGCTATCCGGCCGACCCGAAGCTCTGCGAGACCCACTTCCTGGCGCGCCTGGACTGCGGCGGGGTGCCGATTTCGGCGGCCGGCAGCGCCGGTGGGGCCGGTCCCGACCAGATCGAGTTCACGGTCTGGGGCGCCGAGCGTTCCTACCGACTGTGGGACTGGAACCGGCTTCAGTCGAGCGCCGGCGGGCCGTGGCGGGACGAGCTGACCGAGCTCGAGGACCCGCGCCAGGACGGCTACCTGCGCATGCTCGACAACTTCCGCGCCTTCCTCGCCGGCGAACCCCACAGCATGCCCAGTTTCCGCGACGCGCTCGCGGTCCAGGTCATCGTCGAGGAGATCCTGGCCCGCGGCTGAGCGCGGGGCGCCGGCAAACTCGGGTATTTTCCTATCGGCGCGGAACTCCTGGCCATATATAGTGGTGAAATGGCGCGCCGCCTCAAGATATGGACCGCGCTGGCCCCGGCCACCCTGGGCGCCACGGCGGCCTTTTTGCTCGCCTTCGCATCGCCGGGCCTGACCGGGAGCGGTGGCGGCGCCGTGGTCATTCCGCTCACCGATTTCGGCTGGCCGGAGGCGCCGGGGCTCGGCGACGCGCTCAGCGCGCCCCTGCCCCTGCCTGGTCCGGCCCATCCCGCAGTGGCACGCGGGGCCCAGCTGGCCGAGACTCATGCCTCGGATGACCCGGCCGGCGAAGGACTCCGCTTCTTGCTCACCGCCGTCGCGATCGAGGGGGTGACGGTCTACCGACCGGACCAGCTGCGGCCGCTGTATCAGGACCTGCTCGGCCGGGAAATCGCGCTCGATGCGGTGTTCGCGCTGGCGGAGGCGGTCACGGCGCGCTACCGCAACGACGGCTACACCCTGTCCCAGGCGATCGTGCCGCCGCAGACGATCCGCGCCGGCAAGGTCCGCCTGACCGTGGTCGAGGGCTTCATCGACAAGGTCCTGGTCGAGGGCGAGACCCGCGGCCGCGCCGGGCTGTTCCGCGCCTGGGGAGAGAAGATCAAGGCCTCGCGGCCGTTCCAGGTGGCGGTCCTGGAGCGCTATTCGCTGCTCGCCAACGACCTGCCCGGGGCCCAGGTGCGCGCCGTCCTCCGGCCCTCGGAGGAGACCCCCGGCGCCGCCGACCTGATCTTCGAGGTCAAGCACCAGACCGTCGAGGCGGTCGCGAACCTCGACAACCGCGCGCCGAAAACCACCGGCCCGCTGCAGGGGCTGGTGTCCGTGACCGGAAATTCGCTGCTCGGGCTCTACGACCGCACCACCCTGACCTACAGCCGGGCCAAGACGCCCAAGCGGTCCCAGTTCGCCGGCATCCGCCACGACCAGGTGCTGAGCAGCGAGGGCACCGCGCTGTCGCTTTCCCTCAGCTACAGCCGCTCCGAGCCCGGCGACGTGCTCAAGGACCTGGACCTGTTCAGCGAGTCGACCGCTTTGAGCGCCGAGGTCACGCACCCGGTGATCCGCAGCCGCAACGCCAACCTGACGCTGTCCGCCGGGTTCACCTACCGCGAGGTCGATTCCGACGCCGTGAGCGCGCGGCTGTTCCGCGACCGCCTCAGCGTGGTATCGCTGGGCGCCAGCGCCGCGTTCACCGATCCCTGGAACGGCCGCGCCGCCATGGAGCTCAAGATTCACAAGGGCCTCGACGTGTTCGACGCCTCCGCGAAGGGCGACCGGCTCCTGACCCGCGCCGACGGCAGCGGCGCGTTCGTCAAGCTCACCGGCAGCCTGTCGCGGACCCAATACCTGGGCGGCGGGCTCAGCCTCTACCTGGCCGCGACCGGTCAACTCGCCTCGAGGGCGCTGCTGGCGTCCGAGGAGTTCGCCTTCGGCGGCGCGCGCTTCGGCCGCGCCTACGACCCCTCGGAACTCACCGGCGATCACGGCGGCGCCGTGGTGGCCGAGATCCGGGTCACCGGCCAGCCAGATTCGGAATTCTTAAACTTCTATCAACTATACGGGTTCTGGGACCTCGGCGCGACCTACGACATCGGCGCCGAGGGGCCGGAGGCCAGGCGCTCGGGCGCTTCCGCCGGCTTGGGCCTGCGCTTCGGCCTGACCGACAGCGTGAGCGGACAGCTCGAGCTGGCGAAACCGATGACCCGGCCCGTGGCGCTCGAGGACAACGGCACGGCCGCGCGCATTTTCTTCCGGCTATCGGCGAGGTTCTGAACCATGAGGGCGGCGCAGCACGGCAATCCGATCCGGCTTCCAGCCATTGCGCTGGTGGTCGCGATCCTGTTCGCGGGCGGCGCGGCCCGCGCCAACCCCGAAGGCGGCACCGTGGTCGCGGGCGATGCGACGATCACCCAGCCGGGCCCCGGCGAGGTGGTCATCGAGCAACGCTCCGAGCAGACCATCATAAACTGGCGGACGTTCAGCATCGGGGCCGGCGAGCTGACCCGATTCCTGCAACCCTCCGCCTCGGCGGTCGCGCTCAACCGGGTCACCGGCGCCCAGGTCTCCGAGATCCTGGGCCGCCTGTCGGCCAACGGACGGGTCTATCTGATCAATCCCAACGGCATCGTCTTCGGCCCGGACGCGGTGGTCGACGTGGCCGGATTGATCGCCTCGGTCCACGACATCCGCGACCAGGACTTTCTGGTCGGGCAGCTCGATTTCGATATCTCCGGCACGGCCACCGCGGGCATCGTCAACCGGGGCCTGATCACCGCGGCCGAGGGCGGCCTGATCGCGCTGGTCGCGCCCTGGGTCCGGAACTCCGGCGTGATCGAGGCCCGGCTGGGCCGGGTCGTCCTGGCCGGCGCCATGAGCGCCACCATCGATCCCTACGGCGACGACCTGATCGTGTTCCAGGCCGGCAGCGAGGTGGTCGCGCGGCTGACCGATCCGGACAGCAACCCGCTCGCGGCCTTGGTCGAGAACAGCGGCGCCATCACCGCCGACGGCGGCCGGGTGCTGATCACCGTCAGCATGGCCCAGGACGTGGTCGACAGCGCCATCAACATGACCGGCTACATCCAGGCGCGCTCGGCCGAGCTGCGCAACGGCGAAATCGTGCTCGACGGCGGCTCGAACGGCACCACCCTGGTCGCCGGCACGCTGGACGCCTCCGGCCTGGGCGCCGGGGAGACCGGCGGCACGGTCAAGGTGCTGGGTGCCCAGGTCGCACTCATCGGCGACGCGCGGATCGATGTTTCCGGCGATCTCGGCGGCGGCCGCGCGCTGGTCGGCGGCGCCTTCCAGGGCCTGGGTCCCGAGCCCAACGCGCGTCACACCTACGTCGGCGGCGGCGCGACCATCACCGCCGATGCGATCACCGAGGGCGACGGCGGCGAGGTCATCGTCTGGGCCGACGAGAATACCCGCTACTATGGCGCGATCAGCGCCCGGGGCGGCGCCGGCGGTGGCGATGGCGGCTCGGTCGAGGTCTCGGGCAAGCAGAACCTGGCTTTCTTCGGCACCGCCGACGTCTCGGCGCCGCTCGGCAGCGCCGGACTGATCCTGCTCGACCCGAACAACATCTCGATCATCTCTGGCGCCGGCGCGGACGATGCCGAGGTGGGCGACAGCGAGGTCCTGTTCGCGGACGGCGGCGCCGGCAACTTCAGCATCGGCGAGGCGGCCCTGGAAAGCCTGACCGGCAACGTGCTGCTGGAGGCGGACAACGACATCTTGGTGAGTGCCGGCCTCACCGGCGGGCTCACCTTCAGTAACCAGACAAGCGGTGAGACGGTCGATTTCTCTGCCGGCCGGCACCTCACCGTCAACTCCTCGATTTCCACCGCCGGGGCCGATCTCATACTGGAAGCCGACCGGCCCGAGACCGAGGGCGCGCAGGACGGCGTCGGAACCGTCACGCTGGCCGCCGGCCAAACGATCACCACCGCCGGCGGTGTGCTCGACCTGATCGGCGCCGATATCGATATCCAGGGCACCATCGACACCGGATCCGGCGACATCAAGATCGGTCCCAACTCCGCCCGCAGCTTCTCGGTCGGCCTGGTGGCGGCCGATTTCAATCTGACCGATTCCGAGCTCGACCGGATCACCACCAGCGGCACTCTCAATCTCGGCGGGCCCGACGCCACCAGCATCAAGCTGGACGGCTTCTCCTATTCGGGTCCGTTCTTGCGGATCGGGAGCGATGTCGGGCCGGCCAGCATCGTGTTCGTCGGCCTCACTTCGAGCGCGTCGGGCTATCTGGGCCTGCAATCCACCACCAGCATCAGCGGCGGCGTTTCGGGCGGCGACATCGACGCGGGCGAACTCGATATAATGAGCGCCAGCGCGGCCTTGACCGGCAGCGTCGGCGGCTTGAGCGGACAGGACGCCGCCGACGCCATCGTGCTGACGGCGACCGGCGGCGGGCCCTTCACCTTCAACGGTTTCACCATCCCGCTGACCCTGACGGGCACGACGGCGGCGGCGGTCGATTCAACAACGTCGCTGATCACCACCAGCCCGGACACCACGACCACGGACACCACGACCGCCAGCACTACGACCGAGACCACCATCGTCGAGCCGCTCGACACGACGGCGAGCGAGACCACCACGATCGAGGAGACCGTCGCCGTGGTCGAGGAGATCGCAACCTCCGAATCCCTCGCCGAGGCGATCGATTACATGAGCGGCGAGGGCGAGCTCACGCTCGGCGAACAGGCGGCGTTCTTCGAGACGCTGGACGGCGCCGAGGTGGTCGACGGGCTGCTGGCCAGCGGCGATCCCCTGGCCCAGGAGATCGGCCAGGTCTTCGAGGATGTGCTCGCCGGCCGCGACGTGAGCCAGGCGCGGATGAAGGCGGAGCTGCAGGCCATGGGTTTGAGCGGCGGCAAGCTGTTGACCTACCTGGGGCTCTATCTGCGGGTGCAGAAGGAAAAGCGCAACCAGACCCTGAAGCTGGCGGTCGAGGAACTGGTCGAGGATGACGGACGCACCAAGGTCACGGTGCGGGCGGCGCGCATGCGCGCGGGCAGCGGCCGGCGCATCGCGCTGCTGATCGGGGTTCAGGACTACGCCGAGCCGATCCCCGACCTGGTCACGCCGATCGGCGACGTCGAGGCGGTCGGCGCCCTGCTCGAAAGCAAGCTCGGCTACGAGACCCGGGTGCTCAGGAACCCGGCCAAGGCCGAGATCGTGGCCGCCCTGCAGGCGCTGGTCGACGAGCTCGGCGAGCGGGACAGCGCGATCATCATGTACGCCGGCCACGGCTACGTGCTGGAGTCCACCGGCGTCGGCTACTGGCTGGCGGCGGACGCGCGCACCGACACTGCCGAACAGTGGATCTCGAACCCCAGCATCTCGGAGGCGCTGAACGCGATCCAGTCCAAGAACATCATGCTGATCGCGGACTCTTGCTATTCCGGCACCCTGCTCTCGGGCGAGCACGAGGCCGGGGGCGTGCGGGTCGAGCTGAGCCGGGACCAGATACGCGACAGGCGCTCGGTGGTGATCCTGTCGTCGGGCGGCGAGGAGCCGGTCCAGGACGCCGGCGGCGACGGGCACTCGGTGTTCACCCGGCAACTGTTGACCGTACTCGAGGACATGCGGACCGACGCCGTCGGCTCCGAGCTCTACGAGCAGATCAAATCACGCGTTGCGGAGCTGGCGCCCCAGGTGCCGCAGTACGGCGGCGTGATCTCCGCCGGCCACGAGCTCGGCGGCGACCACCTGCTGGAGCTGGGCTCGTAAGCCCCGGCTGCCGGGCTACGAGAGCGTTCCCAGCAGCGCCTTGGCCTGGGCCGTGCAACCCTTCGCGTGCATCCAGACCGCCCGCGACACGTCGCTGTCCAGCTCGCCGGGAACCTGATGGATGCTCAGGCGCTGGGTCTTCCCGGTGACCGCGAACTCGAGCTGGTAGGTGGCGCCGTCGGCGAGCGGCAGTCCGGCCGGCCAGGGCGCGGTGTAGCTGCCGTCCCGCCAGGTGACCTCGGCCGGGTCCCCGGACTGCCCACCAGCCGGGTCAGCGTCTGCTTTGAGTGCCGCCGAGGCGGCGCCGACGGCGATCGGCCGCCACAGCAGGACCGGGCGGCCCGGCAGCACGCAATGGGCGCCGGACTGGCCGGAGTCGATGACCCAGGGCTGCTTGGGGGCATAGAGCGAGCTGCGCATGATACCGGCCGTCGAGACGTCCTTCTTGGTCGGCTTGACGATGTCGGCGAGCGCATCCAACAAGCCGCTATCGCCGGTGTCCGGCGCCGGGTCGGGCCTGCCGGAATAGGGTCCCCGCAATTTCAGCGTTCGACCGTCGGACGAGACCAGGGTGACGGATTGGCCGTCGGCCACTTGGATGGCCCGGGCGCCGTCGAGCACCGAGCCGACCCCGAATTCCGAATCGGTCGAGGCGATGACCACCAGTTCGCCGGCCCGCACCGCGCTAGACGTCGCTGCGAGGAGGGCCAGTACCGCCGCAAGGGCGAATGACGAAGCTTTCATTTCTCTCCCATGATGATGGTGCAACCAGAGACTTTCAGATTCTGCCGCCGCTCCCCCGCCGAGGCCGCGAGGCGCCCGGCGTGGAACGCGATCAGGGGGTCGTCGGGGTAGCGGGCTTTGAGCTCCTTGAAGGCGCCGGCCGTGCCGTCGCCCTCGCGCTTCATGCGCTGATAGGCCGCCAGATACGATGCTATCCGGGGTCCGGCCGCCTCGGTGGCGGTCACGGGCTCGAACGCCTCGACGATTTTGGTCTTGCCCTTGAGCAGCAGCTCGCCCACGGGCCGGAACTGGAACTTCGTGCAGCCCTCGACGGTCGTGCCGCCGACGCAGATGCTGGTGCCCAGCGCCTTGTTGGCGGACTCCAGGCGCGCGCCGGTGTTGATGGCGTCGCCGTGGGCGGTGTAGTCGAAACGCAGGTTGCCGCCGAAGTTGCCGACCACGGCAACGCCCGTGTTGACGCCGATGCGGGTGCGGCCGAAATCCATGCCGAGCGCCGCGTGGCGCGCCCGGTGCCCGCGGGAAAAGGCGTCCAGCTCCAACGCGCAGGCGACCGCGCGGTTGGCGTGGTCGGGCTGATCGAGTGGCGCGTTGAAGAACACCACCAGGGCGTCGCCGACGATCTTGTCGATGGTGCCGCCGTGGCGCAGAACGATCCCGCAGGCCGAGTCCAGGTAGTCGTTCAGGATCGGCACCACCGTGGCGGGGTCGCGCTGCTCCATCAGCGTGGTGAAGTCGGCGATGTCGGTAAACAGGAAGGTCATCATCCGGTTTTCGCCGGTCAGCCTGAGCCGGCTCGGGTCCGCCTCGAGCTGCTTGATGATGGTCGGCGCCAGGAACTTGGAGAAGGCGTCGCGGATGAACCGCCGCTGCGCGCGCTCCTTGCGCCACTGCGTGGCGATGCCGCCGCCGAGCGCGGCGGCGAACGCCAGGGTCGGAATCACCAAGGGAATGTTGAGGCCGCCCTGCTCGAACAGCGCGAAGCCCCCGATCCAGCCGATCGCCGGAACCAGCGGCGCGGCCGCCGCCTTGACGCCGGGGCTCAACTCGGCGAACGCCAGGATCACGCCGAAGGCCGCGAACACGAGGATCACGAAGCCTTCCTGCCAGCCGTTCAGGCGTTTCGAGCGCCGGCCGTCCAGGAGCTGCGCCAGGCCGTGGGCGTGGATCAGGACGCCGGGCATGCCGGCGCCCCGGGTGAAGCCGACGTCGAAGGGGGTCAGGTGGTTGTCCTGCAGGGTGAGGTCGGCGCCGATCAACACGATCTTGCCGGCGAACCACGCGTCGGGCAGCAACGCGATCGCCTGCGCCGGATAGGTCGGAAACGGCGGTGTCGCCCGGTTCGGGTTGCCATAGTAGGCGAGCGGCAGAAAGTCGCCGCGCGGCACCTGGACGCCGACGGCCCGCGCCAGCGCCGCGGCCAGGCCCGGCGTGAGGCGGCCGTTAACGCGGGATTCCAGCAGGATCGAGCGCACCTTGCCGTCGAGCCCGTCCTTGGGCAGCATCCCGAGCGCGGTATCGACGCCGCTCAGATAGGCGTCCATGTAGTCGGTCTGAGCCTCGCTCAGCCCGATCCCGGCATCGACCCGCGCGACCACCAGGGGCACGGTCAGCTCGCGCAGGGTGCGTTGCAACTCCGCGTCCTTGGCCGGCTCGGTCGCCTGATCGAACAGGATATCGATGCCGATGGCGCGGGCACCCTTGGCCTCCAGGCTGCGCAGCACCCCGGCGAGAAAACGCCGGTCGAGGGGCGAGCGGTAGGGAAAGGCGGTCAGGGTCTCTTCGGTGATGGTGACCACGGCGATGTCGCGGTACTGCGCCAGCGACGGGGTCAGGCGCGCGACCCTGAGGTCGTGAATCCAGATCTCCGCCATGGCGACGAACGGCAGGTAGCCGCGCGCCAGGATGCAGGCCAGCGCGACCACCAGCATGATCGCCGGCATCTCGTAGGGCGGCCTGGTAAAGGGCCGGGCGCGCGCGGCGCCGGATGGCTCCTGTCGAACGGCCAGGGAAATAGCGGCGTCCTCCGGTCGGATCTGGGCATGAATTGCGGGCGGTTTGCCGGTCGATAAGGAGGCTCCAGGCCGCGGGTTAAGAAACCATGAAGGTGGGGCCGGCCGCGGTTTCGGGCGCATGTCGGGCGGGCCGGCCGCGCGTTGCGGGCGCCTGTCGGGATGGTGTTTTCCGGGCCGTCCTGGTAAGGGAGTCGGGTGCGGCGCCCAGGGGGAACCTGTAGCCCATGACCGACAAGGCAGTTCTGGACAGCCTGCTGTCCAATCCGTTCTTCACCGATCTCAAACCCGGGATGGTGGCCGAACTCGCCGCGCGCGGCGAGATGCGCGAGTTCGCCGCCGGCGAGGATATCCTGCGCGAGGGCGAGGTCAGCGGCGGCGCCTACATCGTCGTCGCGGGCACGGTGACCATAACCATGCTGGTGCGCGGCAGCCGGGTCGAGGTCGCCGAGCGCGACGCCGGCGCCTTCCTCGGCGAGATCTCGCTGCTCTCCGGCGTGCCCCACACCGCCACCGTGGCCGCCAAGACCGCGGTGCGGGCGCTGCGCATTTCGCGCGCCGACTGCGCCGCCGTCATTTCGGCCGACACCGGGGCTCTGCTGTCGATCATCGGCACGCTCGGGCGCCGCCTCTACCGGGCCACCGTGCCGCTTGCCTATCTATCGTTCACCGCCTCGGCGCTGGTCGAGGGCCGCTTCGATCCGGCCATCCTCCAGGACATCGAGGAGCGTCAGGACGAGATCGGGCGCTTCACCGGCATCTTCGAGTCGATGGCGCGCTACGTTTCCGAACGCACGCGCAAGCTCGAGGACACGGTCGAGGAGCGGACCCGGCACCTCAACCGGGAGATCGCGCGCCGCCAGGAGCTCGAGGACGAGCTCCGGGCGCTGGCCAGCGTGGACGGGCTCACCGGGATCAACAATCGCCGCCATTTCCTCGAGCTCTGCGAAAAGGAGCTGGACCGGGCGCAGCGCTACGACCACCCGCTGGCGCTGATGATGATGGACGTCGACCACTTCAAGCGCATCAACGACAGCTACGGCCACGCGGCCGGCGACGAGGTGCTCAAGCGACTGGCCGCGACCTGCGCGGCGAATTTGCGCGGGCCGGACATCCTCGGCCGCCTGGGCGGCGAGGAGTTCGCGGTGGCCATGCCCGAGTGCGGCATCGAGGCGGCCGACCACGCCGCCGAACGCCTGCGCCAGACGCTCGCCGCGGTCGAGGTGCCGAGCGGGCAGGGCCCCATCAGCTTCACCATCTCCATCGGCGTGGTCGCCCGGAACAGCGGCGAGGGCCTGGCCGCGGCGCTCGAACGCGCCGACAAGGCCATGTACGCCGCCAAGCAAGGCGGCCGCAACCGCGTGGTCCGGGGGTAGGGGCGCGGCGCTTCGGCGATGACCGGCCGGAAGTCTTGCCACGGAACAACCTCGTCGATCTTCACCAGCGGGTCGTTCCTGGCGCCCACCCCGGCATACCGGTTCGCGATGTCGAAAAAACCCATCCGGCCCATGGCCGGGTTCCCCCGATCCCTGCGTCACGTCGCCCAGATTCCGACCGATCAAAGCCGGTGAGGGAAATTTTCGAGGTGCCCTGGTATTTCGAGGTGCCCTTGTATAACCAGCCGATGAATGGCAAAAGGCAAGATGTGACCCCGATCCCCTCGGTCAAGGAGTCGGGTACCCGGGAAACCGTTCCCGGATATTGCTTCCCGGCCCAGGTCGCCCCGGAGGCCGGACGAAAGTCCGGATTCCCAGGGCGAGTATCGTCGGATAGGGTGCCCGACGATGCAATATTCCTTTCACTTCCGAGAAGTCTTTCGCTACCAGGACCAGCTGCTGGAAGGGATTTTGCTCACCCTTCAGCTGTCGGGCGTGGCGATATGGTTCGGCCTGTTGTTGGGCATCCTCGGGGCGGCGATGAAGGCCGGCCAGGTCCGGACGTTGCGACGGATCGCGTCCGTCTACGTCGACATTATCCGCAACACGCCGCTGCTGGTGCAGCTTTTCATCGTCTTTTTCGGCCTGCCCGGTCTCGGCCTCAAGATGGGCCCGACGACCGCCGCGGCGATCACCCTGACCATCAACCTGGGTGCCTATACCACTGAAATCATCCGTGCCGGCGTCGAGGCGATCCCCAGGAGCCAGATCGAGGCCGGCCTGTCCCTCGGCATGTCGCGCCTGGAGGTGTTCCGCCACATCGTCCTGATGCCAGCGTTGAAAATCACTTATCCGGCCCTTGCCAGCCAGTTCATCCTGCTCCTGATCGCGACCAGCATCGTCTCGCAAATCGCGGTTACGGAGCTGTTCCACACCGGCGCGTTTATCGAATCGCGAACGTTCCGGAGTATCGAGGTTTACCTCGTGATCACCGGCATCTACTTGGTGATGGCGCTTTTCTTCCGCGCCGCATTTGGCATCGTTTACAGGTTGCTCTTCGTTCGTCGCAAGGCAACCTCATGATCCGGGACCTCGCAACCAACGATTTCTTTTACCTGTTGTTCGCCGCCCGCTGGACGGTCGCGCTGGCGGTCGTCTCGATCATTGGCGGCAGCCTGATCGGCGTCGTCGTGATGGTGTTGCGCGTGGTGCCAATTCCGCCGGCCAAATGGCTCGCCGTCGCCTACATCCAGACCATCCAGGGGACGCCCTTGTTGGGGCAGTTGTTCATTATCTTCTTCGGCATCGGAGTTCTTGGCTACGACGTTTCGCCGTGGATCGCCGCGACGGTGGCCTTCTCCGTCTATTCGGGGGCCTTTCTCGGCGAAATCTGGCGTGGCAGCGTCCAGGCGGTCCCCAAGACCCAGTGGGAAGCGTCCGCCTCCATAGGCCTTTCCTTCCTCGAGCAACTGCGCTACGTCGTCATTCCCCAGGCGGTCAGGTTCAGCATCCCGCCGACCATCGGCTTTTGGGTGCACTTGGTGAAGAACACCTCGCTGGCCTCGATCATCGGTTTCATCGAGTTGACCCGCGCCGGACAGATCATCAACGCCGCGACGTTCAGGCCGATGACGGTGTACTTGGTCATCGCCGTCCTCTATTTTTGCATCTGCTTCCCCCTCGCCAAGATGAGCGAGAGACTGGAAGGAAAATTGCGTGTCGCTCGTTGAAATCGACCGCATCCACAAGTCCTTCGACGATTTGGAGGTGCTGCGCGGCGTGTCCCTCGATATCGATGAGGGAGAAATCGTCGCCGTAATCGGGCGCAGCGGATCGGGCAAGAGTACGCTGTTGCGTTGCATCAACGGGCTGGAGCCGATCCAGGCCGGGACGATCTGGGTCGACGGCGAGCAGGTCAACGCGCCGGAAACCGACTTGCGCAAGCTCCGACAGAAAGTCGGCATCGTCTTTCAGAGCTTCAACCTGTTTCCGCATCTCACGGTGGAACGCAACATCACCCTCGGCCTAACCGTGGTGAAGAAGATGGCGGTCGAGGAAGCGAGGAAAATCGCCCGCCAGGCGATCGCCCAGGTCGACTTGGAAGACAAGCTGTCGGCCTATCCCGACATGCTGTCCGGCGGGCAGCAGCAGCGGGTGGCGATCGCCAGGTCCCTGGCCATGTCGCCGAAGCTGATGCTGTTCGACGAGATCACGTCGGCCCTCGATCCGGAACTGATCGGCGAGGTCCTGCGAGTGTTGGCCAAGCTAGCCGAGGACGGCATGACCATGATGGTGGTCACCCACGAGATCGGTTTCGCCCGCAACGTTGCGCACCGGTTGGTATTCATGCACAATGGCGAAATCTGGGAGGAGGGCGCGGCGCGCGCCGTTCTCGACAACCCGAAAACAGAGGAACTCAAAAATTTCCTCGGTTCCGTGCTGATTTGACGACAAACAAATCCAATGGGGAGGTAACGAATCATGGGCTTGTTGACAAAACTGTTCGCGGGAGCCCTCGTGGCGCTCGGCCTGGCGGCGAGTCCCGCCCAGGCGGACGCTCTCCAGGATATCCTGGACAAGGGCGAGGTGCGGATCGGAGTGCCGCTGGACGTGCCAGTCTACGGCTTCCTCGACGCGAACCAGAAGCCGGCCGGACTGGACATCGACATCGCCAACCTGATCGCCAAGGAGTTGGGGGTAGAGCTCAAGTTGCAGCAGATCACCGGCATCAACCGGATTCCCTACTTGGTCACCAACAAGCTCGACATCGTCATCGCGGTAATGGGCGCGACGCCCGGCAGGGCTAAGTCGATCATGTTCTCGTCGCCCTATTCCAGTCTCTACATCGGCATCTTCGGGCCCACCAAGTACACGGCGGCGACGGCTCCGGACCTGGGCGACATCAAGATCGGCGTGCCCCGGGGCACGACCCAGGACATTTCCATCTCGGAACTCCATCCCGAGGGCAATATCGTTCGATTCGAGGACGACGCCACCACCGTCGCGGCCTTCCTGGCGGGCCAGGTGGACGTGTTCGGAACCGCGAACATCGTTGCCCGGGCGCTGGCGGAAAAGAATCCGGACAAGGATTTCTCCCCGGTCTACAAGATCCGCACCAGTCCGGCCCATATGGGCGTTCGCCACGGCGAGTTTAACCTGTTGCGCTGGCTCGATACGTTCATCTTCTACAGCAAGATGAACGGCACCCTGGAAAGGCTGCACCAGAAATGGATGGGTGAACCGATGGCCGACCTGCCGTCGTTCTAGGCCGGATCGGGCGGGATCGGCCGGGATCGGGCAGTCGAGACAGGGCGGAACCATGCCGTCGGCGTCGCCAATCTTCACGGACATCGATTTCGACCGCGACGGCAAGCAGGTTTCCACCCTGAACCTGCCTCATTCGCCCCACGAGGACGCCTGGGGGGTCATGCCGATCCCTATTGCCGTGATCAAGAACGGTTCCGGCCCGACCGTTCTGATGGAGGGCGGCAATCACGGTGACGAGTACGAGGGGCCGATCATCCTGGGGCGGATGATCCGCGAACTCGACGCGGCCGAAATTCAGGGTCGGTTGATTCTCCTCCCGGCCGTCAACACGCCGGCGGTGGTCGCCGGCCGGCGGACCTCGCCGGTGGACGGTCTCAACTTCAATCGCACGTTTCCCGGCAATCCCAGGGGCTCGATGACAGGGCAGATTGCCCACTACGTGCACGACGTATTGTTCCCCATGGCCGACGCCTTTCTCGATCTGCATTCGGGTGGCTCGTCCCTCGATATCCTGCCTAGCGCCATCGTCGAACCGACGCCGGACGCGGGCCTCGCCGACAAGATCATGAAAGCGGTGCTTGCATTCGACGCCCCTTATACGGTGATTTTGGACAATCTGGGCGAGCCGCGCACCGCCACCGCCTCCGCCGTCAGGGCTGGCCTGATCACCGTGGGAACCGAGCTGGGGCGGGGCGGCGCGGTGTCGATCGACGCACTCCGCGTCGGCGAGCGGGGCGTACGCAACGTGCTCGCCCACTTGGGAGTCATGGAGGCGGCGCCCGACGCCACCCGGTCCGAGAGCCGCGTGGTCCAGGTCCCCGGCGCCGCGGGCTACGTCTATGCTCCGGCCGCCGGCGTGTTCGAGCCGTTCGACGAGAAGGGTGCCACCGTCGAGGAAGGCGCCCAGGCTGGCGTCGTCCATTTCCTGGACGACCCAGCGCGCCCGCCGGTGCCCGCCCATTACCGGAGCGCCGGGCTCCTGATTTCCCGCCGCCAGCCGGGCCACGTCGAACGCGGCAACTGTGTCGCCGTGATCGGTGTGGACTGCGGGGACGGCTAGACCGCGGCGCTCGAACGCGCCGACAAGGCCATGGATGCCGCCCAGCAAGGCGGCCGCAACCGCGTGGTCCGGGGGTAGGGGCGCGGGTTTCGACCCGCACCGCATGCGCCGGACCGGGAACGCCGTCATGCCCAAGCTCGCCGCCAACCTGTCCATGCTGTTCAACGAGGTGCCGTTTCTGGAGCGCTTCGCGGCCGCGGCGCGCGCCGGCTTTACCGGCGTCGAGTTCCTGTTTCCCTACGATCACGCGCCCGAGGACCTGGCCGAGGCGTTGCGGGACAACGGTCTGGAGCAGGTGCTGTTCAACCTGCCGCCGGGGGATTGGGAGGCCGGCGAGCGCGGCCTGGCGGCGCTGCCCGGGCGCGCGGCCGAGTTCCGCGCCGGGCTCGAGCGCGCGCTGCCCTACGCCCAGGCGCTGGACTGTCGGCAGGTGCACATGATGGCCGGCATCCCGCCCGAGGGCGCCCGTCCGGCCTGCCAGGATGCCTATGTCGCCAGCCTGCGCGCGGCGGCGGCGTTCTTCGCGCCGCACGGGGTTTCCGTGCTGATCGAGCCGATCAACGCCCGCGACATCCCCGGCTATTTCCTCAACCACCAGGGCCAGGCGGTGGCGCTGCTCGAGACGGTGGCGGCGGCCAATACCGGGCTGCAGATGGACTTCTACCACTGCCAGATCGTCGACGGCGACCTGGCCACGCACCTGCGCGCCAATTTCCGCCATATCCGGCACCTTCAGATCGCCGGCGTGCCCGAGCGCCACGAACCCGACCGCGGCGAGGTCAACTACCCCTATCTGTTCGATCTTGTGGACGAATTGGGCTACGACGGCTGGATCGGCTGCGAATACCGGCCCGCCGGCGATACCCTGGCCGGGTTGGTCTGGGCGCGCGCTTATGGGATCGCGCCGACCCGACCGTAAGACGGCTAGACCATAGGAATACCTACATCCAAGCGCTGTTTTTGGGGCCGGGCCGCGTCTAGTTCGATTGACACGAGCCCCCCCGCTTCCTACCCTTTCGGGCAATAACAACGGGCGCGTGGAAAACAGCGTCCGGGCAGGCCTCACAGGGAGCCAGACATTGGCCGCGATTCTCGAAATCGAGAACCTTCAGACCCAGTTTTTCACCTCCGCCGGGACGGTCCGGGCCGTCGACGGGATCACCTATTCCGTGAACCACGGCGAAACGGTCGCCATCGTCGGCGAATCGGGCTGCGGCAAGTCGGTGAGCGCGCTGTCGATCCTGCGGCTCATCCCCGACCCGCCGGGCCGGGTCGTGGGCGGCCACATCCGCTTCATGGGCTTGGACATCCTGGCGCTCAGCGACGCCGAGATTCGCAAGGTGCGCGGCCGCCGCATCGCCATGGTGTTCCAGGAGCCCATGACCTCGCTCAATCCGGTGCTGACCATCGGGCGCCAGCTGACCGAGACCCTGGAGCATCATCTGGGCATGGGACGCGAGGCGTCCAACGCCCGCGCCGTGGAGCTGCTCGGCATGGTCGGCATCTCCGACCCGCAGCGGCGCCTGGCCCAGTATCCGCACCACCTGAGCGGCGGCATGCGCCAGCGGGTGATGATCGCCATGGCGTTGTCCTGCGAGCCGGAGCTGATCATCGCCGACGAGCCCACCACCGCGCTCGACGTGACCATCCAGGCCCAGATCCTGGAGCTGATGCGCGACCTCTCGAAGCGCCTGGGCGTGGCGCTGATCATCATTACCCACAATTTAGGTGTGGTCGCGCGCTACGCCGACCGGGTCAACGTGATGTACGCCGGCAAGATCATCGAGCAGGGCAGCGCGCTGCAGATCTATCACCAGCCGAGCCATCCCTACACGCTCGGCCTGCTGAATTCGGTGCCGCGCCTCGACCGGCCGCGCCAAGCCAAGCTCGATCCGATCGAGGGCCAGCCGCCCGATCTGACCCGGCTCGGCGCCGGCTGCGCGTTCCAGCCCCGCTGCCGCTTCGCGGTCACGCGTTGCGCCCAGGAAATCCCGCCGCTGGAGACGGTCAGCGAGGGGCACGTCTCGGCCTGCTGGCGGCGCGACGATCTCGGAGAAAAGATGCGGGACGCGTCATGAGCGTCCAGCAAGCCCTGCCGCCGGGGGGGCCGCCGAGGGGGTCGGCGGAAACGATCCAGAAGGGCGACGTGCTGCTCGACGTCCGGGACCTCAAGATGTACTTCCCGGTCACCGAGGGCATCGTCTTCCGCCGGACCGTGGCCGTGGTGAAGGCGGTCGACGGCATCTCCTTTCAGATCCGCAAGGGCGAGACCCTGGGCCTGGTGGGCGAATCCGGCTGCGGCAAGACCACCACCGGGCGCTGCATCCTGCAGCTCGAGCGGCCGACCTCGGGCGAGATCATCTTCGAGGGCCAGAACCTGAACGACCTGGACGCCCGCGCCCTGCGCCCGTTGCGCCGGAAGATCCAGGTCATCTTCCAGGACCCCTACAGCTCGCTCAATCCGCGCATGAAGACCGGTGATATCGTGGCCGAGCCGATGTACGTGCACGGCATCGAGCCGGACGCGAAGGCGCGCGAGCGACGGGTCGAGGAGCTGTTCTCGGTCTGCGGCCTGTCGGTCAAGATGATCGACCGCTATCCCCACGAGATGAGCGGCGGCCAGCGCCAGCGGGTCGGCATCGCCCGGGCGCTGTCGCTGAACCCGGAGTTCATCATCTGCGACGAGGCGGTCTCGGCGCTCGACGTCTCGATCCAGGCCCAGGTCATCAACCTGCTGGAGGACCTGCGCGAGGAGTTCGGGCTGACCTACCTGTTCATCGCCCACGATCTGAGCGTGGTCCGGCACCTGTGCCACCGGGTCGCGGTGATGTACCTGGGCAAGATGGTCGAGCTTGCCGACTGCGACGAGCTCTACGACAACCCCTTGCATCCCTACACCAGGGCGCTGCTCGCGGCGGTGCCGGTACCGGACCCGGCGATCGAGGCCAAGCGCGAGCACCAGACCGTGAAAGGCGAGGTGCCGAGCCCGATGAACCCGCCGAGCGGCTGCGTGTTCCACCCCAGGTGCCCCTTGGCAGTGGAGAGCTGCGGGCGCAAGATACCCGAGTTCCGGGAAGTGAAACCGGGCCACTGGGTGGCCTGTACCGAGACGTAACCGCGCCAGGACCAGGGGGCGGTCATGAGGCAGGCGAAGGAATCGCCGCGAATTAATTGGGAGGAAACGACATGAGATTCTTGAAATCGACACTTGTGGTGTCGTTCGCGCTCGGACTTGCCGCCGCATGGGCGGGCGGGGCCGTGGCGGGCGAGACGCCGGTGAGGGGGGGGATCTTGAAGTTCGTGGTCGGCAGCAAGATTCCGTCCTACGACGCCCACATGGAATCGACCTTCGGCATGATCCATCCGATCCGGCCGTTCTACAGCCTGCTGATCCGGGTCAATCCGGAAAATCCGTCCTCGCCCACCGATTTTGTCTGCGATCTTTGCGAGGGCGATGTCCCGGCGGCGACGGACAACGGCTTGAAGTACACCTTCAAGATCCGAAAGGACGTGTGGTTCCATGACGGCACGCCGCTGACGGCGGCCGACATCAAGGCCACGTTCGACAAGATCGTGTTCCCGCCGGAGGGTGTTCCGAGCACCCGGAAGGCGTTTTTCAGCAGCCTCGACTCGATTACCGTGCCCGACAAATACACGCTCGTATTCAATATGAAGTACGCCTCCGGCGCGTTCCTGCCGGCGGTGGCCGCGCCCTACAACTTCGTCTATTCGAAGAAGGACCTGGACGAAAAAGGCTACGCCTGGCACCAGAAGAACATCAACGGGACGGGCGCCTTCACCTTCGTCGAACACAAGCCGGGCGCCTACGTCGAAGGTAAGCGGTACGAAAAGTACCACCACGAGGGCAAGCCGTATCTGGACGGTTTCCGGGCGATCTCCGCGCCGAAGATGGCGGTGCGCCTGCAGGCGATCCGCGGCAACCGGGCCGCCATCGAGTTCCGCGGCTTCCCGCCCAAGGCGCGCGACGACCTGGTCGCGGCCCTCGGCGACAAGATCGTGGTTCAGGAAAGCGATTGGAACTGCGCGCTTCAGTTCCTGCCGAACCATCGGCGCAAGCCGTTCGACGACGTTCGCGTGCGCCGCGCGCTCACCCTGGCGGTCGACCGCTGGGGCGGCTCGAAATATCTATCGCAGATCGCCATCGTGAAGACGGTGGGCGGCGTTGCCTTCCCGGGCCATCCCCTGGCGGCAACCAAGGAGGAACTCGAGAAGATCGCCGGCTATTGGCCCGATCTCGATAAGTCCCGGGCCGAGGCGAGAAGGCTGCTCAAGGAAGCGGGCGCGGAAGGTCTCGAGTTCGTGCTCCTCAACCGCGGCGTGGACCAGCCTTACCGGGTGGTGGGCACCTGGCTCATCGACCAGTGGAAGAAGGTCGGCATGAAGGTGACGCAGAACGTCTTGCCGAGCCCTGCGTTCTATGACGCAGTGCGGAAAAAGCACGACTTCGACGTGACCGTCTACTTCAACTGCCAATCGATCGTGAACCCGCTCGCCGACGTATCGGCGTATATTTCCGACGATATCGCGGGCAACAACTACGCCGGTTATCAGGATCGCACGATGGACAAGTTGTTCGATCAGATGAATCGCTCCAACGACCCGGCCGAGCAGCGCCGGATCATGCGGCTCTACGAGAAGCGGGCGCTCGACGAGGAAGCCCTGCAGTTCGTGACGCTGTGGTGGTACAAGATCAATCCGTACCGTTCCTACGTGAAGGGGTGGAAGATCGCACCGAGCCACTACCTGAACCAGCATCTCGACAATATCTGGCTGGACCCACACTTGATGTAGGACAGCTTCGAGATTTTTCCGGGACCCCGCCCGCCGCGACGCTCGCGGCGGGCGGGGATTCCACCAAGATCCGATAAGACCCACCACGACCCACCGAGACGGCGGCATGTACGCTTACATCATCAAGCGCCTGATCCTGATGATCCCGACGCTGTTCGGGGCGGCCGTGCTCGTCTTCGTATTGATGCGCCTGGTCCCGGGAGACGTCTGCGAGATCAAGATGGCGGGCGACGGCGCCTTCGTAGACCCCGAGGCGATCGAGATTTGCCGGCAGAACCTCGGCTTGAACGATCCGGTTTACGTCCAGTTCGGCCAAGTGATATGGGGCTATTTGACGTTCGATCTCGGCACCTCAATGTGGACCGGGCGGGATATCACCCACGAAATCGGCCTCCGGTTCCAACTCTCGCTACAGGTCGCGTTCATGGCGACGCTGGTGGCCATATTGATCGCCATCCCGCTGGGCACCATTTCGGCGATCAAGCAGGACACCTGGATCGACTACGTCGTCCGCACCTTCAGCATCGCCGGCATCGCCATGCCCTCGTTCTGGCTCGGCATCATGATCATCCTGGGATTGCTGATCACCACCCAGGCCTGGTTCGGCGATCCGTGGATGCCGCCGATCGTTTACGTATCCCCGTTCGAGGACCTGGCGGGCAACCTTTCCCAGCTTATCTGGCCGGCCGTGGCGACCGGCTATCGGTATTCGGCCGTGGCCACGCGGATGACCCGGTCCACGCTGCTGGAGGTCTTGCGCGAGGACTACGTGCGCACGGCGCGCGCCAAGGGCCTGTTGGAAAGGGTCATCATCAACCGCCACGCGCTGAAGAACGCGATGTTGCCGGTGGTGACCATATTCGGCATCGAATTCGCCTTCCTGATCGGCGGGCTGGTGGTCACCGAACAGGTCTTCAACCTGAACGGTCTGGGCAAGCTGTTCGTGGAATCGGTGGAAACGTCCGATTTTACGATGGTCCAGCAACTGGTCATGTTGGTGGTCGTGATCTTCGTTTTCATGAACTTCCTGGTGGATCTGCTTTATGCCTGGCTCGACCCCCGGATTCGTTATGCCTGATCGGAGCCCGCGATGACCGTGTCCGACGTCCGGACCGACCTTGGCGCCGAGGAGGTCGTCGAACGCACCCCGTGGCCGGCGGCGATCCTCGGCCTGATCGCGCGCTATCCCCTCGGCGCGGCCGGCGCGCTCGTCGTTGTGGCCATGATCTTCGCGGCGGTGTTCGCCGATGTGATCGCGCCTTACGACCCCGAGGCCAACGCTTACGAGTACATGTTCACCGCGCCCGGTGGCCAGTATTGGCTGGGGGCCGATGACTTCGGCCGGGACATTTTTTCGCGCATTATCTATGGCGCCCGGACCGCGCTGTTCGTGGGTTTCGTCGCCGCCTTCGTCGGCGCCACGGGAGGCTTGGTGCTGGGTGTGGCGAGCGCCTATTTCGGCGGCTGGTTCGACCTCATCATTCAGCGCGTGATGGACGTCATCATGGCGTTTCCCTTGATCATCCTGGCGCTCGCCGTGATCTCGGTGCTCGGGCCCGGTATCGACAAGGTGATCATCGCCATCACCATACCCTTCATTCCGCAGTGCGCGCGGGTGGTGCGCTCGAGCGCGCTGGCGATCCGCGAGATACCCTATATCGACGCGGCACGGGCCTGCGGCTTCAGCCACGCGCGGATCATCCTGCGCCACATGGTGCCCAACGTCATGGCGCCGTTCCTGATCATGATCACCGCCTTCGTCGGCCAGGCGATCCTGCTCGAGGCGACGCTTTCGTACCTGGGCCTGGGGGTTCAGGAGCCGGTCCCGGCCTGGGGCCTGATGCTCAAGAGCGGGGCCGAGGAATACGCTGAAAGCGCTCCCTGGATACCGATCTTCCCGGGCATCGCGATCAGCCTGGCGGTGTTCGGATTCAACCTGTTCGGGGACGCCCTGCGCGACGCCCTCGACCCCAAGTTGCGCGCGCAGTAGCCAGTGCAACCATCGGATGCCGGTGCGTCGAAGCAACGGTTGACCGGCGGTCGCGCCATGATATCGTGCGCGCTCGATATTCGTGAGAGCCGATCGAGATCAATCGCTCGCAAGAAGGCGGCCGGCCGGCATGATCAACACTAGGGAGGTCCACCAATGAAAGCGCTTTCCAAAGCTTCCGTTTACGCCCTGGCGATCGTCGGCCTGATCGCCGTCGGCGCCGGCGGCGCCATGGCCCAGGGCAAGATCGTGCTCCAGGGCGCGAGCCAGTTCGACGAGAAGCACGCCTTTACCCGGCTGATGCGCAAGTTCGAGCAGCTGGTCCAGATCTACTACACCGGCGATCGAGAGATCGCGTTCGTCATGCATCCGAACAGCGAACTCGGCCTCGAGAAGGACTACTTCGCCTACATGAGCCAGGGCATCTCGGTCGACTACGCGGTGGTCGCGCCGTCGCACATGTCGACCTTCTCCAAGATGGCGACCCTGATGGACATGCCGATGCTGTTCCGGGACCTCAATCACTGGAGCAAGGTGCTGGGCGGCGACGCCTTGCAGCCGATCGCCGATGACGTGCTCAAGCGGGCCGACGTCATGTTGATCGGTTACGGCGGCGGCGGCGTCCGCAACCTGATCGTCAACAAGCCGGTGAAGAACATGGCCGAGATCAAGGATCTGGCGATCCGGGTCATGGGCGCGCCGATCCAGACCCGCATGTTCGACGCCTTCGGCACCGCGCCGACGGTGATCGCCTATGCCGAGGTCTACAACGCCATCCAGACCGGCGTGATCAGCGCGGCGGAGAACGAGGCCGCGGGCATCGAGCAGATGAAGTTCTACGAGGTCGGCCCGCACATTCCGCTGACCCAGCACGCCATCACCGTGCGTCCGCTCGCCTTCAGCGGCAAGACCTTCCGGAAGCTGCCCCAGGATCTGCAGGATGCGATCCTCCAGGCGGGCAAGGACGCCGGCGCCTACGGCCGCATCATCGAGTCCACCGAGGACAGTTCGAAGCTGGCCAAGATGGAAAGCGAAGGCAAGCTCACGACCGTCTTCTTCGAGGACCGGGACAAGCTGCTGGCCGCGGCCGAGCCGGTGAAGAAGGCCTACGCCGCCGAGTTGGGCGCGACCGCGGTGCTGGACGGCATCAACGCGGTGAGGTAACCCCAAAACTCGTTCCGAATGGATCGCAGCGGGTCGCCGGGCCGGCAGCCTCCGAGGCTGTCGGCCCGGGTCCTTTGGCGCGGTTCCTCTTGCGCATCGGGGTAAAGCCCACACCCTGTTCGACCCCCCCCGACATCGCCCGGCCCGGTTCCGATGAAAAAGCTGTTGGACGGATACTACCGCCTTCTGCAGGTCACCCTGACGCTGCTGATGGGGCTGTTGATCGTGCCGGTCACGATGCAGATCCTGTCGCGCTACACCGGCCTCATTCCGCGCTTCATCTGGACCGAGGAGATCGCGCGCTTCTGTTTCATCTGGATCATCCTGATCGGGGCCATGATCGCGGTGCGCGACGGCAGCCATTTCGCGGTCGATCTGCTGCCCGACGCCAAGACCAAGCGCGGCGAGGCCATCGGCCGCATGTTCGTCGATTTCGCCATGTTCCTGGTGGCGCTCATCTTCATCGTCTGGGGCTGGCCGCTGGTCAAGTTCGGCCTGCTGCAGACCTCCGAGATCGCGGAGCTGCCGATGGTCACGATCTACATGGCCTGGCCCCTTGCCGGGATCACCTGGGTCCTGTTCCTGGGCGAGAAGCTGGTCGACAACATCAAGCTGTTTCGAGGTAACCACTGATGTCGCCGGGTGAAGTCGCCGCCATCATGTTCTCGGTGTTCGGGGTGCTCGTGCTGCTGCGGGTCCCGGTCGCCTTCGCGCTGGGCCTCGCCTGCGTGCCGATCTTCATGATCGACGAGCGCCTGACCCCATTCCTGCTGATGAACGAGATGTTCAAGTCGTACAACGCCTTCATCCTGCTGGCGGTGCCGTTCTTCCTGATGGCCGCCAACGTGATGAACACGGCCGGCATTACCGATCGCCTGATCGCGCTGTCGCGGGTCATGGTCGGCCATCTGCCGGGCGGCCTCGGGCACATCAACGTCTTGGTTTCCATGCTGTTCGCCGGCATCTCCGGGTCCTCGACCGCCGATGCCGCCGGCATCGGCTCCCTGCTCATCCCGCAGATGAAGAAGCAGGGCTATTCGACCAGCTTTACCGTGGCCATCACCGCCTGCTCCTCGGTCATGGGGGTGATCATCCCGCCGAGCATCCTGATGGTGGTCTGGGGCGGCTTGATGACGGTCTCGATCGGCGGGCTGTTCCTGGCCGGCGTGTTGCCGGGAATCCTGATCGCCACCTCCCTGATGGCGACGGTCTGGGTCTACGCCAAGCTCTACGGCTATCCGACCTACCCCCGGGCGACGCTCAAGGAATTCGCGGTCGCGGTCGTGCAGGGCCTGATCCCGCTGATGACGCCGCTGATCATCGTCGGTGGCATCGTCGGCGGCTTGTTCACCCCGACCGAGGCCTCGGTCATCGCGGTGCTCTACGCGGTCCTTATCGGGACCGTTATATACCGCACCCTCTCGCTCACGCGAATGCGCGAGGTGCTCTACGAGTCGGCCCGCTTCGCGGCGATCTCGCTGTTTTGCATCGGCACCGCCTCGGCCTTCGGCTGGCTGCTCGCTTATTTCCAGATTCCGCGCGTGCTGGTGGCCGAGGTCGCGACCTGGGGCCTGGGCCTGATCGGGACCGGGCTGATGACGGCGGGGGCGTTCCTCCTCATCGGCATGTTCATCGACGCCATCCCGGCGATCATCATCCTGGGCACGGTGCTGTGGCCGGTGACCGAGGCGGCCGGCATGCATCCCATCCACTTCGCCATCATCGGCGTCATCTCGCTCGCCTTCGGCCTGGTGACCCCGCCCTATGGCCTCTGCCTGCTGATCGCCTGTTCGATCGGCGAGATCAAGGTGATCGCGGCGCTCCGGGACGTGGCCATCATCCTGGTTCCGATGCTCGGGGTGCTGCTGTTCGTGATCTTCTTCCCGGAGGCGATTCTGGCGTTGCCGCGCTGGCTGATGCCCCGGTTCGTGAACTGATCGGGCGGTAAAATCCGGATTTTCAAGGCCTTCGGAAGCTGCCAATCTCACGGTGTCGGCAGGTCAATCAACCCGGGAGGCGGCGCGGCATGTCCAACGCCCACAACTCCAACGCCCACGACGCGATCATCATCGGCGCCGGGATCATCGGCGCCGCCACCGCCTTGGCCTTGGGGCGCGCCGGGCGCAAGGCCCTGGTGGTCGAGAAGCTGCCGGCCTCGGGCTACGGCTCGACCGGGGCCTCCTGCGCCATCATCCGGCCCTACTACTCCACCGTCGACGGCTCGGCGCTGGCCTACGAGAGCCACTTCTACTGGCGCGACTGGGCCGAGTTCCTGGGCGTCGAGGACGAGCGCGGCCTGATCAAGTACCACGACTGCGGCTGCCTGGTGCTCAAGACCGAGGCCAACGGCTACCTGGTGCGGGCCTGCGAGATCATGGAGGAGATCGGCGCGCCCTTTGAGCACCTGAGCCCGGAACAACTCCAGGAGCGCCTGCCCATGGTGCTCGACTCCTTCACACCCGTGCGCCGCCTCGAGGACCCGGCCTTCGGCGAGCCCAACGACGGCCGGATATCGGGCGGCGTCTTCTTCCCGACCGGCGGCTACATCAGCGACCCGCAGCTCGCCACCCACAACCTGCAGCGCGCCGCCGAGGCCCAGGGCGCCGCGTTCCGCTTCAACGCCGAGGTCGCGGCGGTGCGGCGGGCGAACGGCCGGGTCGTGGGCATCACCCTGGCCGATGGCGAAGAGATCGACGCTCCCGTCGTGGTCAACATCGCCGGGCCTCATTCGGCCAAGATCACCGCCATGGCCGGGGTCGGGGCCGGCATGAAGATCAAGACCCGGGCGCTCAGGCACGAGGTCGCCCACGTGCCCGCGCCCGAGGGCTTCGATTTCGAGCACGACGGCTGCGTGTTCTCCGACAGCGACGCCGGCACCTACTCCCGGCCCGAGCTCGGCAACTTTGTCCTGGTCGGCAGCGAGGACCCGGCCTGCGACCCCCGCGAATGGGTCGATCCGGACGACTACAACACCGAGTTCACCGAGCAGTGGCGGGTCCAGGTGCTGCGCCATGCCCAGCGCTTTCCCGGCACCGGCATCCCGAGCCAGACCAAGGGCGTGGTCGACCTCTACGATGTCACCGACGACTGGATTCCGATCTACGACATCTCCGATTTGCCGGGCTTCTACATGGCCATCGGCACCAGCGGCAACCAGTTCAAGAACGCACCCATTGCCGGCGAGATGATGGCCGCCCTCATCGCGGCCTGCGAGGCCGGGCGCGACCACGACCGGGACCCGGTCAGCTTCCACCTGCGCTACGTCGACCGCGACATCTCCCTCGGCTTCTTCTCCCGCCGCCGCGAGATCAACCCGGAGAGCAGCTTCTCGGTGCTCGGGTAGCTAATAGGGGACAGTCCCCTTTATTCCGTAGTTTCTTTAATTTTTCCAATATCTTAGTAGTCACATCTCGACAGGGGCGGCGGCCATGCTGGGCCGCGCCGCCCGCTTCGTCACCCGCCACGCCCCCACGGGCCCGCTCCAAACAATTCGCGATCTTCCACAGCTTGCTGTCTTGACGGTTGGGCGCCATGGCTCGATGTTGGAACGAAACAGGAACATTATCCTGACGTTCGCAACCTCGAAGCCATGGAGACCCCCCACCGTGACCGCAACCAAGCTCGCGACCTCGCGCCCGGCGGCGCTGACCGGCAGGGTCGGCCAGGGCGGAGACAACCGAATCCACGACGTGGCCCTGGTTCAGGCCCTGCTCGGCGTGCGGCGCGGCAAGGGCGGGCGGAGTTACTTGAGCGGCGATCACGTGACCGGCAAATACGACCGGGCGACCGCCGAGGCGCTGCTGCGCACCCGCATGGACCAGCGCGACGGCAATATCAAAGGGCCGCTCGCCCGCAACGGGCCGATGCTCAACAAGCTGGCCCAGGGCCAGGCCCTGGCCGTGCTCGAAGGCACGGCGATCCCCTACAAACTCGCGACCCTGGCCGAGCCGGGTCCGATCGAGGGCGGAATCGCGGCGCTTCTGAGTGCCGAGCGCAAGGTGGCGCTTCATGCGGTGATGAAGGCCTTCATCCACGACTGGGGCATCGCCCTCGACGTCGAGATCAAGAAAGCGCAAGGCAACAACTACGTTGTGGCCGCCCACTTCACGCCGCGCAACCTCTGGGTCCATACCGGCCGGGCCCTGTCCAGCGTGCCGAACACCGCGCAGTTCCGCGCCCGCGCCAAGGTGCTCTACGAAGCCGTCGCCGCCGACCTCAAGGCGCGCTGCGCCGAAGCCTTCAGCATCAAGGACCCGGCGGATGTGAAGATTCAACAAGGCCTCAAAGGCGACCTCGCCTGCGTCGTACGGACCGAATTGGAGGGCGTCGAAGCATTCGCTCGGTCTCTTTTGGCGACGGGCCGGAAACGCGGTTTCAAGCTCGCGGTGAGGTTTTTCGAGCATTACCTGGGCGCGAGCGGCCACTCGATCGAGTTGAGACGGGAGGAGGCACTCGATTTCGACCTTATCCGCAACGCGGTTCAAGAGAACATCGAGCGGTTCAAAGAGAGGAACTTCATCGCGCCGGAGGCAAGCACCCCGGGATCATCGGTGGTCGAGGACATCGCGAAGAATCCAAAGGCCCGGGTCGCGCAGTTTCAAGATCACTGGAAGATCGATTTCAATCTTTCTATCGCAGGCCTCTCTCGTTTCATAGCTGCCGGGCTCACAGATGAGATACGAGACACAGGTTCGATTATCTTTGGCCCGGGTAGAAGCAGCCTGACCTCGACCGGTGATTTCCTTTTGCAGCGCCAAGGAGACCGAATCCTCGTGACCGGGACGATTACACACCTCTGGACTGACCCCGGCTTCAACTTCAACCCTGGGCAGCAGTTCCATCGGGAGTCCCAAATCCTCGAGCGGCACGGAAAGGCGAAGCCCTTCCAATGGAAGGCGGAATGGCGCGAAATTGTCGAGGGAATGCTCCAGATCGAAAACGCATTTCGGCCCGACGCCATGCTGCATTGGATTAGCTTCGAGACGCGGTCGGGATTCTAGTAAATCCGGGCATCTGATTCGTCGAGAACGATTGGGATTGAAATTCCGACAAGAGGATCGAAAAAAGCGCAGATGGCCCAAAGAAGGCAAACGAACAACAACCAGTGAAACCAGATTTTAGCCTTCGGCGGTATGGCTTTGTAGTGAAGGGCTGCCATAACCGCTAGTCCTAGCAGCAAAAATGTATCCAGATATTCGAAGGCCCAGACGATGGGAAATTGCTCGTGCATGCGCACGACTTCAGCGCGCCTTTCCCTACCAAAAAATAACCCGTCGAGGTAATACCGAAAGGGATGGAATGCGATGAGCAAACACAAAGCGCCCATCGACCGTTTCGGCAATCCCGCACGCTCCGCGCCCGGCAGAGCCCAGGCAAGAAAAAGGGGAATCAGCGGCAACGATATGAAGGACAAAAAAAGAATTAGAGCCAACGCGATCCCAAAACCGTCGGGCGAAGGGAGAGTTACCGACAAATAGAACAGCTCTGCCGACCCGGTTCGGATCATTGGAATTGGAACCAACGCAAGCCCAAAGATAAGGCAACGGGTAAGCGTGGGCTTTTCGACTTCGGCGAGCCTGCGATGAATACGGTTCACGACTATTTTTGTCACCAGCCCCATCCTGGTTTTCCAAGTTTTATCAAATGTTCAGGCCTCACAATCTCCACGCGCATTGTGGAGAAAGCAAGACGCGGGCAAGGGCGCCGCGCCCGCCCGGGGGCTCGGGTAACCGGAAAATGTCGTTTGAGGGCTAGACGCGCGCGCCCGCGGCCGGGCAAGGTTGGGTGCGTGGAGCAAGGTTGGGCGCGTGGTAAGGTCGCGCGCGGGCGGTGATAGGCGGGCGGTGATAGACGGGGAGGCATATCCATGAAGTCCCATGTCCGGGTGGCCGTGATCGGCGGCGGCGTGGTCGGCTGCAGCGTGCTCTACCACCTGACCAAGTACGGCTGGAAGGACGTGGTGCTGATCGAGCGCTCGGAGCTGACCTCGGGCTCGACCTGGCATGCGGCCGGCGGCTTCCACACCCTCAACGCCGATCCCAACATCGCCGCCCTCCAGGGCTACACCATCAAGCTCTACAAGGAGCTGGAGGAGATCAGCGGCCAGTCCTGCGGCCTGCACCACGTCGGCGGGTTGACCATCGCGACCTCGCCCGAGCGCATGGACTTCCTCAAGGCCGAGCGCGCCAAACACCGCCACATGGGGCTCGAGACCGAGATCCTGGGGCCCGCGGAGATCGCCGAGCTCAGCCCGATCACCAACACCGACGGCATCCTCGGCGCGCTCTACGATCCCCTCGACGGGCACCTCGATCCTTCCGGCACCACCCACGCCTACGCCAAGGCGGCGCGCGCCCAGGGCGCCGAGATCGTGCTGCGCAACCGGGTGATCGAGCTGAATGCGCGCGGTGATGGCACCTGGGACGTAGTCACCGAGCAGGGCACGATCCACGCCGAGCAGGTGGTCAACGCGGCCGGCCTCTGGGCGCGCGAAGTGGGCGAGATGGTGGGCGTCACCCACCCGCTGCATCCCATGGAGCACCAGTACCTGGTGACCGACGACATCCCCGAGGTCTATGAGCGCGAGACCGAGCTGCCCCACGTCATGGACCCGGGCGGCGAGAGCTACCTGCGCCAGGAGGGCCGCGGCCTGGTGATCGGCATCTACGAGCAGGCCTGTGCGCCCTGGGCGGTCGACGGCACGGCCTGGGACTTCGCCCAGGAGCTGCTGCCCGACAACCTGGACCGCATCGCCGAGTCCCTCGAGGTCGCCTACCACCGCTATCCGGTGCTCGAGCGCGCCGGGGTCAAGCGGGTCATCAACGGCCCCTTTACTTTCGCCCCCGACGGCAATCCCCTGGTCGGGCCGATGCCGGGACGGCCCGGCTACTGGGCGGCCTGCGCGGTCATGGCCGGCTTCAGCCAGGGCGGCGGGGTCGGCAAGACGCTCGCCGAGTGGATGATCGAGGGCGAGCCCTCGAGCGACGTCTTCGCCATGGATGTCGCGCGCTTCGGCGACTGGTGCACCAAGCCCTACACCCGCGCCAAAGTGACCGAGAACTACCAGCGCCGCTTCGCGATCTCCTATCCCAACGAGGAGCTGCCGGCGGCGCGGCCGCTCCTCACCACCCCGGCCTACGGCATCTGGAAGGCCCGGCGCGCGGTGTTCGGCGCCGCCTACGGCATGGAGCACGTCAACTACTTCGCCCCCGAGGGCGAGGCGCTGTTTGAAACTCCGTCGTTCCGCCGCTCCAATGCCTTCGCGCCGGTGGCCGAGGAGTGCCGGGCGGTGCGCGAGGCGGTCGGCATCAACGAGATCCATAATTTCGGCAAGTACGAGGTCACCGGCCCGGACGCCGAGGTCTGGCTCAACCGGATCATGGCCAACCGCATGCCGGCCGAGGGGCGCATCGCGCTCACCCCCATGCTCAGCCCCAAGGGCAAGCTGATCGGCGATCTCACCGTGGCCAAGCTCGGACCCGAGCGCTTCCAGGTGACCGCCTCCTACGCGGCCCAGGCCACTCACATGCGCTGGTTCCAGGCGCAGCTGCCCGAGGCCGGCGTGGAAATCCGCAACGTCTCGATGGCGCGCATCGGCTTCCAGATCGCCGGCCCCAGGGCGCGGGAACTCCTGCAGCGCGTCACCAGGGCCGATGTTTCCAACCAGTCCTTCCGGTTTCTCGCGGTCCGCGAGATCGAGGTCGGACTGGTGCCGGCGATCGTCAACCGGATCAGCTACACCGGCGACCTGGGCTATGAAATCTATGTGCCGGCCCGGCACCAGGTGGCGCTCTACGAGACTCTGACCGAGGCCGGGGCCGAGCTGGGGCTCAGGCCGTTCGGCATGCGCGCCATGATGTCGCTGCGGCTGGAAAAGTCGTTCGGCTCCTGGCTGCGCGAGTACCGGCCGGACTACACCCCGGCCGAGACCGGGCTCGACCGCTTCATCTCGTTCAGGAAGAACGACTTCATCGGCCGCGAGGCGGCGGTCGCGGAGCGGGAGACCGGCCCGTCCCGGCGGCTCTGCACCTTCGTGGTCGAGGCCGCGGACGCCGACGTCTGGGCCGACGAGCCGATCTGGAAGGACGGCGAGGTGGTCGGCTTCGTCACCTCCGGCGGCTATGCGCACTACGTGGGCAAATCGGTCGCGCTCGGCTTCCTGCCGGTCGCCATGATCGTGCCCGGCGCGCGCGTCGAGATCGAAATCCTGGGCGAGCTCAGGCCCGCGACGCTGATCGCCGAGCCGCTGTTCGATCCCCAGGGCGAACGCATGCGCGGCTGAGGCCTATTTCGGGGACACCATACTTAATTACGGCCACCGGCCGCGGCTCCGAATTAAGTATGGTGTCCCCGAAATAGGTTGCAGGCGTTCGGGAGGACGGCGGATGAAAGCGGCGACACCCACGGTGTTCATCGACAACCAGCGGGTGCGGGTTACCGAGTGGCGCTTCGCGCCCGGTGCGGCGACCGGCTGGCACCGCCACGAATACGACTACGTCGTGGTGCCGCTCTTGGACGGCAGCCTGCGCATCGTCACCGAGGGCGGCGCCGAGACCATCGCCGAGCTGCGCAAGGGCGTGCCCTACTTCCGCGACCGCGGCGTCGAGCACGACGTGATCAACGCCAACATCTACGAATTCACCTTCATCGAGGTGGAGATGAAGTGAGCCGCCGCCCCGTCCCGGCGCCCCGTCCCGGCGCCTCGTCCCGGCGCCCCGGGCCGCCCACCGCGATCCATGCCGCGTTTGTATATTTTTGTATATACTCCGACTCTCCGCGGACCCGAAAATCGTTCTGGTAATTAGGCCGCGAATCGATTCTTTGCGTTGCCATGACACACGGTGGATTTCTGAGTGCCAAGGAACGCGCGGCCCTGAAGGCGGTGAT
>JACZVL010000132.1 GCA_022572685.1 Pseudomonadota bacterium
GCCGGAGAGCGCGATGGCGCCGATGTCCGGCGGTAGCATATCGGCGCGCACCAGATCCTCGTAGCCGCCGGGCACCATGATCAGGATCCAGTCGATGACGTTGCGCAACTGGCGCACGTTGCCGGGCCATTCGTAGGCCTGCAGCGCCGCGATGGCATCTTCGCTCATCCGCCGCCGCGGCAGCCCCGCCCCCTCGGCCGCCCGGATCATGAAGTGCTGGATCAGCGCCGGGATGTCTTCGCGCCGGCGGCGCAGCGCCGGCACTTCGAGTGGCACCACGTTCAGGCGGTAGAACAGGTCCTCGCGAAACCGCGACTCCGTGATGCGCCGGCTCAGATCGCGATTGGTCGAGGCGATCACCCGGACGTCGACCTCCACGCGGCGGTCGCCGCCGACCCGTTCGAAGGCCTGGTCCTGAAGCACGCGGACGATCTTGCCCTGGGTGTCGAGCGGCATGTCCGCGACCTCGTCGAGCAGCAGCGTGCCGCCGTGGGCGCGCTCCAAGGTTCCGGTCCGGCCCGGCGCGCCCGCGCCCTCGACCCCGGCCTCGCAGCCGAACAGCTCGAGTTCCAGGCGCTCGGGATTGGTGGTCGCGCAGTTGAGCACCACGAAGGAACCGCCGATGCGGTGCGACTGCTGGTGCAGGATTCGGGCGACGACTTCCTTGCCGGCCCCCGCCGGCCCGGTGATCAGTACCCGGCTGCCGGTCGGCGCGACCTTGCCGATCGCCTGGCGCAACTGGTTGATGCTCGCCGAGTCGCCGATCAGCTCGGTCTCCGGCCCGGCGCGCACGCGCAGCTCCTCGTTCTCCTGGCGCAGCTTGGCGGCCTCGATCGCGCGCTCGACGACCAGGATCAGCCGGGCCGCCTTGAACGGCTTCTCGACGAAGTCGTAGGCGCCCAGCTTGATCGCCTGGACCGCGGTGCCGATGGTGCCGTGACCGCTGATCACGACCACCGGGACGCTCGGGTGCTCGCGTTTGACCACGTTCAGGATCTCCAGGCCGTCCAGGCGGCTGTTCTGCAGCCAGATGTCGAGGATCACCAGGCCCGGGCGCCGGTCCGCGATCGCCTCGATCGCGCCGTCGCTGTCCGCGGCCTCGCGGGTCGTGTAGCCCTCGTCGTGGAGGATGCCGGTGATCAGCATGCGGATGTCGGCTTCGTCGTCGACGATGAGAATGTCACGCGCCATGGACTTTGGCTTTCTGTCGGGCGTTGGCGTTGGCCGGCGGCGCGGTTTCGGCCGACACCTCCGGCGAGGGGAATATCAGGCGGATACGGGCGCCGCCGGCGGGCGAGTCATCGAGGCTCAGATCGCCGCCGTGGTCCTCCATGATCTTCTTGACGATCGCCAGGCCCAGCCCGGTGCCCTGGTCGCGGGTCGTCACGTAGGGCTCGGTCAGGCGGTGGCGGTCGGTCGTGGGCAGGCCGCGGCCGTTATCCTCGATCTCGATGGCGCGTAGCGTCCCATCGTCGATCAGCCGCACCGTGATCCGGCCCGGATCGAGCGCCTTGGCGCCCTTGACGGCGCGGTCCGCGACCGCATCGACCGCGTTCTGCAGCAGGTTGGTCAGGGCCCGGCCGATCTGCTCGCCGTCGCAGGACGCGATCACCGGGCCGGCCGGCCGCTCGAATTCGAACTCGATCTCGGCGTGGGCGCCGCGTTGCAGGAACAGCGCCTGTTCGATCAGCACCGCCAGGTCTTCCTCCGACATGACCGGCGCCGGCATGCGCGCGAAAGCGGAGAACTCGTCGACCATGCGCCCGATATCGCCGACATGGCGCACGATGATGTCGGTGCAGATCTCGAAGGTCTCGGCGTCGCTGTGGATCTGACTCAGGTATTTGCGTTTCAGACGCTCGGCGGCGAGCTGGATCGGGGTCAGGGGGTTCTTGATCTCGTGGGCGATCCGGCGCGCGACGTCGGCCCAGGCCGCCATGCGCTGGGCCGAAAGCAACTCGGTGATGTCGTCGAAAGTCACGACGAAACCGATAATGGTCCCGTCATCGAGTTCGGCGGCGATGCGGACCAAAAGGGTGCGCGCGGCGCCCTCGCCGCTGTCCAGCAGGATGGTGCGCTCGCTCAGCCTCTGCGGCCGGCGCCGAGCCTCCTCCAGCAGATCGGCCATCTGGGGCGCCACCTCCGCCAGCTTGCGCCCACGCATCGCCTCGGGCTCGAGGGAGAGCAGATCGCAGGCCGAGCGATTGGGCAAGGTGATCTCGCCGCTCGGGTCGAGGCCGATGACCCCGGCCGACACCCCGCCCAGCACGGCTTCGATGAAACGGCTGCGGTGATCGAGCTGCCGGTTCGCCTCGAGCAGCGCGTCCTGCTGGCTCTGTAGATCGCCGGTCATGCGGTTGAACGCCTCGGCCAAGGTGCCGATCTCGTCGGAGCTGTCGCCGATCTCGACCCGCGCGCTCAGGTCGCCGGAGCCGACCCGCTCGGCGGCGGCAATCAGCCGGCCGATCGGCCGGGTCAGGTTGTTGGCGAAGGCCAGGCCGACCCAGACCGCCGCCAGCAGCAGCATCAGCGCGACCACCACGAAGATGAGCGCGAAGGTGATCTGAAGGTCGGACCGCTTGCCCTCCAATTCCTCGTAGAGGCGCACGGCGTCGTTCGTGGTGTCCATATGGCGGAGAACCTGCGGATCGACCAACCGCCCAACGTAGAGATAGGCGTTGGAGAAACCGCCCAAGCGCAGCAGCGCCCGCACCCGGTCCTCGGTCTCGGCGGTCAGCACCACGACCTCGCCGTCCTGGGCCTGCTTCATCGCCCAGTCGGGGATCTGCGGATTGAAATCGAGCAGCAGGCTGAACCCGGCCCGGCCCAGGACCTGCCCGCCGCCATCGAACACGATCGCCTCGGTCAGCGAGCGCACCCGTACCTGGGCGTCGAGGATGCGGTTGAAGCGGTTGGGATTGAAGACCAGGGAAACGCCCTCGCGATTGAGGCTCTGGGCGATCGCCAGGGCGTCCGACCTGATCGACTGACGGTGCTCCTCCAGATAGGACTGGGCGACCGCCAGCGACGCCCTGACCGCGGTGCTGACCCGGTCGCTGAACCAGCCCTGAAGCCCGAAATCGAACAACAGAAACGAGAAGGTCGCGACCACGATGGTCGGCAGAACCGCGACCAGGCTGAACAAGGCGACCAGGCGCACATGCAGGCGAGCTCCGGCAACGCCCTTCTTGCGCTCGATCCAGAGTATCACCAGGCGCCGGGCGATCAGCGCGCTCAGGCCCAGCAGCAACACCAGGTCCAGGTTGAGCAGCAGCAGGATCGATAAGGGATCGACCGCCAGCGGCAGGTTGCCGGTCATGGCGCCGAAGGTCACGGTGCCCGCGCCGACCGTGGCCACCAGCAGGACGATGGCCAGCTTGCGCTCGAGGTTGACCCGGCCCGCCCAGGCGGCGAAGCGCCGGTACCGGGACACTGCCAGGTCGCGCTCGGGGCCTTGCTCCGACAGGCTCGGCGCCACTTCGCTCGGCGTGGTCATCTCCGTCGTTCAGCCCCCGAATGCGCCTGGAGTCGGCTGTGGTAGATTTGTCACAGTGTAGCGTGCATAATTGCCACGGTCCATGCTTGGTTACTTCAGGCCGCGGATCACGTGGATATCCAGGTCCCGAATCTTCTTGCGCAGCGTGTTGCGGTTGAGGCCGAGCAGCTTGGCGGCGCGGATCTGGTTGCCTCGCGTCGCCGCCAGCGACAGCTCGATGAGCGGCCGTTCGATCTCCCGGAGCACCCGGTCGTAGAGGCCCGCGGCGGGCAGCTCGTCCTGATGCGCCAGGAAATACTCCCGCAGATGGTGTTCGACGGCGTCGCCCAGCGACTCCGCCGGCGCCTCGGAAACCGCCGCCCCGCCCGGAGCCTCGGCCAGTTCGGCGCGCAGCTCCGGCCGGCCGATCACGTCCTGGCTGTAGAGCGCGGACAACCGCTGCACCAGGTTCTCCAACTCGCGCACGTTGCCCGGCCAGTGATAAGCCTTCAGGTCGGCCATGGCCTCGGCGGTCAGCGCCTTGCCGGGCAGGCCCTCCGCCTCGGCGCGCGCGACGAAGTGGCGCACCAGCTCCGGGATGTCCTCGCTGCGCTCGCGCAGCGGCGGCAGGCGGATCGGCACCACGTTGAGCCGGTAGTAGAGATCCTCGCGGAACAGGCCCTGGCGCACCAGCTGGCGCAGGTCCCGGTGGGTCGCGGCGACCACGCGCACATCGGCGCGGATCGGCGCGCGGCCGCCGATGGTGGTATAAGTGCCGTCCTGGAGCACGCGCAGCAGGCGGGTCTGGGCCTCCAGCGGCATGTCGCCGATCTCGTCGAGGAACAGGGTCCCGCCACCGGCCTGCTCGAAGCGCCCGGCGTGGCGCGCCCCGGCCCCGGTGAAGGCGCCCTTCTCGTGGCCGAACAGCTCGCTTTCGATCAATTCGCGCGGGATCGCCGCCATGTTGATCGCCACGAAGGGTCCGTGGCGGCGCTTGCCGTAGTCGTGGAGCGCGCGCGCCACCAGCTCCTTGCCGGTGCCGGATTCGCCGTAGATGGTGACCGTCAGGTCGGTGGCCATGAGCCGGGCGAGGGTCCGGTAAATGTCCTGCATGGCCGGCGATCGGCCGATCAGCGGCAGCTGCTCCTCGCCCGCGTCCGGATCTTCGCCGGCCGGCGCCGCCTGGGCCCGCGGCTCCGAGAGGGCGCGCGTGACCACGGTGGCGAGCTCGCGCAGGTCGAAGGGCTTGGGCAGGTATTCGAAGGCGCCGCTTTCGGTCGCCTTGAGCGCGGTCAGCAGGGTGTTCTGGGCGCTCATCACGATGACCCGCAGGTGCGGCCGCAGCTTGTGGATGCGCGGGATCATGTCGAGACCGTTCTCGTCGGGCATGATCACGTCGGTGATCACCAGGTCGCCCTCGCCGGCCTCGATCCAGCGCCACAGGCCGGCCGCGGTGCCGGTGGTGCGGACCTCGTGGCCCTCGCGGCCCAGCGCCTGGCTGAGCACGGTGCGGATCGCGCGGTCGTCGTCGGCGATCAGGATCGTGGCCGGGCTCATGGTCCCACTTCGCCACTCTCATGCGCCTCGCCGGCCTCGGGCCCCTCGCCGCTCTCGCGCGCCTCGCCGTCCTCGGCCACATCCGGGGGGGTGCCGAGCGGCGCGACCGGCAGGCGCAGGCGCACGATGGTGCGGCGCGGTTCGCCGTCGAACTCGACGATGCCGCCGTGGTCGCCGACGATCTTGGCGACCAGCGCCAGGCCCAGGCCCTTGCCGCCGACCTTGGTGGTCACGAAGGGATCGAAGAGGTGATCGCGCAGGTCCTCGGGAATGCCCGGCCCGTTGTCCTGGATGCCGATCTCGAGCGGCAACTCGACCCGGGTGCCGACCCCTGATACGGCCAGGGGCACGGCCAGGCGCACGCCCTGGCGGTAGCGGGTGGTGAGCACGATCTCACCGCCCTCCGCCGGCGCCGCCTCGGCCGCGTTCTTGACCAGGTTGAGCAGCACCTGGACCAGCAGGTCGCGATTGCCGTATACCGGCGGCAACGAGGGATCGTAGCGCTCGACGAAGCGCAGGTGGCTCGCGAAGCCGCTCTGGGCCAGCTTGCGCACGTGCTCCAGCACCTCGTGGATGTTGACCGGCGCGCGCGCCATCGGCCGCGCGTCGGAGAACATCTCCATGCGGTCGACCAGCGCCACGATGCGGTCCGCCTCCTCGCAGATCAGCCGGGTCAGCTCGCGGTCGCCGGGATCGGCGTTGCGCTCGAGCAACTGGGCCGCGCCGCGGATGCCCGACAGCGGATTCTTGACCTCGTGCGCCAGCATCGCCGCCATGGCGGTCACCGAGCGCGCCGCGTTGCGGTGGATCAACTGGTCGTCGATCTTGCGCGCGATCGAGCGCTCCTGCAGCGACACCACGACGCTGCCCGCGGGCTCGGTCATGGCCGCGACCGCGGCCGAGACGAAGTGGGTGCCGATCCGCGGGGTGCTCAGGGTGATGCCGTATTCCGAGACCGAATGACCGCCGCGCCGCACCTGTTCGATCAAGCCGAGCACCGGGCTGTCGGCGGGCAGCACGGCATCCAGCCGCCGGCCGGCCAAGGCGGCGCTGCTGCCCTGGAAGAACTGCTCGGCGGCCGGATTGAGGTAGCTGATGGTGCCGTCCGCGTCGATCACCAGCACCGGCCCGGGCAGCGCGTTGAGCACGGCCTCGGCCCCGCCCCCATCCGTGCCCGCGAGGCCGGCGCGTTCCACCACCAGGGGGTCCATCGCCCCCGCCATCACGTCCCCACCATCACGTCCCCACCATCACGCTGCCGCCCGTTCGATCGCCGGGGCGTAGAAGGCGCGCAGCATGTCCCGCACGCGCCCAGGATCGTCCTCGCGGTTGATCCGGGCCCGGAACTCGGCGGCGCCGGGCAGGCCGCGCGCGTACCAGCCCAGGTGCTTGCGCGCGTGGCGCACGCCGCGATGGCTGCCGTGATGGGCGAGGATGTCCCGGTAGTGGGCCAGCACCAACTCCAGCTGCTCGGCCAGCGGCGGCGCGGGGCGCGCCGCGCCGGTCCTCAGGTAGTGCGCGACCTGGCCGGGGAACCAGGGCCGGCCCTGGGCGCCGCGCCCGATCATGACCCCATCGGCGCCGGAGGCGTCGAGCGCGCGCTTCGCGTCCTCAAGGCTCTCGATATCGCCGTTGACCACCACCGGAATGCCGACCACCTCCTTGACCCGGCGCACGAAGCCCCAGTCGGCGGCGCCGTTATAGAGCTGGCAGCGGGTGCGCCCGTGCACCGCGATCATCCGGATGCCGCAGTCCTCGGCGATGCGCGCCAACTCCGGCGCGTTGCGGCTGGTCTGGTCCCAGCCGGTGCGCATCTTGAGGGTGACCGGCAGCGCGACCGCCTTGACCGTGGCCTCGAGGATGCGCCGGGCGAGCGCGGGCTCGCGCATCAGCGCCGAGCCGGCGGCCTTGGAGACCACCTTCTTGACCGGGCAGCCGAAGTTGATGTCGATCAGGGCGGCGCCCAGGTCCTGGTTGAGCCGCGCCGCCTCGGCCATGACCTCGGGCTCGCAGCCGGCCAACTGCACCGCCATCGGGAATTCCTCGGCGCAAGCCTGGGCCAGCCTCATCGACTGCCGGGTCTCGCGGATCATGGCCTGGCTGGCGATCATCTCCGAGACCACCAGCCCGGCGCCCAGGCGTTTGACCAGGCGCCGGAACGGCAGGTCCGTGACCCCGGACATGGGGGCCAGGATCACCGGCTCGGCGATATGAAGGGGTCCGATTTCGATGCCCATCTCTTAGGCAGATTCCTCGTTGCCTATTTGTTGGGCTGTTCTAGCCCCTGCCCGCGCCAGGGCAAGGGAAATCACCGAGCCAAGCCGAACCGAGGCGGAACCTTAACCGATCACTACATCGGTGATAAATTTGACCCCGGGATAGGCCAAAGTGAGCAACAAATAGGCCACCAGGACCAAACGCGCGGCCCGCTGGCCGCGCAGACCGTTGCGCTTATGCAACACCAGGAGCGTGCCGATGACCAGAAAGGCGAGCCCCGCCAGCAGGGTCTTGTGGTCGAAATGGAGCACTTGGCCGCTGCTCAGGTAATCCCGCGCCATGCCGCTGGCGATACCCAGCGCCAGCACCCCCTCGGCGACGGCGAGCAGGCGCACCTGGAGCAGCGAGGCGTCGGAGATCGAGGGCAGCACGCGGCTGAGCGCGGTCGGCCGCTTGCCCTTCAGCGCGCGCTCCTGCAGGAAGGCCGCCGCCGCCGCCACCGCGGCCAGGGTGCACAGGCCGTAGGTCGCCACCGAGGCCGCGATATGCACGCCGAGCCAGGCATCGGGCGCCGCCAGCAGCGCGGCCTGGGCCGGGACCCGGCCCCAGACCGTGGCGATCAGCCCGAGCAGAATCAGATAGGGCAGCAGCAACGGCCGCAGGCGCCAAGCCTCGCGCCAGGCCTCACGCCTGACAGCCGCGAGGATCGCGAAGATCACCATGCTGACCGCGATCGAGATCCAGAGCGCGGACGCCAGGCCGGTCGGCCAGCCGCCGCCGAGCAGCACCAGGCTATAGGCGCCCGGCCCGGCCACGGCGACCGCGACCGCGGCCCAGAACAGCGGATCGGGACCGCCGGCCTCGCGGCGCAACGGCAGCACCGCCGCCGGGACCAGGGAGACCAGGGCGGCCAGGCTCAGGATTATCGAATTCGCCATGCCGCCTTATACATCACCCCGTCCGCGGTTGACATCGGCTCTTGGCCCGACTCGCCGAGACCACTAGGCTCGCCCCCGATATGGCAGGCGCGCGCGACCCGATGACGGAACCCATGACCGAACCCATGACTGAAACGGTGGCCCTGGTGGTGGCCGCGGGCCGCGGCCAGCGTTTCGGCGGCCCCGTCCCCAAGCTCTACGCCGCCTTCGCCTTCGGGGGCCGGTTCCACGCCATCCTGGAGAGCAGCATTCCCATTGCGCGGGAATCGGTGGCGCCCGCGTGGAAGAGCCCGGCGCCGATCACTCCCCCAGATGCCGGACGACCGCCAATTTTCGGGGCAAAACGAGGTCGGCGCGCCTGGGCGAATCCGCCGTCGCGCTGGCGTAATCGACGTCCATCAGCTCGACGAACTCGGCCGTGTATTCCTTCAGGACGCCCACGTATTCGACAATCCCGTCATCTTTGACGACGTCGAGCACGACCTTTTTGCCGATGTGGCGCTCGAGCAGAGGTTCGAACGAGGTCGCGGCGGTGTCGATCACCCCCTTTTGAATCTGGGAAATGTACTTGTCCTGCGATCCGAGCACCGTTCCGCCGAGGGCCGTTCCTTTCATTCGGCCGACGACGAGGCCGGCGATCTCCATCACTGAATCGCGCACGGTGTTGAAGAAGTTGCGTGTCTTGCGCCGGTACCGCCGCGTCGCCGACGGGTGATACGTCCGGGCGAGTTCGCGCTCGCGTGCGCGGGTCTGCCGGTCGTCCAGCTCGTCTTGATAACGCACCAGCGCCCAGATGTCGGAATACTCACCCTTATAAAGGATGAAGCTCTTCTCGATGTGGCCCTGCGCGTCGACGTGTTCGGCCCGATAGCCGATCTCGAGGCCCGTCGTCTCGACGAACAGGGTTCCGTAAATCGGCTTTCCCTTGATCCGCTCGATGGAAACCGGATAGCCGGAGAAGTCGCGCAGACATCGGTCGCGGCTCCGGCCCTTCAGGAACATACCGAGGACAGCGGCAACGACGATGAATCCGACGGTGATGGCAAAGGTATCGGGCATGGGCGCGCCTGATTCCGGCGCCGGGCTCGGGCCGAAATCGATCCGCACCCTTTGTAGCCCAGGTCCGATTCGGACGATAGGGGTTTGTGGCGGGGGCGCGGGAGGCCTGCGCGCGGGGACCCGGCGTGTGGGGGCTCCGGGAGGGCCCCCGGAAGTGCATTCTTGACGACGGGACGTTCGACCACCAAGTGAGGACGTTGCCGTTCTTTAACCTCCTGCTCTTCCGCCGCGAACGAAACGACGAACGCACGAAGACGACCTTCCTGTTCATCCCGTTCGTTCAATCGAGGAACGACTAGACCCGCCGGCCCGTTCATCCGCCGCGCGTGAATCCATTCGACGCGGTCGAGACGCTCGATCTCGACGGGTCCTTCGAACAGCTCGGCGAAGACCTCGTTCATCTTCTTCATGTGGTCGGTCGCGCGGTGCGCCTTGAGGGCGTCCTTGTCGGCGTAGATCTCGTAGAAGACAACGCGCATCGGGTCGTCCTGCGATCGATGGGCGATATAGGCGAGGGCGCCCGATTCGTTCTCCTTGACCGCGTTCGCCATCGACTTTAATTGCTCGACGGCTTCGGCCTCCTTGCCTTCCTTGATCCTGA
>JACZVL010000133.1 GCA_022572685.1 Pseudomonadota bacterium
GTTCCTGAAAGCGAAGGGCGTACTCTAGCAGCCCGTGACACTCAGAGCCGCTGCCAGGAGTAGGCGACCGCGCCACCCGTCCCTGCGGCGAATACGTCGATGGTATTGGCATCGGGGAACTCCAGGAATGCGCCCCGGTCGTTGCCCGTCTGATCGGTTTCTTCGCCCGAACAATCAGACTTGAGGTTGTCGGAGGTGATGGTCATCTCGAGATGCCAACGACCGCCCTCCGAGTCCGGCGGCATCAGGGCGTAGTCGAGTTCGAGCCGCTCGCCATAGGTCGATGTGATCGTGTAGGCGCCAAGCTCGTCGAATGCGTTGACGTAGCTGCACGCCCCGAGCGAGTGACGCCACTCGCCGAGCAACGGATTTTCCAGGAGGTCGTAGGTCGCGCCGCCGCCACCTGACCCCGTGAGGCCCTCGGTCATGGTGCCGGTGCTTGCCGAGGTCGGCATGGTCGACTGCCTGTGCGACGGCCGCCTGGTGCTCGGGGTGGGCAGCGGCTACCAGCCTTATGAGTTCGAGCGCTTCGGCAAGGACATGGCGGCGGCACGGCCGATGATGGCGATGGCGCCGAGGGCACCGTCGTCGCCGATGGCGGTGGCGCGACCGACACGTCCTCCGGTGACGACGGGGACGGTGATGGCGCGGACGACGATGGCGCGGACGGCGGGCTGGCCCTCGACGGCGGTCCCGGCAATGGCAACGGCAATGCGCCGAACCCGGGCAACGGGGGCGGCAACACGACCGGCTCCGGGCCCGGCACCGGCAATGGCGGTGGCACCGGGGCACCGGCAACGGCAACAGTCAGGCCCAGTCCGACGATGAATCCCATGGCAAGTCGGGAGACGACCAGGTAACGGGCGGCGATGGCGACGATCACCTGGTCGGCGGGGCCAACGATGACACGCTCGACGGCGGCGCCGGCGACGATACCCTCACCGGCGGCGCCGGCGACGATACGCTGATCGGCGGCCCGGGCGACGACGACCTGCTGGGCGGTTCGGGCGCCGACGTCTTCGTGTTCGATTTCGGCGACGGCGCCGGTGAGGGCGGGTTCGGAACCGACACCGTGCGGGACTTCGATCCGGGCGCCGGCGACGTGCTCAGATTTCTCAACGTCATCGACGTCGATTCAGGCTCGAGCGGTGCCGATCTGGACGATCTCCTGAGCACCATCTCCGGGGTCGAGGACAATGGCCGGGACGTGACCATCGAATTCGATGGCGGGGGGGTCGTGGTGCTCGCGGGCTTCGGCACCGGCGGGATCGACTCGGCCGGCGACCTGCTGAACGAAATCGGCCAAGCCAGCGTCGAGGTGGCCTGACGCGGGCCGGCCGGTGAGCCGGCGGCCCGGTTCGACGCCGGGTCGCTGGGCCTCGGCCTGGCGACCGCGAGCCGCGGGTGCGGGGCGGCCGCAAGCTATTACAGGTTCTCCAGCGCGCTTTCGACCGCCGCGCCGCGGGCTTCGGCGCTCCGTGCCTTGGCGGCCTGGTCCAGCTTTTCCAGCGTGCCCGCGAGCTGGTTCGAGAAGTCTTTGAGCGCGGCGACCGGCAGCAGCAATACCGCGGTCACCTCCGGGTCCAGCTTGTTCTTGCTCTCGCCGCGCCGCAACTGCAGGAGCTCGATCCGGGCCACGCCGTTGGCCACCGCGATCGATCGAATGCCGTCCGCGAAGATGTCGTTCATCGCCCCCGCCTTCTCCTGAATCCTTGCGGTTCGCGGGCCCAAGACCCCCAACGCGGCCACCGCCGTGCCGCGGACGCGCAAAGAAGTTGCGGCAAAAGCGGTGGCTTCGCAAGGGGCCCAGTCTTGGGGGGTCCAGTCTTGGGGGGTCCAGTCTTGGGCGGCCCAGCCCCACGCAACCCCCGGGGGCCGTCGATCAGGGTGTCGCCTGGATCAGCGATCCGAGCAGGTCGAGGCTGGCCTGGCCGGTCACCGGCAGGCCGCGCCGGGACTGAAACGCGGCAATGGCCGCGCCCCGTCGGGCCGGGTCGTGTGGGGCCGGATGGCCCGCGGCCGGCGCCGATCTGGCGTGCCGCAGCCGGTCGAGAAGTCGATCGATGGTCTGCAGCGGCAGCGCGCTGGCCGGGCTGCCCTGCGGCGGCGTGTGGCCGGCCGACCAGGGCGCGCCCGCCGCCCCACCGACCGCCCGATGGCCCGAATCGCCTGGCGGTTGCCGGTCCCCGCGTGGAACAGCCGCACCGAGAGCGCCCCCGCGACCTTGCCGGCGTCCGTGTTGGCGTTGAGGACATGGAGGCCGACGACCCGGAACGTGCCGCCGTCCAAGACCAGCAGCGGCGAGCCCGAATCGCCCTTCGAGATGTCGCAGGAATGCAGGATTCCGCTACGGCCTTGAAAGAACCCGGAAATGGCGCAGTTGAGATTGACCGTCATGATGTGGGTCCAGCCCCGACGGTATCCGGCCTGCAGGGCCCGCGCTTCGCCGCGCCGCAGGCGCTCCAGCAGCCTGTCGTCCAGCCGCCGCAACCCAAGCCAGCCGGCCTGGCGCCCGATCGGTTTCTCCAGCGTGAGCACCGCCCAGTCGTTGACGGCGTTGCGCGCGGTCGCGCCGGCGGCGGTATCGAATTGGGCGGAGCGTTGGTAGCTCGCGACCGGAGAATGGATGAGGTAGGTATCGCGCTGATAGCCGGCGACGAAATGTATCTCGCTGGCGCCGCGCCAGCGGCCGGTCCGGTCGTCGTAGAGGCAATGGGCCGCGGTCAGGACCTGGCGCGCGCCGATCAGGAACCCGGTGCAGTGTCCGCGTCCGCCGATGTTGACCCGGCCGATGGCGCTCCAGGGGTACTCCATGGCGTTGACTTCCATGCGCCCGGTGCTGGCCAGCGCCAGCTCGGCCGCGTCGCCGCGCGCCGGGCTCGCCAGGACGGCGGCGAGCGCAAGCAGCAACGTCGCGGCAAGGCGGCTCGAGGGGAGGGGCGGGATCGGGGGAGCGGACATTCGGTCTTTAGCTAAACCAGAAGGACTGTTGCAAGGTCAACGCGATCAGCCCGCGGCCAGCCCGGCGATCAACTTTTCACCGGCCACCGAGGCCACCACCTCGCGCAGGGCCTCGACGATGGCCGGATCGTAGCGCGCGTCGTTCTGGTCCAGGATTTCCAGCGCCGTCTCCGGCGCGATGCCGCTGCGGTAGGAGCGCGGCTCGAGGCGCGCGCAGAACACGTCACAGGCGCCGAGTATCTGGGCCGCGCGGCTGATCCGGTCGCCCGACAGGCCCTCGGGATAGCCCTTGCCGTCGAGCCGCTCGTGCATCTGATAGATGGTCTCCAGGACCGGCAGCTCGAAGTCGATATCGCGCAGGATCGTCGCGACGTGGTCGATATGCTCCTGCATCTGCATGATCTCGGATTCGGTCAGGCGCCCCGGCTTGGTCAGGATCTCGCGCGGCACCGCGAGCTTGCCGATCTGGGACAAATTGGCCGCGATCTCCACGGTCGCGATCTCCTCCGGGCCGGCCTCGAGGCGCTGGGCGACCGCGACCGAGAAGCCGGCGAGCCGGCGCGAATGGCCGGCCAGGTAGGGATCGCGCAGCTCGACCGCGCGGACCAGCGCCGCCACCATCTGCTGCACCGCCCGCTCGCGCTTCTTCTGCTCCTCGACCAACTCCGTCACGTCGCGGGTCACCGAGACGATCCCGGAGATCTCGCCGCTCTCGTCCTGGTAGGGCACCTTGGATATCTGCAGGTGATGCAGGCGGGAACCGAGGTAGACCTCCTCGTTGACCGTCACCGGCTTGCCCTCCTCCAGCGCGCGCCGGTCCGATACCGCCAGCCGCTCCGCCGTGCCGTGACCGAAGATCGCGGCGTCGTCGAGCCCGACCGCCTCCTCGACCTCGCGTCCGATGGCGCGGGCGAAGGCGGGATTGAGGTAACGGTAGACGCCGTCCCTGGACTTCAGCCCGATGTAGTCGGTGATCGAGTTGTTGATGCTGTCCAGCAGCTTCTTCTGGGCCTCGATGCGGGCGGCCAGGCGCCGGAACTGGTCGGCCAGCGCCGAGCTGTGCTCGTTGGACAGGCGCCACCAGAACGCGCCGAAGGCGGCGACCACCGTGACCACCACCAAGGCCGCCACGATGCTGACCGCGGTCGTGAAGCCGCCCAGCTTGGCGCGCGCGGCGGCCGTGTCGATCTCCTGGATGACCCACCAGGCCGGGCCCGAGACCGGGCTGCCGACGGAATAGACCGCCGCCGTTCCGCCGATCGCGCTCCGTTCGGCGAAGGGCACCAGGTTGCCGCCCGCGGGGATCTCCAGATCGTCGACGGCCGCCAGTGGAGGGGCGCCGCCGGGCAGGATCCGAACCAGCCCGGCCTGACCCAGCCGGTTGCTGCCGCGCTGCACCAGCTTGAGGCGTTCGCCCGACTCCGAGAGCGGCGGCGGGGTCAGCACCTCGCCCAGCTTCTCGGCGATCGGCGCGGTCAGCAGCAGCACGCCCACGGTCTGGCCCGCGGAGGGCTCGCTCTGGGCGGCGAAGACCGGCGCGTAGAAGTCGAGCACCAATCCGGCGGGCCCGGCGCGCGCCGGACCGAAGGTCAGCTCGCCGGTTTCGAACACCGATTTGGCGAGCGCCTGCTGCTCGGACGCGAGCGGTCCGGCGCCGGCGCTGGTCACGTAGGCGATGCCGTTGCGGTTGACCAGATAGCCGTCGAGAAATCCGGCATTCTCGGCGAAGTCGCTCAGCACCTGCGACATGAACGGCAGCTGTGCCGCGAGCGGCACGCCGAGGCCGGCCGGAATCTCCGGTTCTCCGCCGCCGGTGCCGCCGGTCGCCAGGTTCGATATGTCGCCGCCGGACAGGTCCATCTCGGTGGCGAACAGGCGGAACAGCTCGCTCTCCACGACCCGGCCGGCCGGCCGCGTGACCCCGTCCAGCCAGGTGTCGATGACCTCGGCGCGGCCGCGCGAGAGGATCTCGAGACGGCGCTTCAGATCGGATTCCAGATCGGATTTCTGGGCCTGGATCATGAGCGCCGGCACCGCCACGGCGATGACCACGATGATGGCGATCACCACCAGCCCGCGGGCCAGGGCGCGGGATCGCGCCGGCCGGTATTGCTCGGCATCGACCTCGGCCGAGATGAATTCGGGCCTTATCGTCTCGCTTGTATTGGACATGGTCGCCTCGGTCACTTCGGTTTCCTGGCCAGCAGCCCCCGATAGACGTCGGGCTTCTTTTTCTTGAAGCCGCCGATATGGGCCCAGCGCGTGGTCTCGTTCATCGAATACTGAGGTACATAATGCTTGTAGCGTGAATGAGGCAATATCAAGTTTGACAGGCTGTCGAGGACCAGGATCTCGTCCTTGGTGTAGAAGGCCAGGACCGCGTGGCCGATGCCGCGGATCGTGTCCATCAGGATCACCACCCGCAGCTCCTCCTTCTTGAAGCCGAGCTTGCGCAGGGCGAAGTATTTGGCGATGGCGAAGTCCTCGCAGTCGCCGGAGCGGGTCATGAACTCCGTCGGCGTCGCCCAGTACTCGCTGACGCCGTAAACCTCGCGATCCAGCTTGTAGGGCCAGCGGTTGAAGAAGTCGTTGACCGCCTTGATGCGTTCGCCGCGCGGCAGGGCGGCGGCCGTGGTGATGATGTTCCGCCAATGCTTGAGAATCGGGCTGGTGCAGAGACTGGCGTCGGCCGTGCAGTCGTCGAAGGCCTTGCGGTCTTTCGCCACGGCGTCGAGCACCCGGGTCCACTGCGGCAGGCCCTTGAGCGAGTCCGACTTGAGTTCCACCGAGCCGAACAGCGCGCCGCCGCCTTGGGCCTGTTTGCTGGTCTGGATCAGGTCGGCCAGGGTCTGGGCCGCCGCCGGCCGCGGCGCGGCGGTCGAGAGTTCCAGACACAGCAGGGCGGCGAAGGCGGTAATGAAACAACGCCGGGTCAAATCGTCAGCTCCCCGTCAGCCGGATTTCGGCCGGATTCCACAGGAGACCGGCCCGCCGACAGGATCGCCGGTCTGGCTTAAGACAAGGTTTCGGAAATTGGTTTACCGGGTCCATGCCGCGGCGGCCGCGAGCCGGGCTGGGAGCCGATTCGGATGGTTAACGCCCGTGAGCAGGCCGGGTATAAAGACTTCGTGAACGGGACTCGGTATTAGCGCTCGCGCAGCGCCCGGTCGCGGGCCTTGAGGATCGGCTTCAAGATGTAATCGAGCACCGTCTTGCTGCCGGTCAGGATCTCGATGGTCGCGGTCATGCCCGGGATGATCGGCAGCTCGTTGCCTTGGTGGACCAGGGAGCTCTGCCCGGTTCGCAGGTAGACGCGGTAGAAGTTCTCGCCCTGCTCGTCCTTGATGGTGTCGGCGCTGATGTGTTCGACCGTGGCCTTCAGGCCGCCATAGATCGAGAAGTCGTAGGCCGCGATTTTGATCATCGCCTCCTGGCCGGGCCGCAGGAAGGCGATATCGGCGGGCCGGATCTGCGCCTCGATCAGCAGGGTGTCGTCGAGCGGCACGATCTCGATGATGTCCTCGCCCGGCCGGATCACGCCGCCGATCGTGTTCTGCTTGATCTCCTTGACGGTGCCACGGACCCGGGAACGGACCGCGGTGCGGGTCACCCGGTCCTCGCCGGCGAGCAGGGTCTCGGTCACCGAGTTGAGCTCGGCGCGGGCGCTGTTGAGCTCGTCGGAGATGGCCACCTTGGCCGAGAACACCACCTCTTCGACCCGCTGCCGGGCTTCCTTGGCCGCGGATTGCAGACGCGGGATGGTGAGCTTGATCGTATTGATCTCGCCTTCCAGGTCGGCCACCTGGCGCTCGATTCGGATCATGTCGATGCGCGGCATCACGCCGCTGCGCGCCAGGGGCTGGGTGATGGCGAGCTCCTCGCGCGCGAGCTGCAGGCTCCGCTCCAGTTGCTTGCGGCGGCTGCGCATCTCGGCGATTTCCTGCTTGCGCTGCCGGGCCAGGGTCTGGAGCACCGCGGTCTGGGCCTTGAGTTGCCGGCCCCGGGCCTCGAACAGGGCCTTCTGGTCGGCCGCGGCCTGGGGCGCCTTTTCCAGGATCTCCTCGGACAGCGCCATCTCCCGGTCATTCAACTCGGCCCCGAGGCGCTCGACCGTGACCTGAAGCGTGTAAACCCGGCTCCGGGCATCGCGGTAGGTGGCCTGGGCGGCGGTGTTGTCGATGCGCACCAGAATGTCGCCCTTCTCCACGATATCGCCTTCGCGGACCAGAATCTCGGCCAGGATGCCGCCTTCCAGGTTCTGAATGATCTGGGTCTTGCTGGAGGGGATCACGCGGCCCTCGCCCCGGGTTACCTCGTCGAGCACGGCGTAGTCGGCCCAGAACCCCATGACCACCACGAACACGAAAGTCATGATCGTCAGGATGTAGGCGAAGCCCGTGCCGCGCCGCCGGGCGGCGGCGTGAACGTCGGGCATGAAGTGGAGATCTTCCTGATTGGTCGCCATCGTCCGGCCCTCGATATCAGCCGCTCGTCGCGCGGATTTGGCCCTGTTTGAGGGCGCTCAGAACCTCGTCCTTCGGGCCGTCGGCGACGATCTTGCCGCCGTCCAGGATAAGCAGCCGGTCGACCAGGCTGAGCATGGAGCTGCGATGGGTCACCAGCAGCAGGGTCTTGCCCGGCAGGATTTCGTCCAGGCGCTTCTTGAACGTGGCCTCGGTCGAGTTGTCCATGTTGCTGGTCGGCTCGTCCAGCAGGATGATGGTGGGATCGAGCATCAGCGCGCGGGCGATCACGATGGCCTGCCGCTGGCCGCCCGACAGGCTCATGCCGCGCTCGCCGACCTGCAGGTCGAAGCCGTGCGGGTGGGAGCGCAGGAAGTCGCTGACGCCGGCGACGTGGGCGGCGCGTTGGACCGCCTGGTCGTCCAGGTGCGGCGCGCCGAAGGCGATGTTGTCGCGCACGGTGCCGAAGAACAGGTAGTTGTCCTGGGCCACGTAGCCGACGTTGCGGCGCAGATCGGCCGGGTCGATCTGGCGGATGTCGGTGCCGTCCGTCAAGATCGCGCCCTCGGCCGGCTCGTAGAGGCCGAGCAACAGGCGCGCGACCGTGGATTTGCCCGAGCCGATCCGGCCCAGGATCCCGATCCGCTCGCCCGGCTTGACCTTGAAGGAGAGGCTATCGAGCGCGGGGCTCTGCTGGCCCGGATAGCTGAACGACACCTGCTTGAACTCGATCTCGCCACTCAGCGTCGGCCGGTGCAGGAAGGTCTTGCCGGCGGGACGCTCGACCGGCGCGTTCATGATCGCGTCGAGCGACTTGAGCGCCACCCGCGATTGCTGCAGGCGGGTCAGCATGGCCGCCACCGAGCTCAACGGCGCCAGCGCCCGGCCGGTCAGGATGGTGGCGGCGATCAGCGCGCCCATGGTGATCTCGCCGTCCCCGATCAGGTATACGCCGTAGACCACCACCGCGACCGTGGTCAACTGGATCGAGACCTGGGCAAAGGTGGTGGCGATGCCCGAGATGAAGCGCGCCTTGCCGGAAGATTCCGCGGTCAGGCCGCAGAAGCGCTCCCAGGCGCGCTGGATGCGGCCCTCGGCGGCGGCCGCCTTGATGGTTTCCAGGCCGTCGATGGTCTCGACCAGGAGGGCGTGTTTCTGGGACGATTCGCGGTGGGTCTTCTCGATCACGCTGCGCAGCGGGAACTGCAGCGCCACCCCGACCAGGATCACCAGGGGCACCACCAGCAGCGGGATCAGGGCGACCTCTCCCGCGACCAGCCAGATGACCCCGATGAACAGGAAGATGAACGGCAGGTCGACGATCGCGACCACGGTGCCGGAGGTGAAGAACTCGCGCAGCGATTCGAACTCGCGCAGGTTGTTGGCCATGGCGCCGGTCGAGGCGCTCTTGCTGGCCAGCTTCATGGACATCAGCTGTTCGAGCAGCCGGCTGGCGATGATCACGTCGGCGTTCTTGCCGGCCACGTCGACGAAGTAGGTGCGCAGGTTGCGCATGACGAACTCGAAGACGAACACCGTGGCCACGCCGAGCGCCAGCACCCACAGGGTTTCGATGGCGTTGTTCGGTACCACGCGGTCGTAGACGTTCATGATGAACAGCGGGCTGGCGAGGGCGAAGAAGTTGATCAGCACCGAGGCCAGCAGCACGTGGCTGTAGATCGGCCAGAACTTGGCCAAGGTGCCCCAGAACCACGCCCGCGGCTGGGTCAGGCGGATGTCCGAAGCGCGCTCGTCGAACTTGAACTCGGGCCGGGCGAAGATGGCGTAGCCGGTGTACTGGCTCTGCAACTCGTCGACGTCGATGGTTTTCTTGCTGGTGCCACCCTCGGGAACCGTGATCTCGGCCATGTCGCGGCCCTGGTAGCTCAGCAGCACACAGGCGTTGCCGCCCTTGAGCAGCAGGATGCAGGGCAGGGTGACCGGCAGGATATCGCGAAGCTTGGGCCGGCGGATGATCCGCGCCTCGACCCCGGCGCGTTCGGCGGCGCGCACCGCCAGCTCCGGGGTAAAGCGCTCGGCGGCATGGGGCAGGCCGGCCTTGAGCGCCTCCGCCGAGATCGGCCGCTCCAGCAGGCCGGCCAGGGTGACCAGGCAGGACAGCAGGGGGTCTTCGAAATCGATCGCCGAGGGCGCGATGCGCCATTCCTGCTGGGGTTCTTCGAGGACCTCCTCGGTCGTGATCGCGGGCGCGCCGCCGGTCTCCCGCGCGGCGGCGTCCCCGGTGGCGTCCCCGGTGGCGTCCCCGGTGGCCTCCCGCGCGGCGGCGTCCCCAGTGGTGTCCCCGGTGGCCTCCCGCGCGGCGGCGTCCCCAGGGGCGTCCCCAGTGGTGTCCCCGGTGGCCTCCCGCGCGGTGGCGTCCCCAGCGGCGTCGGCAGGGGCGCCCAGT
>JACZVL010000134.1 GCA_022572685.1 Pseudomonadota bacterium
GGCTTGCCTTTGGGCAGTTGCTGGTAGACTGATTCCAGTTCAGCAATGGAGGCGCGCGGAATCCGCCAACCCTTGGCCGTACGTACGGCTCGCGGAAGGACGCCGCGGTGAATCAGTTCCAGGACGGCATGACGCCCAATTCCCAGGCGGGGCGCAACCGTCTTCACGTCCAGCGCGCTTTGCAGCTCACGCCGAAGTGTATCGACGGACCGCCTTTGAACCAGACCCACGGACCGACCGTTCGCTCCGGCGGAGTGCAGCTTGCCGGTGAGAATCTCTTGCTCGATCAACGACGCAATCGCGCCATGGCGAAGTCCGAGCGTCTCGGCGGCGCTGGTTTGGGTGATCCAGGTCCGCCCGCGGAGCGCGAGGCGATCCTTGGGTTTCTTGAACAGACAGACCTTGCCACTGAGATGACCGCCGTCGTAATGCTCCAGTAGGTACTGCCGCAAGGCAGTCGCCGGCGCTGAGTGTCCCGCGTCCTCAAGCCAAGCCGCATGGCGCAACAGCATGCCGAAGCGTCGACCCACGCCGGTGGAAGTCGTCTTGTGCTTGTCGACCTGTTGGAACGAGTGGAGAAACCCTTCCATGCGCCGTGGCCAGTCGACAAGGATCTCGGCGGCGGCCAGCCATGCGGTGGCGTCGAGGCTGGTTGAGGATTCAAGATCGAGTCGCATCGCGACGTCGGCCAGCCACGCTGGCGTCTTGGCTGTAGCCGCCGCCAATCGCCCGGCCCACCAGAAACAGGCCGCCGGCGCCATTTCGAGGGAAGGAAGAAACTCTCCCAGCAGCATCCCATGAAGCTTTTCGGCCAGATCCACTCCGTACGAAGAGACGGACGCCGGTCTGGCGTCGCACAGGGAAACGCCGCACGCGCAGCGCGACACGTCCAGGCGATCCCACCGCAACGGCCGCTTGCAAGCCGGGCAGCGGCAAACGACCAGACATCCGTGTTCCGTGCAGACGGGGATCGGTCGGAACGACCAGAGCAGTCGTTCATGGGGGATGGCGTCCTGCTCGAGGCAGCGCGGACAGACGGGCCACGAACGTGTGAAATACCGCTGGCTCGTCTTCGAGTCGCAGACGCAAGGCCTTTCGTGCTTCTTGGGAACAAGCGCCAGCGACGGCGCGTGGTGATGAACAGTCAGCGAGGAGAGTGTCTCGCTCGACCGGCGAAGTAGAGAGGCAAGATACTCGAGAACCGGTCCGGGCTCAAGTTCGTTGAGATGTGGCGGCGCCGGGCCCTGGGCGCCCAGAAGAGCGACAAGACGGCGGGGACTTTCGTAGCCCATGGCCCGGGAAGTTCGCCGCATGAGGCTGATCAAGGACTCTCCGGGCAAGGGCGCCGCGCGGGCCGGCAGATCGGCGCCCAGGCGGAACGCGAACTCCGGCTCGATCAGGCGGAAACCGGTGTCCCCGGCGCTCAGGGTCGCGGGACTGTCGTGGATGCCGTCGGCGAACAGGCAGCCGTGGAACGGCTCCTCGGTGGCGAGCAGGGTTCGGGCCGCCTGACTGGTCGCGCCGATCTTGAAGCCGGCGACCGCGCCGCCGCGCGCCGTGCGCGACGCCGCCTGGATCGCATAGCCCTCGGCGACGGTCGCCGGGCGGCAATCCTCGGGCAGCGCCGGGATCGGGGACAGGTTGCGCCGTGCGGCGAGCAGCAACTCGGCCGCGCGCCGGCAGGCCTCGGGGGAGAGCGTCATCGACCTGGGGCTCCCCGCGCCGTTTCTCTTTGCCCGCCGTCCTAGTCCGCCGCCAGGGCTTCCTGGCGGTTCTGGATCACCTTGTCGGCCGGCTTGCCGGTCAATTCCTGCAAGTGGTCGAAGCTGCGTTCGAAATTGCCGACCCCGAAGGTCAGCGAGCGCAGCTCGATGATCAGGTCCCTGAGCTCTTCCTGGGGCATCTGGCACTTGACCTCGTCCCAGCCTTCCCAGCCGGACTTGGGCTCGAAGCCGAGGATCTGGCCGCGCCGACCGCTGATCAGGCCGTGGATTTTGGCGGTGAAATCCGAGGGCACGTTGATGGTCACGTGGTAGACCGGCTCGAGCAGCACCGGGGCGCAGTTGGGCAGGCCCTCGGACATGGCCAGGCGTCCGGCGGTCTTGAACGCCATATCGGAGCTGTCGACCGCGTGGTGCTGGCCGTCGAACAGGGTGACCGAGACGTCGACCACGGGAAAGCCGAGCGGCCCGCGCCGCAGGTAGTCCTTGGCGCCGTGCTCGACCGCCTGGATGTACTGCCGGGGCACCGAGCCGCCGACGATCTTGTCGATGAACTCGAAGCCGCCGCCGCGCGGCAGCGGTTTGATCTCCACCTGAACGTCGCCGAACTGGCCGTGGCCGCCGGTCTGGCGCTTGAAGCGCGAGTGCTGGGTCGTGCCCTTGCGGATCGTCTCCTTGTAGGCGGTCCGAGGCTGGGAGACCTCGACCTCGACGTTGTACTTGCTCTTCAGGCGCTCGGTCGCGATCTTCAGGTGGATCTCGCCCTGGCCCCAGACCAGCAGCTGGTGGGTGTCGGCGTTGTGCTCGACCGAGATCGAGGCGTCCTCCTCGATCAGCTTGGCGATGCTGCCGGTCAGCTTGACATCGTCCTGGCGATTGACCGGCTGCACCGCGAGCGCGAACACCGGCGCCGGGGGCGCGGGCCAGGCCATGCCCGAATCGGTGACCCGCCCGGCCGGGGTCAAGAGATCGCCGGCCCGGGTCTCCTCCATGCGCCCGAGCGCCACCACCTCGCCTTCGCCGGCCGAGGCGATCTTCTGGCTCTCGCCGCCCATCATGTGGAACAGGCCCGAGACCCGCTCGTTGCCGAGGGTCATGCCGTCGGTGATCTGGCCGCGCCAGATGCGCGCCAGGGTCATGCGGCCGGTGTGCGGCAGGTGCATGATCCGGAACACCGAGGCGGCCAGATCGCCGCCCGCCGGGATCTGGAGCCGCTCGGCGGTGGCGGCGGGCTGCGGCGCCTCGTGGCGCAGCGCCTTCCACAGCCGGGTGATGCCGTTGCTGGACTCGGCCGAGCCGATCAGCACCGGCACGATCAGGTCCTCGCGCAGGTCCTTGGCCAGTTGGTCGAAGACCTCGCCGGTGGCGGGGATCTTGTCTTCCAGAAGCTGTTCCAGCAGCGTGTCGTCGAAGTCGGCGAGGGACTCCAGCATCTCCTGGCGCGCCTCGCCCTCGCGGTCCTTGACCGTATCGGGCATCTCGATCAGGTCCGAGGCCGCGCCCTCCTGGTAGCGGTAGGCGCGCTCGCTCACCAGATCGACGAAGCCGGTGATATTCTCGTCGTCGCCGTCGCGGATCGGCACCTGGCGCAGCACCAGCGGCTTGGTCGAGACCGACTGCAATGCCTCCATCAGCTCGGCCACCCGCACCGCCGCCTTGTCCATCTTGTTGATGAACAACAGGTGCGGGATGTCGTGGTCGTCGAGGAACTTGAACAACGGCGCCAGCACCAGGACCCGGCTGATCTCCGGCTCGGCCACGATGACCGCGACATCGGCCGCCATCAGCGCGGTGTTGCGGTCGTAGGCCAGCTCGATCGAGCCGGGGCAGTCGATAATCGTCCAATGGTCGCCCAGGTATTCGCAGTGGGCGATGTTGGGCTCGACGCTCATCTGCCGCGCGCGGGCCTCCGGCGAGGGGTCGCCGACCGTATTGCCCTGGGTGACGGAACCCTTGCGGTGGATCGCCCCGGCGTTGTGCAGCAAGGCCTCCATCAGCGTGGTCTTGCCGGCGGTGTAGGACCCGATGAGCACGGCGCAGCGCGCCGCGGAAGTCTCCCTGTCCGTCATGAATTCCTCCCGGTCTAGGCGATGTTCACGATCTGTTTATTTCGGGTCTCTACGAGCCCCTCTCGGGGGCCATGGTTTCAAAATCGGAGCGGGGCGGCAACAAGAATTCCCTCTCCGGGGGGCGATCGCAGCGATTTTCGGCTTTCCCCGGACCCGGGATTTGATGCTATGATTGGACCCGATACGGCCCGCCAGGTATCGGGCGCCCGGAGCCGAGAAAACCATAACAAGGGACTCCGGGGGCAAGGCGCGGCCGACAGGGAGGGCATGACATGAGTCGGAACCACACCGGGCTCGGCCAGACCGAGTTCGGTCATGAAGACTGCGCCTGCGTTGCGCGCTCGCTGCGCTTGGCCGGTTACGCCACCAGCATCCGCATGGAGGTGGCGTTTTGGAACATTCTGGACGAGATCGCGGAGGCCGCGGGCACGACCACCGCGCGCTATCTCGCCACACTCTACGAAGAGGCCTTGGCGCGCGACGGCGAGATTCCCAACTTTACCGCCCTGCTGCGGGTGACCTGCATGCGCTACCTGCGCGGCCCGGCGCCGGACCAGGGGGCGCGGGACCAGGGCGCGCCGGTGATGGAGCCAGCCGCCGCCGAATAATACCGACGCAGCCGCACCGAGCGCCATGATCCCTAACCAGCGCCACCGGTTCGACATCCCCGAGGGGGTGGCGTTCCTCAACTGCGCGTCCCGCACGCCGCTGCTCGAAGTCTCGAAGGTGGCGGGCGAGGCCGGCATGGCCCGCGAGCTGCAACCCTGGCGCTACGACCCGGACGAGGCGCCGGCCGAGGCGGACCAGCTGCGCGGCCTGTTCGCCGCCCTGATCGGCGCCGAGGCCGGCGACATCGCCATCGTCCCCTCGGCCGCCTACGCCATCAAGACCGCGGCCCTCAACCTGCCGGTCGAGGCGGGGCAGCGCATCCTGGTCCCGGAGCAGCCCTTCCCGTCCCACTTCTACACCTGGCGCGAGCTGGCCGGAGATACCGGCGCGACGATCGAGACGGTGCCCGCGCCGGACGACGGCGACTGGACCGCGGCGGTGCTCGAACGCCTGCGCCCCGAGGTCGCCATCGCCGCCCTGCCCGCCTGCCGCTGGTTCGACGGCGCCGCCTTGGACAGCGAGGCAGTGGGCGCGCGCTGCCGCGAGACCGGCACCGCGCTGGTGCTGGACGCGACCCAGGCGGCCGGCGCCATGGCGCTCGACGTCGGCCGCATCCAACCCGACTTTCTGATTGCCGCCGCCTACAAGTGGCTGCTCTGCCCCTATACCCTCGGGTTCCTCTACGCCGCGCCGCACCGCCAGGACGGACGGCCGCTGGAAGGCCATATGTCCAACCACCCGGGCGGCCGCGTCCTGGCCGGGCCGCTCGCCTACCCGGAAGACCATACCCCGGGCGCGCGGCGCTACGACATGGGCGAGGTGTTCAACCCCCTCCACCTGCCGATGGCGATCGCGGCGCTGCGTCAGCTCAACGACTGGACCCCGGCGGCGATCTCGGAATCCCTGCGGCCGCTGACCGAGGCGGTCGCCGCGGCCGCCGCCGAGCGCGGCCTCACGGTGCCGCCGGACCGGCACCGGGTCGCCCACTACATCGGCCTGCGCGCGCCGCGGGGTTGGCCCGAGGGGTTGATCGGGGCGCTGGCGGCCGAGCGCATCTATACCACCCTGCGCGTCGACACCCTCAGGATCAGCCCGCACCTGTTCTCCACCCAAGACGACGTGGCCCGCCTGTTCCAGGTCCTCGACCGGCTGGGGTGAGGGAGGGAGCGCCCCCCGCAAGACCGAGTCCCGGATCCACGCTCCTCGGCATAACCGCTAGATTTGGTTGCCCTTGATAAACTCGAGAATTTTCTTCGCGATAATTTGGTGCCCCAACGCATTTGGATGACCGTCTCCATCGGGAAAATAGGGCTGGCGCTCCGACTGGCGCAGTTCTGGCACTGGGTCGACAAAATCGATCCCATGGTCTTGCATGTATCGCTTTATCTCGTTGCGAATCCTATCTTCATCTTGAGCAAGTTCCGCCAATAACTTATGTTGGCCCGGATTCTCTACCCGTGGCCAGAAGACGTACTCCTTTGTGGGAAGCAGCAAGACAAGGTACTTCGCACCGCTTTCGCTCACACGAAGACGCATTTGTTCAAGCATGTGTTTTGAGATTTCGATGCCGGTCCTGATGCGAGGATCGGCAAGGTCCATGACTCGAAACCTGTAGGGCGATGTAAATATGGTCTGCCAGTCACGTCCATCGTAAAACGAAACGAAAGGTAGTTGCCGATCTGTGAGTTTCGCTTTCGCTTTATCAAAATCCCGCGCAAGTAAGGCGTTGAATTCCGCATCGTAATCGAGCCGGATCGTCAAGACCCGCGCTAAACCATAGAGCCTGCTGTGTGTCGTTAGCCAATTTCCGACAACACGCAGGAATCCCGGCGGCCCCAAAACTTCGGACGGCGGCCGGTCGGTCGCGACGTCCCGATTCCGTCCACCTCTATTGAACAAGAAACCCACCTCCTCGGCTATCGTTCTTTGGTTTTCGAGTTCAGAAATTTCACGCAAAACATCATCAGATGCGAACTCTGAAAGCCTCCCGTTTTTTTGTGCGAATTGAAAATCATCGTAGAAATCATTTCCAAAATACAATCCAAAAATAATCCATCTCGGTTTCAATTCGATTGCGGTAGGCAGATTGTCGTTGTTGCGTGCCGGCCCATAGCCCCCCAATCCCATGTTGTAAACATCCTCGCCCAATCGGGCCGACAAGATACTGGGCCACGCCTCTTTTGAGCTGACGCTCGTTCCATAGGTATGCGAGTCACCCAAGGCAACAATTGCGGCGCTATCCAGGGCCGAGGCATTGCGGAATCCCCGAGCATCGTGTTCCCGCCACTCGAAGAATACGCTCGCCACTTGCAGGGCAAACTCGAAAAACAACAGTGAGAACGCCAACAATCCCATGTTCGCTAAGAAAGATACTGCGCGATTCCTGGACTTCATCTAGGCGGACCTCCGGCTTGCGGGCCTTGCTCAATCGAACTCGAACACTTCCTTGTAGTCGATCTCGAGGCTTGGCTTTTGCGCCGCTTTCCTGGGCAGGCAGTTGCCGACCGCCACGCAGTTGAGCGCGACGCCACCGGCCAAGCAGAGGTTGGCGGCGCCGGTGTCCCTGGCGAGCACGCGGGTCAGCCGCAGGACGACCTCCTCGGTGACGGCCTGAAACGAAGCGGCCAGGTCCATCTCACGTTGCGTGACTCGCTCTTCCGACTGGTGCGGGGGGCCGCCAAACAGGTCGTCAAACCTGTCATTGGTCATGCGCCGACAATCGCGAAAACGACGCCCATCACGATACCGAAAGGGCGGTCCGACGACCCCTGGATATCCTGTGTAGCCGACAGGCGCTCGTGGGTATTTCGACCGAGAGTTCCCAGATTACCACCCCCCAAATAGCATAGGATCTAACAGATTCGCGCGTTAAGGGCGACCCAGATATTGGTTGGAGTCTTAACCGCCGATCCTCGATAATTGTGGCGATCGTCGGGGCGGCGCTGCTGGTCTATCTGCTGCTCGAAGTTTGGGCCGCGAGCCGGCCGATCCTGGGCTCGGCCGCGATGCCGTAAGCTGCCGTTCGCCTCAATAGCCGGCGTCGCGGTCGACCTCGTGCAGCAGGGGGCGGCCGTCCTGGAGCCGGCGGTAGTTCTCCGCCACGTCCTCGAGCCCGCCGGTCAGGTGCCAGCCCGAGACGTGGGGCGTGATGGCGATCTTGGGATGGCCCCAGAAGGGGTGCGCGGCCGGCAGGGGCTCCTCGCGGAACACGTCGAGCACCGCCCCGGCCAGGGGCCCGGAGGCGAGCGCGGCCACCAGATCCGCCTCGACGATCAAATCGCCGCGGCCGACGTTGACCAGCCAGGCGCCGGGCTTCATGGCGGCCAGGGTCCCGGCATCGAACAGGCCGCGGGTGGCGGCGGTCGAGGGCAGCACCGAGATCGCGTAGTCGCAGATCCCGAGCAGGGGCGCGAGCGCCGCCGGACCGTGGCGGCAATCGACGCCCTCGATGGCTTTCGGGCCGCGGCTCCAGCTCCCGGGCCGCGGTCTCGGGCCTGAGGCGCGCCACCCGGACCCGGGCGCCAAGCTCCGGATCGCCGAGTATGGCGTCGACCCCGGCGCCCAGCTTCTGCACCAGACGCAAGTTGGGCAGCGCCCGCGCCCGGCCCGGGGCCAGCTTGGCGCAGGCCAGCATGACGATCTCGGAGGCCGCGCCGAGCGCCGCCGCGCAGCGGATATCGACCCCCGGCAGCAGCGGCCGCAGGAAATCCCGCAAGCCCTCGTCGGTCATCCAGTCCGGCGCCTGAACGTCGATCAACAGGACCAAATGCGAACCCTCCTTGCGCGTAAGCACGCTCAGGATCAGCCCGCACCTGTTCTCCACCCAAGACGACGTGGCCCGGCTGTTCCAGGTCCTCGACCGGCTGGGGTGAAGGAAACCGGCGCGGCGCGAGCCCGCGTCCCGGTTCGAAATTCCGCCGACATAACGGAGCAACCCCGCCACTTCCCCGATATCCGCGAAGCGGAGCGGTGCTTACTTCGTCCCGATCCCGATGTTGATCGGGTTGGTCAGTACGGCGGGGCCGCTCCCCCCGGAGCGCTTGCGGACCATGTCGTCAAGCGCCTGCTGGACCACGGCTCTCTGCTCGTTCGTCAGGCCCAGCTCGGCGAGCACCATTCCTACGATCGGATTGCTGTTCGTCAACCAGTCCCACAGATGTTGTCCGGACTGGAACTCCAACTCCTCGGTGATCGTCTCCACGTGGACGTCCTTCAATCCGGCCTTGCCCAGCTCCTGGCGCAGCTTCTCGGGGTCCTGCAACTGGAATGGCAAGGGGGGAGGATCCATTGGGGGGCCAGTGAAGCTTGGGACGACGGCTTGAATGGCGTGTACGAAAAAGCCGAAGAATTCGATTTTCTGGGGCGCGCCGTATACATTCATCAGCACACGCCCCCCGGGCTTGGTGACGTGCGCCAGCTCGCTTATTCCACGCGGCATGTCCGGAAACAGCATGACGCCAAACTGCGAGCCGGACATATCGAAAGCGCCGTCCTCCAACTCAAGGGCGTGGCCATCCATCACGCGGGTCTCCAGGTCGAGCCCCTCGTTACGCGCACGCGCCTCGAGCTTCTCGAGCATGGCCGGGGAGATGTCCGTCGAAAGGACCTGCGCGCCTAGGCGCGCGGCCGGGATGCCGAGGCCACCGCTGCCCGCCGCCACGTCCAGAAACCGCATGCCCGAACGCAGGCCGACGCGGCGGAGACCTTCGTTCGCCAGCCACATGTGCGTCGGGGTGACGAACTCGTCATAGCCTCCGGCGATTTCATCCCATGCGTCCCGTATTTCATCCGAAGTTTCCACGTCTTGTTCGTTGGCTGTCGTCAGGGTCTCGGTCATGGCTTTCTCCTTGCTCGCGTCAGTGGTGCCGATCCGTGGGCTCGACACTACGACAGGAGCCCGAGGCGCCACTTCGGGAGAACCACCCAATTTGCACCGGTCGGCGGTCTGGGTAGTTTCCCCCAGGGGGCGGGGTCGGTTGGGTTAAAAGAGCCTGTGCTGGTACGCGTAGGCCGTGGCCGCGGCCCGCGTGGGGACGTCGATCTTGTTGAAGATATTGCTGACGTGCCTGTCGACTGTCTTTTCGCTCAAGAACAGCTCCGCGGCGATGGCCTTGTTGGTCTTGCCGGTGGCGACCAGACGAAGCACCTGCAGCTCACGCGGCGTCAACCGATGAGGATGACCCGACGGCGCGCCCTTGGTGAACGAGTCGATGCGGGCGAGGTCCGGCGCGGCGCCGAGCCGTTCGAAAACGGCCCGGGCCGCGTCCAACTCCAGCTCCGCCCCCTCGTCGTCCCCAAACGCGCGGCAGGCCATCCCCACCAGCACACGCACCCGTGCGGCCTCGTAAGGTGCTTCGACCTGCCGCCACGCCTCAAAAGCGCGGCGCAGCGAGCCC
>JACZVL010000135.1 GCA_022572685.1 Pseudomonadota bacterium
GGGCTGGGCGAACCGCAGCTGCTGATCCGCGGCGGCGCCTCGCCCCACGACGCCAGCCTGCGGCCCTCCGACGCCCGGGCCCTGAGCGCGGCCAGGCTGGTGGTCTGGGCCGGTCCCGGGCTCGAAGCCTTCCTGGTCAAGCCGCTCGGCGCGCTCGCCGGCGGCGCGCGGGTGCTGACCCTGACCGAGGCGCCGGGCATGGTCCTGCTGGACCAGCGCGAAGGCGGTGTCTTCGAATTCGAGGCCGAGGCGGGCGGGGAGGCGGACCACGACGAGCGCGGGGGCGTCAACCCGCACCTCTGGCTCGACCCCCGCAACGCCATCGAAATCGCCCGGCTGGTCGCCGCCGCGCTGGCCGGGCTCGACCCCGGCAACGCGCCGCGCTACGCCGCCAACCAGGCGCGCCTGGCCGCCCGGCTCGAGGCGCTCGACCGCGAGCTGGCGGCGCGGCTCGGCCCCGTGGCCAGCATCCCCTTCGCCGTGTTTCATGACGCCTATCCCTACTTCGAGGCGCGCTACGGCCTGCGCGCACTCGGCGCGCTGACGGTCAACCCGGCGGTCCCGCCCGGCGCCAAGCGCCTGGCCGCGCTGCGCGCGCGCCTGCGCGAACTCGGCGCGGCCTGCGTCTTCGCCGAGCCCCAGTTCCGCCCCGCCGTGGTCGCGGCGCTGGCCGAAGGCACCGGCGCGCGGGTGGCCACGCTCGATCCCCTGGGCGCCGGCCTGGCACCGGGTCCCGAGGCCTACTTCACCCTGATGCGCGCCCTCGCGGACGTCCTGGCCGGGTGTTTGACGGGGCGCGGATGAAGATCGGGAGGGGGTTGAACTTAGAGAATTAAGTGAAAATCATATATCATTTAATATAAATACAGTAATATCACAGAAATAGTTCATAGTTATTTGTAAATTATTAAACCTGTTCCTCCACTATGATTGCCAATCCGAGGCGGCACAAGACCGCAACGAATTCGTGCGTTGAATGGAGACACCCCATGTGCGATGGCAATCGAGACCAAGGGAGTTCCGGCCATGTCGGATCTTCCTGAACTGCAGGCCCGGGCGGGCGACCTCGAACGGGCAATCACCGAAACCGACGACCAGCACGGCAGCCTGCTGAGCGGCCTGGAACGCGGCTTGAGCCAGCTGCGCGAGCGGCTGGTCGGGGCCACGGCGGCCAACGACCGCTTGGCGCGCGAGAACGCCGAGCTTACGGCGATCGTCGAGCAGCTCCTGGGCCGGCTCGAGAACAAGGCTGCCGAAACCCTGCGCGACAAGCTCGCGGCGTTGGACGGCCAGCTTCACGGGCTGCTGGAACTCTCCGGCGTTCAGGCTCCGGCAAAGGGGACGCCAGTGAACGGGGCCCCAGTGAACGGGGCCCCAGTGAACGGAACCCCGGTGAACGGAACCCCGGTGAACGGAACCCCGGTGGCGGCCGGCGATGACGGCGCCGCCGCCCCCAAGGGCGCCCCCGAATCCGCTTCCGAATCTGCCTCCGAGGACGCTTCCGATTCCGCGGGCGGGCCGTTCGAGGAGATTCGCGAACGCATGCGCGCGCTCTCGAGCCAACTGCTGGCCCCGGCCGCGCCATCGGTCCCGGCGGTCCCGGCGGTGCCGGCTCCGGAATCGGCGCTTGGCCGAAGCTCGGCGCCGAACCGGGTTTCGACCGCCGGTCCGCCCCCGAAACCGGTGCCCGAGCGCCACGCGCGCCGCGATCCCGGCTCGCCGCGCGCCTTCGACCGGCCGATCCGGGCGCTGGCCGCGAAGGCGCAGAGCGTGTTGCCCAAGGTGCGCCTGCGCTTCGACGCCGAGACCGGCTACGCGTTGGGCATCCTGCGCCGCATCCGAGGCGGCCGCCAGCCGTTCGGCATCGAGGAGGTCCGCGAGCTGATCAACGGCAAGTTCGGCCTCGACCTGACCGACCGCGACGACGCTCAGCTCTCCGCCAGCCTGGCCAACCAGGACGGCCTCACCCGCGGCCCCCGTGGCGGCCCCCGTGGCGGCGGTGGCGCCGGCGGCGCCCCGTCCTGGCGCTTCGAAATGGGTTGAGCGGGGCCGCGCGCCCCCGCTGGACTCGCCCGCGGTCGGGCCGTTAGGCTCGGGCGGTTTTCGGGGAGGGCGGTGATGGCGTGGCGTATCGAGAAACTCGGTCCCGATCTGGGCGCGGCGGTGACCGGGCTGGATGCGGCGGCGCCGCTCGATCCCGCGGCTTTCTCGGAGCTGCGCGCGGCCTGGCTCGATTGCGGCGGGCTGCTGGTGCTGCGCGACCAGGACCTGACCCCGGACAGCCAGGTCGCCTTCGCGCGCCGCTTCGGGCCGCTGTTCGGCGAGGCCGACCAGTTGCAGGCGAGCCTGCACCGCTATCTGCTGCCGGGCCAGCCGGCGCTCTACCGGGTCTCCAACAAGGTCACGGACGGCGTCCCCCAGGGCCGCGCCCGGGCCGGCGACTACTGGCATTCCGACGTCTCGTTCCGGGCGCGCCCGGCCGCCGCCTCCCTGCTTTATGCGATCGAGCTGCCCGAGTCCGGCGGCGACACTCTGTTCGCCGACATGTGCCGAGCTTACGCGGCGCTGCCCGAAGGGATGAAGGCGCGGCTCGCGAAGCTCGAAGCGGTGCACGACTTCGAGGTCGCGGCGCGGACCAGCGGCACCTACGACGCCGCCCAGCTCGAGCACCGCGACTTCGACGGGCAAAATCGCGCGGTCCATCCGGTCGCGATCACCCACCCCGAGACCGGGCGCCGCGCGCTGTTCGTCAATCCCGGCTTCACGGCGGCGGTGGTGGGAATGGCGCCCGGAGACAGCGCCGCGCTGCTGGCCGAGCTTCAGGCCCACGCGACCCGGCCCGAGTTCGTCACCCGCCACCAGTGGCGGCTGGGCGATCTCGTCATCTGGGACAACCGCAGCCTCATGCATCACGCGGTGGTCGACTACGACGGCCGGGGGACGCGCACCCTGCACCGCGCCACGGTGATCGCCGAGCCGCCCCGGGCGTGAGGGGCGGGGGCGCGGCCTAGCCGTGGATGAATTGTTCGAGCTGCTCGATGGTGAACTTCTGATCGGCGATGATGCTTTTGACCAGATCGCCGATCGAGATCATGCCGATCAGTTTCTCGTCGCGCAGAACCGGCAGGTGGCGGATGCGCTTGTCGGTCATGATCGCCATGCATTGCTCGACCGTCTGCTCCGGTTTCACATAGACGACCCGCGTCGTCATGATCTCCCGGACCGGCGTGGTGGGCGATGACTTGCCCTTCAGGATGACGCTCCGGGCATAGTCCCGCTCGGTGAAAATGCCGACCGGCCGGTCGTCCTCGACCACCATCAAGGAGCCGATGTTCGCGTCCGCCATCTTCTGGATGGCATCGAACACGGAATCGTCCGGACCGATCGACTCGATGTCGTGGCCCTTCTCGTCGAGCAGCTGCCGCACCGTTCTCATATGATACCTCCCCCGACGGTTCCCCGTTGGGCCCCACATTCGACCTTGGCGGGTAGCGCGCGCCTAGTCAACCGGGTGATTGTGGGTATTACTCGACGGTTTTGTGGCCTGGATGGCCCCTGGGGCGATGGTCCAGGTAGACCTTGAGCGACTGTTCCAGGGTGCGGTTCGGGTCGATGGTCGCGCGGGTCTCGGCGGCGAAGGGGGTTCTGGCGAGGAGCTTGAAGGTGTCGCGTGCGCCCTGGTGGAAGTGGGGCGTGACCCCGGCGGCCTCGAAGGTGCGGGCGATCTCCTCCATCTCGCCGACCCAGCGCGCCGCATCCGCGGGCAGGCGCGGCACCGTGGCCCGCATGTGCCGGTAGGTGGCCGCCGCGCTGTCGGCCAGCTCGTCGCGCAGCAATTCGCCGACGCCGAGCGCCTCGGCGGCGATCAGGGTCGCGGTGTGCAGGGTGTTGGTGCCCTTGGAGATCGCGGCGTAGCACATCTTGACCGCCGAGGCGCGGCCGATCTCCGACCCGCAGGGGCGGATCGAAACGCCGCCGCCGTCGAGCGCGGCCATGATTTCGGTATCCGGGCCGCTGACGTAGATGCGCACCGGCTTGTCGGCCTTGCCCGGCGGCAGGCCGACGATGCCGCCGTCGATGAAGGTGGCGCCGGCGGCGCGAATGGTCTCGCCGATGGCCTGCGTGGTCTCCGGCGCGATCGCGTTGCAGTCGGCGAAGGGCGGCGTTTCGCCGCGCCGCGTCATCGCGGCCGCGACCTCGCGCGCCAGCCCCGGCGCCGCCTCGGGCGGCAGGATCGAGAGCACCAGATCGGCCTCGGACACCAGGGCGTCGAGATCGGGCAGCTCCCGGAACCCGGCGGATCGCGCGCGCGCCCGGCTGTCCGCGCCGCGTCCGGCCAGGCAGGTGACGACGTCGAAGCCGCGTCCGGCCAGGTCGCGTCCGACGCCGCTGCCCATGTCTCCGGGGCTCAGGATGGCGATGGTTCGGGGCTGCATGGGGACCTCCCTGGCGTCAGTCCGCCTCGGGCACCAGCTCCCAGACGGCGCGGACCTCGACCTCGGCCGAGCGGAACAGGTTCATCACCGGGCAGCGGAACTCCACGTTCTTGGTCAGCTTGGCGAAACGCTCGGGCGTCTCGTCGCTGTGCACGCGGATGCGCAGCGCGACCCAGTTGAAATAGGGCCGCACGCCGGGGACGCCGCGCGAGCCGCGCTGGTCGACCTCGCCTTCCGCGTCCATCTCGACCGCGGAATACTTGAAGCCCATGGCCGCGGCGCAGCGGTTGATGATCACGCCCTCGCAGCCCAGCAGCGCCGACAGCGCCATCTCCAAGGGGGTCGGGCCGGTGTCGGTCCCGCGCTCGTCGGTGATCAGCTCGTGGTCGCGGACCGTCATCACGGTCCGGGTCGCCGCCTGATTGCGGGCGCTGACGCGGCGGATGCCGATCGCCTTTTTCCTGGGGTCGATGGAGGGCTCGAGAAGTTCGGGATCGCTCATGGCCGGGTCATTTCCAGGATATCCAGCCCGCGGTCGCGGTCGAGCAGGTAGATCAGGCCGCGGCCGTCCACGTCGACGTCGTTGCTCTGGGGGCTGGCCTCGCCGGCCAGCGGCTCCGGGATGAAGTGGGCGACCTCGTTGGGCTGGAAGGGATCGGCCAGGTCGACCACGCGCAGGCCGCCGGAAAACCAGGTCGCGTAGACCAGGGTGCCGTCCATCTTCTCGCGGAATTGATGGGCCCCGAAGCGGCCCGGCGCCCGGCTCCAGGGGCTGTCCATCTCACTCACGTCGAAGGCCGAGATCGCCTTGATGTCGGCGAAATCGGTCACGTCGAAGACCCACATGAAGCCGTGCAGGTTGCCGCGCCGGTGGTCGTGCTCCTCGTCGAGGGCGACGGCGATGCGGCGGCCGTCGATGAGTTCGGGCAGCGGCATCACGGTGTGGGTCGGTTCGGGGAAGGGCGGGTGGTAGTCGTGGCTGGCGACGCAGCGTGGGCGGGTGATATCGCTCACGTCGAGCACCCGGAAGCCGGCGTGCCAGACCGCGGCCCAAAGCTCGTCGCCGACCCGCAGGGCGTGGTGCAGGCGGTTCTTGTAGCCGCGCCAGCTCGGGGTCTCGCCGCCGGCCAGGTGCTGCCCGGGCATCCACCAGCGCGAGACCTCCTGGGGCCGGGCCGGGTCGGCCAGGTCGTAGATCACCAGGATATTGCCGATGTAGCCGTCCACTTCGGTGGAAATGTAGGCGTAGTTGGCATCGACGTCGAAGCGGTGGACGCCGAAACCGTGGGTCTTCTGGTGGGTGATCAGCTTCGGATTGGCCCGGTCCGAGATATCGAAGATGCGAAAGCCGCCCTCGTCGTAGCCGCGCGCGCGCGCCGCGTCCAAGGTCGCGACGTCGTCCTCGGAGACGCCCGCCTCGGCCGCGACCTCGGCCGGGCTCGGCGCGCGGCCGAGCCCACCGGCGAGCTCGGCGCGGATTTCCGGCAGGGCGTCGGCCTGGCGCAGGAAGTGGCGGTCGTTCTGCTCGACGTTGGTGATCATGAGATCGCCCACGACCCGCACCTTGTGGGTGTGGGAGTGGGGCGAGGGCGGCTCGATGCTGGCGACCAGCCGGGGCTTGGCGGGGTCGGAGACGTCGAGGATCGAGGTGCCGTGGGGCGGCTTCATGTGGCCGATGTAGGCGGTGTCGCCGTCGACCACGATCTGGCCGCCGCCGGGGATGTCCAGATGGCCGACGCGGCGCAGGTTGCGGCTCAGTTGAAAATCGATGTTCCGTTGCATGGTCAGGTTTTCTCCGCGGCCGCGGCGGCCTTGCGGCGCCGGCGGTCGAGATAGACCGGGGTGAGCAGCGAGATCGCGAGCATCACCCACAGCACGTTGCCCAGGTTGGACGAGAACAGGGTCATGATGTCGCCCTCGGACTTCTTCAGCGCGCGCAGGAAGTAGGTTTCCAGGAGCGGCCCCAGGATCACCCCGATCAGGATCGCGGCGACGTGGTAGCCGGTCTTGCGCGCGATATAGCCGATGATCCCGAAGGCGAGGCCGATATACATGTCGAACATGTATTCGCGTGGCACGAAGGCGCCGACCAGGGTGAAGGAGATGATCAGCGGCGCCAGGTAGACCGTGCGCACCATGGTGACCCGCGACATGTAGCGCGACAGCGGCAGGATGGTCAGGATCATGAAAAAGTAGGTCACCGCCATGGCCATGAACATGCCGTAGCCGATCTCCGGCCGTTCCTGGAACAGGCTGGGGCCGAAGTCGATGCCGTGATACTGCATCACGATCAACATGATCGCCGCCGTCGCGCCGCCCGGGATGCCGATCACCAGGAGCGGCACCAGGGTGCCCGAGGTGACGCCGTTGTTAGCCGATTCCGGCGCGATCAGGCCCGCCGGATGGCCGGTGCCGTAGAGTTCCGGGGTCTTGGAGTAGGTCCGGGACTGCTGGTAGGCGACGAACGAGGCGATGCTGGCGCCGGCGCCGGGGATGACGCCGATCACCAGTCCGATCAGGCTGGTCCAGACGATGTGCCACCAGTGTTTGAAGGCGATGGCGATGCCTTCGAAGGTCGCGGCCCAGCTGGTCGAACGCATCGATTCGCGGCCCCGTTCGGTCAGGATCGAATCCTTTTCGATGATGATGAACGCCTCGGAGACGGCGAACAGCCCGACCAGGGCCGGGATCAGCGGGACGCCGTCATAGAGCTCGAGGAAGCCGAAGGTGCCGCGCGGCGTCGCGTAGACCACGTCGGTGCCGATGGCGCCGATCATCAGCCCGAAGAAGCCGGCGATCAGGCCCTTGAGGGTGTCGCGCGCGGCGATGGAAGCGATCAGCGAGATGCCGAACAGCATGACCACGATCATCTCGACGCTGTGCATGTAGTAGCCGACCTCGGCCAGCACCGGCATCGAGACGAGCGCGACGATGGTGGTCAGCAGACCGCCCAGCGTCGAGGCCACGAAGGACATGGCGAGGGCCTGCTGGCCGCGCCCGGCCCTGGCCATGGGATAGCCGTCGAGCGGCGTCGCCGCGGCGCCGGCGGTGCCCGGGATGTTGACCAGGATCGCCGGAATGCCGGCGCCCATGCGCGAGGAGCAATAGAGCGCGACCATGAACACCAGGCCGACCTCGACCTCCATCACCAGGGTCAGCGGCAGCAGGATGATGATCGTGTTGGCGGCGCTGAACCCCGGGATCGCGCCGACGATCAGGCCCAGAAAGATGGTCGGCACGATCACCCACCAGAACGACAGGGTGTGCAGGAACAACGGGCCGAACAGGTCGAGGTTAGATTCCATCGCCCAGCACCGCTTTCATGAAGGTCTCGAAAGGCCCGCGCGGGAATCGGGTGTCGAAGGCGAGGATGAACAGTAGGTAACCACCGAATGCCATGACCGCCGCGAGCACGGCGATCAGCCCGGGACCGCGTCCGCGGTTGAGCGCCAGCATGCCGACGAAGAGGAACACGAAGGTGGTGATGGTGAAACCGGCCCACTCGATGAACAGGATGTAGCCCAGCGTCACGCCCAGGAGCGTGAGCCGTCCCGAGGTGATATCGGCGCGGCTGAACAGATCGCCCAGGCCGAGATCGGCCTTGCCGCTCCGCACCTCGACGGCGCACCTGATGACGAAGGCCGCGGACAGCGCGATCAGCACCGCGCCGACGAAAAACGCGCTGACCTGCGCGGTCCAGGGCGAGTCCACGATGGTGGTGAAGTAATAGAGGGTGAAGACGATCGCCGCGACCGGGATGATCAGTTCGCCGCCGAGCGAGCGTTTCTTGTCCTCGTCGCCTTGTTGCATGATTTATGCCGCGTGAAGATCAGTTCGGCCGGGGCGCCTTGGTGACGCACCCGGCCGACAAGCTGAATGAGGGTGCCGAGCGATCAGGGTCAGGCCTTGCCGCTGAGCAGCGCCTTGTAGCGTGCGCCGATCTCGAAAATCGTCTTCACATAGGCGGCGCATTCCTCGACGCCGCCGTAGTTGATGTACTCCCAATTGCCCTTGGACTTCTTGACCACCTCCGGGAATGCCGGATCGTCGAACACCTTCTTGAAGGTCGACTGCAGGATTTCGAAGCGGTCGGGATACTTCTCGATCGCCGCGCGGTGGATGGCGAAGGCGCGGGCGGACAGCATCGGCGGCAGGTCGGTGCCGAAGTGATCGTTCATGGTCGGCGCGTTGTCCAGGCGCTCGCCGAGCACGTTCTTGTCGTTGAACACCAGGAGCGTGCGCACCGAGTCGCCCTTGGCGGCGACGGTGCCGGAGGTCAGGACGCTGAAGTCGACCTCGCCGGTGACCGCGCCGGCCACGGTGTTCTTGCCGCCGGAAAGCGGGATCAGGTTGAACCGCGCGCCGGTGTGCTCGCCCAGCGCCAGGATGCCGATCGAGGCCGGATGGGCCATGCGGCTGGTGCCGACGTTGAGTTTGCGCTTCTTGCCCGCGGCGACGATGTCGTCGATGGTTCGGAACTCGCTCCTGGCGCCGACGAAGACGCAACCGGGATCGGTGTCGACGCGGCCGAAGTACAGGTAGTCGTTGAGGTCGAAAGTGGGCTCCTTGACCACCCAGTTCAGCACCTCGGGGCCCATGTTGCCGAAGATCAGGTTGTAGCAATCGGCTTCCTTCTTGCCCATGTACACCTCGTAGCCGACCCGGCCCGAGGCGCCGGGGTAGAATCCGGGCTCGAAGTTGGTGTTCAGGTAGTTCTTCCACAGGCTGGTGAAGGCCCGGAAATTGCGGTCCGCGCCGCCGCCCTCGCGGGTCGGAATGACCACATTGATGTTCCGCGACGGATAAGCCTGCGCCCATGCCTTGCCCAGCGGCGCGGCCATGGCGACGGCGCCGACGGCCGCCGAACCTTGCAGGAAACGACGCCGTGACGGCGCCCAGTGCTGTATCATGACTTCCTCCCTATACAATTCCCGGCGTCCGGCGCCGGCTTAAACTCGGTCTTTGAGCCGAAATCTGGGGGCGATTGTACCCCTAGAGAAAACCGGGCGTCAAACCGGCCGATTGGCCGGCCGATCGGGCGTTGGAAACCACATCGGCCGGAATGTCGAGCGCGGGCGCGCAGGCGGGCGAGCAGGGCTTCGGCGACGGTGGTCATCTCGCGTGGCTTTCCGGGTGGATGACCTCGATCCTACACCGATTCCCCGATGCCGGACCATTCGAGCGCCGGGTC
>JACZVL010000136.1 GCA_022572685.1 Pseudomonadota bacterium
CGGCATGATGGGCATGATGATGACCGAGGGCGCCGGCAGGGACGGCATGAACATGGGCGGCATGAAGATGTAGCCGCGCGGCGGTGCGCAGCAGCGGGGTCCAGCGGTGGGGTCAGGTCTTGCATTGCCACATTTGCCGCGCGGCGGCCGGTTATTTCCCATCGGCCCGCGACCGCGGGCCCGAGGTCGCCGCCGACCCGCTCGGTCGGCGGGATTGGCCGGTCCGAAACCGCCGCGGGGGTCCGAATGTGGCAATGCAAGACCTGACCCTATTAACTTACGCGCGCCTGCGCGCGCTGCTGGCCGAGACAGTCGGGCGCCTGACCGCCGAGCGCGTCGGCAAGCTCGACGATGCCGCCCTCGCCCCCCTGATCGCGGCGCTGCGCGGTGGCGAGCTCGACATCCGCGGCGCCGCCGAGCGCCTGCTGAAGGAGCTGGCCGAGACAGCCGAAAAAGAACCCATTTGATCTTCCGCAAAATTACCGTTCAAGCTATTATCGCGGGAAGCTTCGGGGCCACCCTGGGGCATGTTGTATAGACACGCGAATCGTTGCTTGCTGTTTCGGTTGAATACGCACCGCTCCATGGAAGGGGAGGAAGCGCCATGAAAACCCTAGACAGACTGCTGATCGCCTATACGGCCTGGTTGTGCCGGATCCTGGGTGTTGCCCCTGCCCAGATCGGCAAGGCACGCGGCCATGGGTGCGGCGGATTTGCACCGCGGCCCGAAGGCGCTCTCGGTTTCTACTACTGATTCTATTACCGATCGGATCCCGGCAGGCGACTCGGCGCGCCGGATAGGGTATGTCTGTTCGCGCCTGTCCGCGCCCGGAGATCATCTCGATGACCGCCGATCAGATCACCCTCTTCGCCATCCTCGTCGCGCTGTTCGGGCTGCTCGCCTGGGGCCGCTGGCGCTACGACGTGGTCGCGATTCTCGCGCTGCTGGCGGCGGTGGTCGCGGGCGTGGTGCCGGCGGACCAGGCCTTCGCCGGCTTCGGCCATCCGGCGACCATCACCGTGGCCGCGATCCTGATCCTGAGCCGCTCGCTGACCGCCACCGGCGCGACCGACTGGATCGCGCGCGCGGTGCGGCCGGCGACCGGCGCCACGGCGAGCCACATCGGGGTGCTGTCGAGCCTGGCCGCCGCCCTGTCGGCCTTCATGAACAACGTCGGCACGCTGGGGCTGTTGATGCCGGTGGCGCTGCAGTCCGCGCGCAAGGCCAAGCGCTCGCCGGCGGTGGTGCTGATGCCGCTCTCCTTCGGCGCGATCCTGGGCGGGCTGGTGACCCTCATCGGCACCCCGCCCAACATCATCATCGCGACCTATCGCGCCGAGGTCGCGGGCGCGCCCTTCGCCATGTTCGACTTCACCCCGGTCGGCGCGGTCACCGCTTTCGCCGGGGTCGCCTTCGTGGCGCTGGTCGGCTGGCGCCTGGTGCCGGCGGCGGCGCGCCAGCGCGCGGTCTCCGCCGAGCTGTTCGACATCGAGCACTACATCGCCGAGGCGCGGGTGCCCGAGGACAGCGCGGCGCTCGGCAAGACGCTGGCCGAGATCGAGGAGGCGACCAAGGAGATCGACGCGCTGCTGGTCGCGCTGCTGCGCGGCGCGCGCCGCTACCGGCCCTCGTCCGGGGTGCCGGTGCAGGCCGGCGACACGCTGATCATCGAGGCCGGGCCCGAGGAGATCGACAAGCTGGTGACCGCGCTCGGGCTCGAGCTGGGGCCGAAGGATTCGGAGGGCAAGACCCCGCTGGGCGCCGTCGGCGGGGCGCTGGTCGAGGCGGTGATCGCGCCACGTTCGCGCCTCGAGGGGCAGACCGTCGGCTCCCAGCGCCTGATCGGGCGCCACGGCTTCACCCTGCTCGCGGTCGCCCGCCAGGGCCGGCCCTACCGCGGCCGGCTCAAGGCCTTCCGCTTCGGTGTCGGCGACGTGCTGCTGCTCCACGGCGAGGCCGAGCGGATGCCCGACGCGCTCGCCGCCTTCGGCTGCCTGCCGCTGGCCGAGCGCGGCCTGAGCCTGGGCCAGCGCGGCAAGGCGCCCTATCTGATCGCGATCTTCGCCGCCGCCATCGCCGCCGCCAGCTTCGGTTTGCTGTCGATCCCGATCGCGCTGTCGCTGGCCGTGGTGGCGACGGTGCTGTTCGGCCTGTTGCCGGTGCGCGAGCTCTACGAGGGCGTCGACTGGCCGGTGATCGTGCTGCTCGGCGCGCTGATCCCGGTCGGCGGCGCGCTCGAGAAGACCGGCGCGACCGAGGTCATCGCCGAGGCCATCTACCAGGCGACCGCCGGCCAGTCGGCGGTCCTGGTGCTGGTGCTGCTCATGGTGGTGACCATGACGCTGAGCGATATCCTGAACAACGCCGCCACCGCGGTGGTGATGGCGCCGATCGGGGTCGGCATCGCCGAGCGCCTGGGCGCGAGCCCGGACCCGTTCCTGATGGCGGTGGCGATCGGCGCCTCCTGCGCCTTCCTGACGCCCATCGGGCACCAGAACAACGCGCTGATCATGGGCCCGGGCGGCTACCGCTTCTGGGACTACTGGCGCATGGGCCTGCCGCTGGAAATCCTCATCGTCGCGGTCGCCACCCCGATGATCCTGTGGGTGTGGCCGCTGTAGGGGAGCACCCCTACTCCCAGCCGGCCTTGCGGGCCTCAATGGCGCGGCCGGCCTCGATCATCTGGTCCGGGTTCATGAAACCGCGCACCATCTCGCGCAGCTCGAGCGCCTGCTCGCGCCGGAGGCCGTGCTCGAAACGCTCGGCGGCGAGGTCGAACCAGATGTAGGCCTCGAGGAAGTTACGCCGCACCCCCAGGCCCTTGCTGTAGAGGATGCCCAGGCCGCTCTGGGCGCGCGGATTGCCCTGTCGCGCCGACATCTTGAGCCAGCGCGCGGCCTCGGCGAAGTCCTCGGGCTCGGAGCGGCCGGTGAGGAAGGTGGCGCCCAGTTGGAACTGGGCGTGGGCGCTGCCGCGCAGGGCCTGGGGCAGCCAGGTCCGGAACGCTTGCGCCTTCTGGTCCAGGCGGTCCGGCACCGCGCCGTCGCCGAGATCGGCCCAGGCGGTGCCCACGAGCCCGGTGCCCACGAGCCCGGTGCCGGCGAACCCGGTTCCGACGAGCCCAAGAGCGAGCGCGACCGCCCATACCCGACGCGCCCCGGCGCCGCGTCCCGCGCGCCTGCGATGTTCTTTGAAATCCCGTGCGTCTCTCACCCCGTCACCCTGGCCCTTCCCCAAGGGCCCCCAAGTTACCCCACTCTGCTCCCCAAAGACCCCCCCAAAGGGTCCCCGAAGGGCGCCTTTCGCAAATCTACTGCGTGATGTCGGCTTTCTGTACGCTTCCCGACCTGAGCCGCGCGGTCTTGGCGCGCAACTTGACCAACAGTCCCTCGATTCTGCCGCCGTCGCCCTTGATCACCGCCGCAAATTCCGAACGCTGGCTCAGCACCATGCTCATGCCCTCGACCACGACGTCGACGATGCGCCAGGACCCGCCCCGGCGCAGCAGGCGCCAGTCGATCCGGATCGGCTCGCCGCCATGGCGCAGGATCCGGCTGGCGACCGCCGCCATCTTCTCGTTCTCCTCGCGGATCGCCTCGACCTTGAGGGTCTGGCCGCTGTAGTCCGAGAACTTCCTGGAATAGGTCGCCACCAACAGGTCCTCGAACAGCTCCATGAACTCCGCGCGCTCGGCCTCGGTCGCCTTGCGCCAATAGCGGCCCAGCACGAAGCGGCTGATCGCCTTGACGTCGAAGCCGGCGGTCAGCAGATCGCGGAAGGCCTGCTCGCGGTGCGCGCCGCTCAGGCTGTGGTCGGCCAGGACCCCGATCGCCTGGGTGCTGAATTCGCGCACGAAAACCGCCGGATCGCCGGATTCCCCGGCGACCGCCGGGCGCGGCGCGCCGAAGCCGAAAAGAGCCACGGCGCCGCAAACCGCGAGGCCGCGCGCGAAGCCGCGCCTGGAAATGAACGAAGTTGACCGCGTCGTCATGGCCGTTCTCCTCGATCGATGAAGTCGCTACCTGCAAGTGGACCCGATCCCCCGCGGCCCGGCCTTCCGTGATAGCGGGCGCGGGCAGAGAAAAATCGTGTCCTCTAAGCAGATCGAGGTATTTGACACAAGAATATCTTATGTTACCTAAACAAACAAGGTTGAAATAAATAAAGACTGATCGTTTATCTTAATATACCCGTTAACTATATTCGTTATTTATAAATTATTAGCGAATTCGTTTCAAAACAACGCCTTATATTTTATATTGCATTGTATATACTGGAGCATGCGCCAGGATTTTGACCATTCCATGGCGGCGAATCGACGCCGCGGGACAGCCGGGGTCGGCCATCGGGCGGGGCCGGAACCGGCCCTTTATTAACCAAGCGAAAGCGCGAGGATCATGGAGAGCTGGCTGAGCGGGCGGCCGGTCTCCGCGGCCCAGTGGTTGAAGGCGGCCTGGGCCTTGCGCCGGTCGCCCTTGCCCTTGGGCGGCCGCTCGACCACGCCCAGGGCCTGAAGCGCGCGCCCGACGTCGGGGGTCAGGAGGAAGCTATCCTTGCCCGCCATGCGCAGGAAATAAGGCCCGGAATTGCCGCCCATCTGGCGCAGCCGCTGGGCCAGATCGTCCCACAGGCCGACCACGTCGGCCCCCGGCCAATCCGCCAGATAGGCGCCGAAGCCACCGGCCTGCTCGGCGATCTCGTGGAGCGCCACCGCGTTGGCGCGCACCGCATGCATCTTGGCGGCATGGCGGATCAGGCGGCGGTCGGTCAGCAGCGCATCAAGGTCCTCGTCGCTCAGCATGCGCAGGCGCCGCGGATCGAAGCCCTCGAAGGCCGCCTCGAAGGCCGGCCACTTGGCGTCGACCATGGCGTGTCTGAGCCCGGCCCGGAAGATTCGGAGCGAGATCAGCGAGAGGTAGCGGTCGTCGCCGAGGCCGCGCAGCTCGGCAGGAGTCTTGGGCCGGGGCAGCCGCGCCGCCAGCGCCGCCGCGCCCCCGGCGCGCGCCTGGGCCGCTTCGAGGAGGGGCTGGAACGGGGTCATGGAGACCGGTCTAACGGCGGCCCGGGGCGTGGCAAAGGCGGCCGGGCTCGCCTAGACTTCGCGCCCATGACCTAGCCGTCGGGCGCGATCTGGAGCCGGCCCGCGACGCCGTGGCGTTCGATCAGACGGGCGACCAGCCCACTCGCCTTCGCCTCCGCCACAAACTTTTGGAGAAACGCGGCGGCGGCGAGGTTTCCCGGTTTCGTTCCGATCGCCTGCTGCACCGCGGTAAAGCGCCCTTCCAGGATCCGTGTGTCGGGCAGTTCACCGACTTGCCGGTTCAAGGCCGGTCGGAGCCCCGCCAAGGCATCCAGATTTTCGGTGACGAACAGCTCGACCGCGCCGGCCCGGCCGTCCGTCCGATGGAGTTCGGCGTGCTTCAGACTGCGGGTGAGGTAAAGGTCATAGGCGGTCCCGGCGGAAACCGCGATACGCGTGCCCGGGCGATCGACCTCCTCGGCCGAACGAAAGGGAGAGCCATCCGGCACCAGGTAGGTCGCCTCGATCTCCACATAGGCGGCGGAAAACGCGATGCTCTCGGCGCGCGCCGGCTCGGCCGCGATCAGGGCGATATCCCATGCGTCACGGCCCGCCGCATCGGCCACCTCGCTCGGCGAGGCGAACGGCACGTAGGAAACCGCCACGCCCAAACGTTCCGCGATTTCCCGGGCCATGTCGGGCGCGACGCCGGTGGGCGCGCCCGCCGCCGTGGAACCCGTGACCAGAAGGGCGTTCGCCATATTGATGCCGGCGCGGAGCGTGCCGCCTGGGGCCAGTTCGGAAACGATATCTTGAGACATGGTGGCGGTGCCTGGAGGTGCGAGAGGTGCGGCCATTCTCTCCCAGGTTTCCACCCCGCCGCAAGGCGTTGAAGGATCGGCGCCATGAACGCCGGCCAGCTAAAAGACCCCGGCCTCGAGCCCGGCGGCCATGAGCATGCCGAGCTCTTCGCAGTCGCCGAGGAAAGTTTCCTGCCATTCGCCGCGGCAGATGAGCGGTTCCCGGACCGCGCGCCAGCGCAGGCCCGTGACGATGGTCTCGACCGCGCGCCGCGTGCCGGTGCCGTCGTGCCCGGCCCGGATATAAAGCGCATAGGGCAGCCCCTGGGCCCGATCCAGGCAGGGGTAATAGATGCGGTCGAAGAAGTCCTTTAGCGCGCCGCTCATATAGCCGAGGTTCTCGGTGGTCCCCAGCACCAGCGCGTCCGCGCCGAGCACGTCGGCCGGGCCGGCCTCCAAGGGGGGCACGTGCCGGACCGCGACGCCGTCGATATCCGGGCTGCGGGCGCCGCGCAGCACCGCCTCGGCGAGCCGAAGCGTATTGGCCGAGGGCGCATGGGCCACGACAAGAAGCTGTTTCTCTGGCATCGCGTTCTTTGGCATCGCGGGTCCCTGGGTCGCGCAACCACTGCCGCCGGTCAAGCCCCGGCGGCATCAGGGGCCTTTTCCTGGCCCACCCCCAAACCCGATTCCGTCACCGGATAGGCCCAAGCGCCTTGCCCATGCGACCGACCCGGCGAGGGCTAGCGCGCGGTGGTTGGTACAGAGCAATGGCAGGTTTTCCCAGGCAGCGGAATTGACTTAGTGTTGCAAGAAAGGGGCGGTGGCCCTATATAAGGATAATATACCTTATCGAAGCGAATCGAATTGACATATTTCTTTCAATAGTTATATCTGTTGTAATTGAAACGTCAATTTCCCTGGAGTGCCGGCATGGCTGAGATTCACTATTTGCATGGGAAACCACGTCCGATCGAGCGGTTCACTAGGATCGGATATAACGAGCATTGCCAATTGGAGACGCTCCACGCATCCGGCCGCTGCAAAATTCTTCCAGAAACCACAGGCTCGGCGCTGCCTGCGTGGCGGGGCCGACAGGGTTCCGGCCGAGCGCAAGACGGACGCCGATGACCATGGCGGGAGCAATCGCGAACATCATCGATGACCTAGAGAATCGAGGTCACCTGAAAGGCACGGATATCGCGAATATCGCGGATGTCTCGGCAGCGACGGTCTCGCGCTGGCGCACCGGCAAGGCGACGCCACAGCCTAGGACCCAACTCGTCATCGCCGATTTGCGGTACGTGGTCGATCGTCTTGCGGATATATACACGGCCGACGAGACCCGTATTTGGCTTTATTCCCGAAACGCGTTGCTAGGTGGCGAAAGGGCCATCGATCTTATCAATCAAGACAGGACCGAAGAAATCCTCGCCGCGATCGAACGGTTGGATGCAGGCGCGTTTCTGTAATCCATGGCGAGTGGCCGGAAAGCGCGGGACGTCGATCTTCTCGATGCTTTGGAATCTCTAACGCGGGAACCTTTCGACGACGACGTTTGGCGGATCATACGTAAGGGCCGGGACCCGCTGCAGGGCTACCCAGCCGGCGCACGGTGGGATCCGCTCGGAGTTTTCGATGTCCTGTACACCGCGCTCGACCCTGACGGTGCGCACGCCGAGGTCTTCTTTCATCTAAATCGTGCCCCTGTCTTCCCGTCCCGAACGGTCTATCTCTTGCACACGATCAGGGTCCACACACGCAAGACGCTGCGGCTTGCCGATATGAACGCGCTCGCCGCGTTGAAAGTCGACACCGGTCGATACTCGGAAATGGATTACACGCGGACACAGGCAATAGGAGATGCTGCCCATTTCCTCGGTTTCGACGGTCTTATCGTGCCGAGCGCCCGAAGGGAAAGCCGAAACCTCATCCTTTTCATGGACCGACTCGACCCGAACGATCCGTTGGTTGTCATCAGGAGCGAGCCCGTCGATTGGCAAGCGTGGCGGACCCGCCAAGCGCGCTGATACAAGTGATGGGCAGCGAATCCGACAAGCGGGCAAGTTCCGATACCAGCCGAAACCGGCCCTGGACTCCCTGTGGCTCGTAGGGCCTTTTCCTGGCGCGCTCGAAACCCGATTCCGCCACCGGATGGGCCGAAGCGCCTTGCCCGCGCGGCCGCCCGTGCCTAGGTATGAACCGAGCGTTTTTATTGGTTCCGGACCGACATCATGGCAAACGATCCCGCTGCGCAACCCTATTCGCCGCTGTTCCCGCTCGGCGCCGACGACACCGACTACGAGAAGCTGACCGGGGAGCACGTCTCGCTGGCCGAGTTCGAGGGCCAGGAGATTCTCAAGGTGGCGCCCGAAGCCTTGCGCCTGCTGGCCGAGCGCGCCTTCATCGACATCAACCACCTGCTCAGGCCCGGCCACCTGCAGCAGCTGCGCAACATCCTCGACGATCCCGAAGCCTCCGACAACGACCGCTACGTGGCCCTCGATTTGCTCAAGAACGCCAACATCTCGGCCGGCGGGGTGTTGCCCATGTGCCAGGACACCGGCACCGCGATCGTGCTCGCCAAGAAGGGCCGCCGGGTCTGGACCGGGGGCGCAAGCGGGGGCCCAGGCGCGGATGGGGGCCCAGGCGCGGATGGGGACGAGGCGGCGCTGGCCGGCGGCATCTTCGACGCCTACCACAAGGCCAACCTGCGCTACAGCCAGCTCACGCCGCTAAGCATGTTCGAGGAGGCCAACACCAGATCCAACCTGCCGGCCCAGATCGAGATCTATGCCGAGGGCGAGGACACCTACAAGTTCCTGTTCATCGCCAAGGGCGGCGGCTCGGCCAACAAGACCTTCCTGTTCCAGGCCATGCCCTCGGTCCTCGGCCCCGAGCGGCTCTACGCCTTCCTCGACGAGAAGATCCGCAACCTGGGCACCGCCGCCTGCCCGCCCTACCACCTGGCGGTGGTGATCGGGGGCTTGAGCGCGGAACAGACGCTGAAGACCGTGAAGCTGGCCTCCTGCCACTATCTCGACTCACTGCCGACCCAGGGCTCGGAGGCGGCCCAGGCCTACCGCGATCTGGAGCTGGAGGCGACCCTCCAGGTGATGACCCAGGAGATGGGCATCGGCGCCCAGTTCGGCGGCAAGTACTTCGTCCACGACGTGCGCGTGATCCGCCTGCCGCGCCATGGTGCGAGCTTGCCGATCGGCATCGGCGTGTCCTGCGCGGCCGACCGCCAGGCGCTGGGCCAGATCACCCGCGACGGCGTTTTCCTGGAGCGCCTGGAGACCAACCCGGCCAAGTACCTGCCCGAGGTCACCGAGGAGCAGGTCACCGACCGGGTGGTCGAAATCGACCTCGACCGGCCGATGGCGGAGATCCTGGCCGAGCTCGGGCGGCACCCGGTGCGCACCCGGCTCTCGCTGTCGGGCTCGATCACCGTGGCGCGGGATAGCGCGCACCGGCGCCTGCGCGAGCGGCTCGAGGCCGGCACGCCCCTGCCCGACTACTTCAAGGACCACCCGATCTACTACGCCGGCCCGGCCAAGACGCCCAAGGGCTATGCCTCGGGCGCCTTCGGGCCGACCACGGCCGGGCGCATGGACGCCTACGTCGAGCAGTTCCAGGCCCAGGGCGCCTCGCTGGTCATGCTGGCCAAGGGCAACCGCAGTCCCCA
>JACZVL010000137.1 GCA_022572685.1 Pseudomonadota bacterium
GCCCAGGGCGTAGGCGGCGACCTATTCGAGCGCTCCGGCCTCGGTGGTGCGCCGGTCCTGGTCCGGGCGGGCGGCTACGGTGATGGGCTCTCTTCCATCGCCAACTTGGACGCGCCGAGCTGGTCCATCTCGCTGGCGGCCTCCTATCCGCTTGGCAATAACTCGGCCAAACGGAACCTGCAGCGTGCCGAGTTGCAGCTCGAGCAGCTCCGGCTCTCTCGCCGAGCCGAGGAACTCGCGGTCGTGACGCAGGTCACCGCAGCAGGTCTCGCCGTGAGGGGTCAGCGACGAGAAGGGGCAGTTTGTTGAGGTTGAGATGGTTGCTCATGGGAAATCCTCCACCATTCTACAGGGTAGCGAAGGGCGGAAGCATGGGGATTGGCGGGCAGAGCAGTGCGGTAGCATGGCAAGTGGTCAAGATGGGGCTACGACGCCGACCCTACGCCTTCACCGAGCAAGGTGTAGCCATGCTCCCCAGTGTGCTCAAGAGCGACCGCGCTGTCCAGATGAGTATCCTGATCATCCGGGCCTTCGTCAAGCTCCGCGAAATACTGGCTACCCACAAAGACCTGGCTGAGCGAATGGAGAAGATCGAGGCCGCCCAGGAGCGCCGGATAGGCCTGTTGCAGGCGCCGCCATTCGCCCGGCGCCTGCCCGGTTCGGCGGACCGAGGAGACGTGCACATGGTATCCGGCCTCGGCGGCGGGCGCGGGCGTCACCGTGGCAAGGATCGGCGGCGCTATCGTGGGCGGGGGGGGCAGGCGTTCCAGCTTCGCCAGGCGCCGGCGCGCGGTCTGGACACTGGGATCGCCGGCGCCGAGCCCGGCCTGCAGGTTGGCCAGCACCCGGGTGTAGGCGCTGCGCGCCCGGTCCGGCCGGGCGGTCGCCTCGTAGATCGCGCCCAACTGGTTGAGCGTGCGGGCGATCCCGGCCCGGTAGCGGCCCAGCTCGCCTTCCTGAATCTTGAGCGAGCGGTCGAACAGCGGCTCGGCATCGTCATAGTCGTCGCGGGTGGCGTAGATCGCGGCGAGATCGTTGAGCAGCGGGATCACGGAGGGGCTGGCGGGGCCGAACTCCTTCTCTCCCAGCTCCAGGGCGAACAGGAAATACGGCAGGGCCTGGTCGAGCTTATCCGCCTTGCTGAGCGCGCGGCCGCGATCGAGATAGAGGTCCACGGCCTCGCCCTGCGCCCAGAGCGCGCCGGCCCCCAGGGCGAGCAAGGGAAACAAGATGGTGAGCATTCGCCGGACCATGGGCTCGGACCATAACCGAGACGCCCGAGTCGCAACTAGCGCATGTGCAGGTGGATTCGCCCCGAGTCGCGCTTATCTGCCGTAGTACATTTGGGGCAGCCAGAGGGCGAGTTGGGGAAATACCATCACCAGGACCAGGCCTAAACACATGACCGCCACGAAGGGCACGATCGAGCGGTAGATATCGCTCAGCGTCACCTCCGGCGGCGCCATGGCCCGCATCAGGAACAGGTTGTAGCCGAAGGGTGGCGTCATGTAGGCGATCTGGCAGGTGATGGTATAGAGGATGCCGTACCAGACCAAATCGAAGCCGAGCAACCCGACCAGGGGGACGTAGAGCGGCGCGACGATGACCAGCATGGCGGTGTCGTCCAGGAACATGCCCATCAGGATGTAGGAAAGCTGCATCATGATCAGGACTTCCCAGGGGCTCAGTTCCAATCGATGAATGAAGAATGCCTCGATCGCCTTGACCGCGCCAACGCCGTCGAATACCGCGCCGAAGGCCATTGCCGCCAAGATGATCCACATGAACATGCAGCTGATTCCCAGGGACTTGCGGATGGTGTTCTCCATCACCTGGCGGGTCAGCCGACCCTTGACCAGGGCCGCCAGGGTGGCCGCCGCGGCGCCAACGGCGGAGCTTTCGGTCAGGCTGGTGTACCCCATCAGGAACAGGCCGGTCATGGAGAAGAATATCAGCAACGGCACGATCCCGGCCCTGAGCAGCCGGATTTTTTCCCCCCAACTGACATTTCGTTCCTCGGCCGGCAAGGCCGGGCCCAGATGCGGCTGCAGCTTGCAACGCACGACGATATAAAGGATGAACAGGCTGGCCATCATCAGGCCGGGGATCACGCCGGCCATCCAAAGTTGGGTGATCGGTTGCCTCGCGATCATGCCATAGAGCACCAGAACCACGCTGGGCGGCACCAGAATGCCGAGGGAACTGCCGGCCTGGATCACGCCGGTGACCATTATCTTGTCGTAGCCGCGCCGCAACAGCTCCGGCAGCGCGATGGTCGCGCCGATCGCCATGCCGGCGACGCTCAGGCCGTTCATGGCCGAAATAATCACCATCAGGAGGATCGTGCCGATCGCCAAGCCGCCATTGAGCGGACCCATCCAAACATGGAGCATTTGGTAGAGGTCGTCGGCGATCTTCGATTCCGACAGCATGAATCCCATGTAGATGAACAGCGGCAGAGTCAGCAGCGGATACCACTTCATCAGCTTCATGGCGGCGCTGAACGCCAACTGGGACCCGCCATCGCCCCACAGGAAGAGCGCCGCGACGACGGCGACGAATCCGATCGCGCCGAACACCCGCTGCCCGGTGAGCAGCATGAGCATCATCGAGGAGAACATCAGCAGGGCGATCGCCTCGTAGCTCATGCCGGGGTCTCCTCGTCCAGGGTCAATCCCCTGGCCCGGGCCAGGTCCCTGAAGAAGGCCGCGATGGCCTGCAACAGCATCAACGTGATGCCGAAAGACATGATGATCTTGATCGGCGACATATAAGGCGCCCAGGACGAATAACTCTTCTCGCCGTAGAACAGGGCGTACTGGGTACTGGACAGCCCGCCGTAGAGCAAAATTATCAAGTAAAAAATCAGGGAAAAAGACGTGATGGAATCGGTAAAGCCCTTTGTCCTCGTCGACCCGCGGCTATAGAGAAGGTCCATCCGCACGTGGGATTCCATTTGCATGGAGTAGCCGCCCCCCAGCATGTAATAGGCGACCATCAGAAACTGGGCTGTTTCCAGCGTCCACAGGACGGGAAGGAAAAATGTTTTCATGAAGGACGAATACAAAAGCACGCCCAGCATGGCGAAGATCAGATACATCGCGAACCGCCCGACCCGGTAGGTCACGGCTTCGACATACCGCACATAAATCTTTACGGCGTTTGGCATTTTTCCCGCGGCATCCGATCCCGGGGGTCCCGGCCTCGACATAGTGGCGGCTGCCGATCAAAAATCAACAGCCGCCAAATGTCGGTCGAGCGAGGCTCGGTTTAGCTGTAGCGATACGGACGGCCGGCCTTGACCATGGTGTCGTTGTATTTCTTGTAGATGTCGACCACCTGCTTGGCGATCGGGCCGGTGGCGGCAATTTCATCCCAGAACTTAAGCGCCTCGGCTTCCACGATCGCCCATTCCTCATCGGGAATCGTGGTGAGTTTCAGCTTGGTGCCGTTGACCCGCAGATCCGCTTCGCCGCCCCAATACCAGTATTGGCGATAGTAGTGAGAGCTATCGAAGGCAAGCTGCAACATCGTTTTCAGGTGCTCGGGCAATTCGTTCCAGCGATCCATGTTGGCGAAGAACGAACCACACCAGGCGCCCGAAATGTTGTTGGTCAGGAAGTAGTCGGTCACGTCGGCCCAGCCGACGGTGTAATCCTCGGTGATGCCCGACCATGCGATGCCGTCGAGCTCGCCGGTTTGCACGGCGACTTCGATGTCTTCCCAGGGAAGGGTTACCGGGACCACGCCGAAACGCTCCAGGAACTTGCCGGCGGTCGGGAAGGTGAACACGCGCAGGCCCTTGAGGTCCTCGAGGCTGCGGATGGGCTCCTTGGTGTTGAAGTGACAGGGATCCCACGCACCGGCGCTGATCCACTTGACGCCGACTTTGCTGTATTCGGAATCCCAGATTTCAGCCAGGCCGTATTGGTGGAACAGCACCGGAACGTCGAGCGAATAGCGCGTCGCGAACGGGAAATACCCGCCGAACACGGTCACGGCGGTCGGAGAAGCCATGGAGTCATCGTCGCTTTGCACCGCGTCGATTGTGCCGTTCTGCATGGCGCGGAACAACTCACCGGTGGGAACCAACTGATCGCCATGAAAAAGCTCGATCACCATCTCGCCGTTGGCGGCAATGTTGAAGGCGTCGATCGCGGGCTTGATGACGTGCGCGGCCAAAGCCGGCCCCGCATAGGTCTGAAGCCGCCACCTGATGGTCGATTGCGCCTTGACCATGGGCGCGCTGATGGTCGTGGCCGCGACGGCGCCGACCGCGCCCAATCCAGCGTTCTTGATAAATTTACGTCTTTTCATTGATCCGGCCTCCCCTTTCTTTTTTGATGCCAGGGGCCGCACCCTAACATATCGCGGTTACCTCGCCACTAGAATCTGTGGGTTAGCCTCGGTTCCAGCCCCGGGTCGCAAGCGCCGGTGGCCAGCCCGCGCCGTTTCATGGCAGTCTGCCCCCGGACCGGTGCCGGTCCGGCCTCGATGCACCGGGGTCCGAGCCACCACGAACGACGCGACAGGAGAGTCAGGCGATGAAGGGAATGCTCGATTTGGAAACACTTGCCCGTCTGGTCGAGGCGGGCGAGATCGACACCGTTCTGGTGTGCTTCCCGGACCTCCAGGGCCGGCTCTTGGGCAAGCGCGTGACCGGCCACTTCTTCCTCGACTCCGTGGTCGAGGAGACCCACGCCTGCAACTATTTGCTGACCGTCGACATGGAGATGGAGCCGGTGCCCGGCTACCAGGCGGCGTCCTGGGACCTGGGCTACGGCGACTTCATCATCAAGCCGGACATGAACACCCTGCGCCGTATCCCCTGGCTCGACGGCACCGCGCTGGTCATCGGCGACATTCTCGACCACCACCACGAGCCCGTGCCCCACGCCCCGCGCAACATCCTCAAGCGGCAACTGGCGCGGCTCGCCGAGCGCGGCTGGACCGCGTATGTGGCCTCGGAACTGGAGTTCTACATGCTCGACGAGACCTTTGAGTCGGCGCGCGAGAAGCGCTACCACGGCATGAAGTACGCCAGCTGGTATTCCGAGGACTACCACATCTTCCAGACCACCAAGGAAGAGGGCCTGATCCGCGCGCTGCGCAACAACATGGACGCCTGCGGCATCCCCATCGAGACCTCCAAGGGCGAATGGGGCCCGGGTCAGGAGGAGATCAACTTCAAGTACGCCGAGGCCCTGGACATGGCGGACCGCCATTCGATCTACAAGAACGGCGCCAAGGAGATCGCCTTCCTCCAGGGCAAGGCGATCAGCTTCATGGCCAAGATCGGCGACGAGTTGGCCGGCAACTCCTGCCACCTGCACTCCTCGCTGTGGGACCGCGAAACCAACACCCCGCTGTTCTACGACCGGGACACCGAGCACGGCATGTCCAAGCTATTCCGCCACTACCTGGCCGGGCAGCTCGCGCTGGCCAAGGAGATGACCTACTGCTTCGCGCCCAATATCAACTCCTACAAGCGCTTCCAGTCGGGCACCTTCGCGCCGACCAAGACGGCCTGGAGCCTGGACAACCGCACCGCCGGCTTCCGGGTCATCACCGGCGGCGCCGGCACCCGGATCGAGTGCCGCATCCCCGGCGCCGACTGCAACCCCTACCTGGCCTTCGCCGCGACGCTGGCCGCCGGGCTTTACGGCATCGACAACGAGCTCGAGCTGCCCGCGGCCTTCGAGGGCAACATGTACGCCGCCAAGCGCGTGCCCGACGTGCCCAAGACCCTGCGCGAGGCCCTCGCCGCGTTCAAGAAGTCCAAGGTCCTGCGCGCGGCCTTCGGCGAGGCGGTGGTCGGCCACTACGTCCACGCCGGCGAGTGGGAGCAGCACGAGTACGACCGCCGGGTCACCGACTGGGAGCTGATCCGCAACTTCGAGCGGGCCTGAGGGCGCACCCGCTATTGTACGGCCCCGCGCGGGCGCATAAAGTCCGGCCGCGCCAACCAGAGACATGGGCCAACCAGAGACACGGGCAGGAAGATGACCGAGACCCTGAAGTGCATCACGCCGGTCGACGGCAGCATCTACGTCGAGCGGCCACTCGCCGATGATGCCGAGGTGGCGGCGGCGCTGGCCGGCGCCCGGGCCGCCCAGGCCGGCTGGCGCCACACGCCGATTGCCGAGCGCCAGGCCGTGCTGACCGCGGCGGTCGACGCTTTCGTCGCGAAGGGGGCCGAGATCGCCGAGGAGATCGCCTGGCAGATGGGCCGCCCGGTCTCCCAGTGCCCCGGCGAGGTCGCCGGCTTCGAGGAGCGCGCCCGGCACATGATCGCGATCGCGCCGAGCGCGCTGGCCGACATCGCGGTCGAGCCCAAGGAGGGATTCACGCGGTTCATCCGGCGCGCTCCGCTCGGTGTCACCTTCGTGGTCGCGCCCTGGAACTACCCTTACCTGACCGCGGTCAACGCGGTGGTGCCGGCGCTGATGGCGGGCAACGCGGTGCTGCTCAAGCACTCGCACCAGACCCCGCTCTGCGCCGAACGCTTCGCCGAGGCGTTCCGGGTCGCCGGCCTGCCCGAGGGCCTGTTCCGGCACCTGCACCTGAGCCACGACGCGACCGCCAAGCTGATCGCCGGCGCGGGCGTCGACTTCGTCTCCTTCACCGGCTCCGTGGCCGGCGGCCACGCGGTGCAGCAGGCCGCCGCCGCGCGCTTCATCGGCGCCGGGCTCGAGCTCGGCGGCAAGGACCCGGCCTACGTGCGCGCCGACGCCAAGCTCGACCACGCCATCGAGAACGTCATCGACGGCGCGTTTTTCAATTCCGGCCAGTCGTGCTGCGGCATCGAGCGCATCTACGTTCATGCCGACGTTCATGACGCCTTCGTCGAGGGCGCCGCCGAACTCGCCCGCGGCTACAAGCTGGGCAACCCGATCGAGCCGGAGACCACGCTCGGCCCCATGGTGCGCGCCTCGGCGGCGGATTTCGTGCGCGGCCAGATCAAGGACGCGGTCGCCGCCGGCGCCACGGCGCTGATCGACCCCAAGGCCTTCCCCGCCGACGAGAGCGGCACGCCTTATATGGCGCCCCAGATCCTGGTCGACGTCGACCACGCCATGCGGGTGATGACCGAGGAATCTTTCGGCCCGGTGGTCGGGATCATGAAGGTGAGCTCCGACGACGAGGCGGTGGCGCTGATGAACGACAGCGACTTCGGCCTGACCGCCTCGATCTGGACCGCCGACGAGGACGCCGCCCTGGCCATCGGCGACCGGGTCGAGACCGGCACCTGGTTCATGAACCGCGCCGACTACCTGGACCCGGCGCTGGCCTGGACCGGGGTCAAGGATTCGGGCCGCGGCTGTTCGTTGAGCCACGTCGGCTACGAGCAACTGACCCGTCCCAAGTCGTTCCACCTGCGCACCGCCGTGTAAGCCCGATAGGATGTGACGACGATGAGCTTCGACCCCGCGACCCTGACCGGCAACTGGAACTACCCCACGGCGATGCGCTTCGGTCCGGGGCGTATTGCGGAGCTGGCCGAGGCCTGCAAGTCCCTGGGCATGACCAGGCCGCTGCTGGTCACCGATCCCGGCCTGGCCGGCCTGCCGATGGTCGCCGACGCGCTCGCCGCGAACCAGGCGGCCGGGCTGCCGACCGCGCTGTTCAGCGACGTAAAACCCAACCCGGTGGGCAAGAACGTCGACGACGGGCTCAAAGCCTACCGGGACGGCGGCCACGACGGGGTCATCGCCTGGGGCGGCGGCAGCGGCCTGGACGCGGCCAAGGCGGTCGCCCTGATGGCCGGCCAGAGCCGGCCGCTGTGGGACTTCGAGGACCGCGGCGACAACTGGCTGCGCGCCGATCCCGAGGGCATCGCGCCGATCGTCGCGGTGCCGACCACGGCGGGCACCGGCTCCGAGGTCGGCCGCGCCAGCGTGATCCTGGATGAATCCGACCACACCAAGAAGATCGTCTTCCACCCCAAGATGCTGCCTTCCATCGTGATCTCGGACCCGGAGCTGACCCTCGGCCTGCCGGCCCCCCTCACCGCGGCGACCGGCATGGACGCCCTCGCCCACTGCCTGGAGGCCTACTGCGCGCCGGGCTACCACCCGATGGCCGAGGGCATCGCGGTCGAGGGCCTGCGCCTGGTCAAGGACTGGCTGCCGACCGCGGTCGCCGACGGCGCCAACCTCGAGGCCCGCGCCCACATGCTGGTCGCCGCCACCATGGGCGCCACCGCCTTCCAGAAGGGCCTGGGCGCGATCCATTCCCTGAGCCACCCGGTGGGCGCGCTCTACGACACCCACCACGGCCTGACCAACGCCGTGGTCATGCCCTACGTGCTGGTCTTCAACCGCGCCGCCATCGAGGACCGGCTGACCCGCCTCGCCGCCTGGCTCGGCCTGCCCGATCCCTCGTTCCAGAGCGTCATGGACTGGGTGCTGGGCTTGCGGGAGAAATTCGAGATACCCCATACCCTGGCCGCCATGGGGGTGACCGACGAGCGCCTGGACGAGCTCTCCGAGATGGCCGCCCAGGACCCGACCGCCGGCGGCAACCCGATCCCGGTGGGCAAAGCGGAGATGAAGCAGATGTTCGTGGCCGCCATCGAGGGACGCCTCCCCTGACCGAGGCCGCGCGGGGCGACCCCCGCGCCCCCGCCGTGCGGCTCCGCCTCGCGGCCGCCCTTCTGCTTGCCCTCTTCGCGCTCGCCGCCTGCTCGCCGGCGCGGACCCTCGAATCCTACCGCCTGCTCGGCGACATCGCCGCCGGCGCGGGGCCGAGTACCCTGAAAGAGATCACGCCGGCGCCGGCGCGCGCCGCCATCACCTACGTCATCGACGGGCGCGCCACCACGGCCGACCTCTACCGTCCGGGCGAGCCGGCCAAGGCCGCGCTGGTGCTGGTGCCCGGCGCCGCCGAGCGCGGCAAGGACGACCCGCGCCTGATCGCCTTCGCGACCTCCCTCGCCCGCGCCCGTTTCCTGGTGCTGGTGCCCGACATCGAGTCCTTGCGCGCGCTCACCATCGGCCCCGAGGATACCGGCCGCATCGCCGACGCCCTGCGCCACCTGGGCGGACGCGACGACGTGCCCAAGCCGGACGCGCTCGGCCTGGTGGCGATCTCCTACGCCGCCGGCCCGGCGATCCTGGCGGCGCTCGAGCCGGACCTGCGCGCGCGGGTCCGTTTCGTGCTCACGGTCGGCGGCTACTACGACATGGGGGCCGTGGTTACCTTCTTCACCACCGGCCGGTTCCGCGAAGGCCCGGACGCGCCCTGGCGCCACAAAACCCCCAACGCCTACGGCAAGTGGGTGTTCCTGCGCGCCAACGCCGGCCGCCTGGAGAGCGAGCGCGACCGCTGGCTGCTGGCCGCCATGGCCCGGCGCAAGCTGGACGACCTCGAAGCGCCGCTGGACGACCTCGCGGCCCGCCTCGGCCCGGAGGGGCGCTCGGTCCACGACCTGCTCGCCAACGACGACCCGGACGCGGTGCCGGCGTTGATCGCGGCCCTGCCGCAAGCAGTGCGCTCGGACCTGG
>JACZVL010000138.1 GCA_022572685.1 Pseudomonadota bacterium
CCCCCTGCGCCGGGCCTGATCGAGGAGGTTCGCCGCCCGCTCCTTCGCGCGGGTCACCGCGCCGCAACCGGCCCGCCACCTGGCCCTGCTCACCGGCGAGGACGCGGCCGAGGACCGCGCCCGGATCGCCGCGTTCTGCGCGGCCCACGGGGGTGCCGCCGCCGAGGCCGGCAAGCATAGCCATTTGGAAAATCAGGATATTTTGGAGGCGCGACAAACCGCGGTGGGCCGGGCCGCGCGCCGGACCGTTCGGGGGTGTCGGAAGCCAATTGAAAATTCCTGCAACCCCGGCGCTTCACGGGCTTGTGAGCCGGAAAACTGCTTGCTATAGAGGTCCCCGAAATTAGCGATCCCCTTAAGGTCGTTCCAAAGACGGCGGTCGTCCGCCGGCACCTCGGGCCCGGTATTGCCGCCGCTCAGTCAAGCGGGAATTTTATCATGGCGATCTTCGGACGGATTGGGGCCTTCGCCAGCGTTTTTTCCTTGGCCGCGAGCCTCGCCGGCATGGCCGGCGCGGGCCAGCCAGGCGACGGGCAGCCGCGCGACTGGCAGATGGGCCTGCAACCGGCGGCGAGCACGACCATGGAGCGCGTCGTCGACTTCCATAACCTGTTGCTGGTGGTGATCACCGCGATCACCGTCTTCGTGCTGCTGCTGTTGCTCTACGTCATGTACCGCTTCTCCGAGCGGCGCAATCCGACCCCCTCGAAGACCACCCACAACACCTTGATCGAGGTGCTGTGGACCACGGTTCCGGTGGTTATCCTGGCGCTGATCGCGGTCCCGTCATTCAAGCTGCTGTATTTCGCCGACCGGGCCGTGGACGCCGAAATGACCATCAAGGCGATCGGCCACCAGTGGTACTGGAGCTACGAATATCCGGACCACGGCGACTTCACCTTCGATGGGATCATGCTGAGCGACGACGAGCTCGAGGAGGGCCAGCCGCGGCTGCTGGCGACCGACAGCTTCGTGGTGCTGCCGGTCGACACCAGGATCCGCCTGCTGGTGACCGCCAGCGACGTCCTGCACAGCTTCGCCATACCCGCCTTCGGGATCAAGCTGGACGCCAATCCGGGCAAGATCAACGAGACCTGGGTGGAGATCACCCGCGAGGGCACCTACTACGGCCAGTGCTCGGAAATCTGCGGCGCCGGCCACGCCTACATGCCGATCGCGATCAAGGCGGTCTCCAAGGCGGCCTTCGAGGAATGGGTCGTGCAGGCCCGGGAAGAATACGCCCGGGCCGGCGAGCCCGAGGCAAGCACCCGCCTGGCGCGGATTCAAGGCGCGGAATAGCTCGCAAAAAGGAATAAGGCAAACCATGGCTCACAGCGACGCGACCGCGCAGGAGCACCACGACCACAAGCCGGGCTTTTTTGTCCGTTGGTTCTGTTCGACCAACCACAAGGACATCGGCACGCTGTACCTGACCTTCGCCGTGGTGTTCGGGATCGTCGGGGGCCTGTCCTCCCTGATCATGCGCCTGGAACTGCAGGAGCCCGGTGTCCAGTACCTGCTTCTGGACGGCGAACCCGACGGGCAGTTGTGGAACGTGATCATCACCGCCCACGGCCTGATCATGGTGTTCTTCGTGGTCATGCCGGCGCTGATCGGCGGTTTCGGCAACTGGTTCGTGCCGCTCATGATCGGCTCGCCGGACATGGCCTTCCCGCGCATGAACAACATCTCGTTCTGGCTGCTGGTCCCCTCGGCCTTGCTCCTGGTCGGCTCGGCGCTGGTGGGCGAGGGCGCGGGCACCTCTTGGGTGCTCTATCCGCCGCTATCGTCCTCGCTCGGCCATCCCGGGCCCTCGGTCGACATGGCGATCTTCGCGCTCCACCTGGCCGGCGCGTCGTCGATCCTGGGCGCGATCAACTTCATCACCACGATCTTCAACATGCGCGCGCCGGGCATGACGCTCCACAAGATGCCGCTGTTCGTCTGGTCGATCCTGGTCACCGCCTTCCTGCTGCTCTTGTCGCTGCCGGTGCTCGGCGGCGCCATCACCATGCTCTTGACCGACCGCAACTTCGGCACCGCGTTTTTCGATCCGGCCGGCGGCGGCGATCCGGTCCTGTTCCAGCACCTGTTCTGGTTCTTCGGGCACCCCGAGGTCTACATCATGATCCTGCCGGGCTTCGGCATCATCAGCATGATCGTCTCGACCTTCAGCCGGAAGCCGGTGTTCGGCTACCTGGGCATGGTCTACGCCATGGTGTCGATCGGCGTCGTCGGCTTCATCGTCTGGGCGCACCACATGTACACCGTCGGCATGGATGTCGACACGCGGGCCTACTTCGTCGCCGCGACCTTGATCATCGCGGTGCCGACCGGGATCAAGATCTTCTCCTGGATCGCGACCATGTGGGGCGGTTCCTTGCGCTTCGACACGCCCATGCTGTGGGCCATCGGGTTCATCTTCCTGTTCACCCTGGGCGGGGTGACCGGCGTGGTGCTGGCCAACTCGGGCGTGGACCTGGCGATGCACGACACCTACTATGTGGTCGCGCACTTCCACTACGTGCTCAGCGTGGGCGCCGTGTTCGCCATCTTCGGCGGGTTCTACTATTGGTTCGGCAAGATGTCGGGCCGCGAGATCCCGCAGTGGGCCGGCAAGTTGCATTTCTGGACTTCCTTCATCGGCGTCAACGTGACCTTCTTCCCACAGCATTTTCTGGGCCTGGCGGGCATGCCGCGGCGCTACATCGACTATCCGGACGCCTACGCCGGCTGGAACGCGGTGTCGTCCTGGGGCGCCTACCTCACCCTGATCTCGACGCTGTTCTTCCTGGTCATGATGCTCTACTCGCTCAAGGCCGGACGCCGGGCCGAGGCCAACCCCTGGGGCGAGGGAGCGACGACCTTGGAGTGGACCGTGCCCTCGCCGGCGCCGTTCCACACCTTCGAGAAGCTACCGCGCATCCGGTAGCCCGCAGTCCTTGGCCCGCAGCCGGCGCGGCGGCGCGCCTTAGGAGAGGCACATGACCGACACCTCGCTAGAGATCGCTGGAATTAAGGCCGAAGCCGCGGCATGCGGCGCAGCCGCCCAACTCGCGCAGGGGCGGGTCGGCGACTATTTTGCGCTGCTCAAGCCGAGGGTCATGTCGCTGGTGGTGTTTACCGGCTTCGCCGGGCTGGTCGCGGCGCCCGGTGCGCTGCATCCGCTGCTCGCCGCGGTGGCGGTGCTGTGCATCGCGGTCGGCGCCGGCGCGGCCGGGGCCATCAACATGTGGTACGACCGCGACATCGACGCGGTGATGCAGCGCACCCGCCATCGCCCGATCCCGGCCGGGCGCGTGGCGCCCGAGGAGGCGCTGGCCTTCGGCGTCACGCTCAGCCTGTTCTCGGTCATGCTCATGGGGATCGCGGTCAACTGGACCGCCGCCGCGCTGCTGGCGCTGGCCAACGGCTTCTACGTCTTCGTCTACACCATCTGGCTGAAGCGGCGCACGCCGCATAACATCGTGATCGGCGGCGCCGCCGGCGCGTTCCCGCCGATGATCGGCTGGGCCGCGGTGACCGGCGCGGTCAGCGTGGAATCGATCGCGTTGTTCCTGATCATCTTCATGTGGACGCCGCCGCACTTCTGGGCGCTGGCGCTCTATCGCGAGGGCGACTACGCCAAGGCCGGGGTGCCCATGCTGCCGGTGGTCGCCGGCAAGGAGGAGACCCGGCGCCAGATCCTGATCTACACGGCGCTTCTGGTGCCGCTCAGCCTGGCGCCGGTGGCGCTCGGCATGGCGGGCGTGATCTACGGCACGGTCGCCGCCGCCATGGGCGGCACCTTCCTGTGGCTCGCGCTGCGGGTACGGCGCGCGCGCGACGATGCCAGCGCGCGGCGCATGTTCGGCTTCTCGATCCTCTATCTCTTCGCCTTGTTCGCGGCGCTGATCGCCGAACACGGCGCGGCCGGGGCCTTGCCCGCGCTGCTGGGAGGGCTGGGATGACCGCCAGGGCCAAGCGCAGCTACAAGAGCGAGGTGCATCGCAGGCAGAGGTCCAAGAACTTCACCATGCTGTTTGTGCTGCTCGCCTTCGTGGTCCTGGTCTATCTGGTTTCCGTCGTGCGCATGGGGGGCGGCTGAGCGGTGAGCGCGCGCGCGCCGTCGATCGACGCGGCCAGGCGGCGCAACGCCCGCACCGGCGTCGTGCTGACCGGCGTCGTGGCCGGCATGATCGGGCTGTCGTTCGCCTCGGTGCCGCTCTACCGGCTGTTCTGCCAGGTGACCGGCTTCGGCGGCACCACCCAGGTCGCCGAGGCCGCGCCGGGCGCGGTCTCCGAACGGGTCATCAAGGTGCGCTTCAACGCCGACACCGGGCCCGGGCTGCCGTGGACCTTCAAGCCGGTCCAGCGCGAGATCGCGCTCAAGGTCGGGGAGTCCGGGCTCGCCTACTACCGCGCGCGCAACCTGGCCGACGTGGCGGTGACCGGCACCTCGACCTTCAACGTGACGCCGCTCAAGGCCGGCCGGTACTTCAGCAAGGTCCAGTGCTTCTGCTTCGACGAGCAGCGCCTCGAGGCCGGCCAGGAGCTGGACATGGCGGTCAGCTTCTTCGTCGACCCGGCGATCCTGTCCGATCGCAACCTGGACGACGTCACGACCATCACCCTGTCCTACACCTTCTTCCGCGCCCCCGGCGACGCAGACAGGGTAACCGACAACCAGTCGTCCGCCGCGAAACGGCCGGGCGCAACGGAGATCAATTAATACCAAGGAGCGGTGATAATGACTCATAGGGACGGCTTGCCAATGTTTTCGGCAAGGAGCGCGTGGCGTGGCGATGCGGGGCATCGCGAGCCATGGGCCCCGTCCACAAGCATTGGGCTGTCCGAAAACCTTGGCAAGCCGCCGTTCCGGTCGTCCCTGCGGTCCGTCGGAGGGACGATCCCTATGGGTCATTATCACCGCTCCTTGGTATAAGGTGGGGGCGCGGCAAACCGCGGCGCCGCCCGTCATGACGGTCACCCGTCGAGAGGGACATCATGAGTGAAGCCCACGCCACCGGACCGAAACATCCCTACCACCTGGTCGCGCCCAGCCCCTGGCCCCTGCTGGGCGCCTTCTCGGCCGGGATCCTGTTCGTCGGGGCGCTTCTGTACATGCGCGAGGTGACCGGCTGGGTGCTCGCGATCGGCGCCGTCCTGCTCCTGCTCACCATGTTCGTGTGGTGGCGTGACGTGGTCAAGGAGGCGACCTTCGAGAAGCTCCATACGCCGATCGTGCAGCTCGGCCTGCGCTACGGCATGGCGCTGTTCATCGCCTCCGAGGTGATGTTCTTCGGCGCCTTCTTCTGGGCCTACTTCTACGCCAGCCTCTACCCGACCGAGGCGATCGGCGGGGTCTGGCCGCCGGAGGGCCTGACGGTCTTCGATCCCTGGTCGATTCCGCTGCTCAACACCATCATCCTGCTGACCTCGGGCTGCACGGTGACCTGGGCGCATCACGAGCTGCGCGAGGGCAACCAGAAAGGCGTGGTCCAGGCGCTCATACTGACGGTGCTCTTGGGCATCACCTTCACCGGCTTCCAGGCCTACGAGTACGCCAGCGCGCCGTTTAACTTTACCGACGGCATCTACCCGACGACCTTCTTCATGGCGACCGGCTTCCACGGCTTCCACGTCATCATCGGCACCATTTTCCTGACCGTCTGCCTGTTCCGGGCGGCCAAGGGCCACTTCACCCCGGAGCACCACTTCGGCTTCGAGGCGGCGGCCTGGTATTGGCACTTCGTCGACGTGGTCTGGCTGTTCCTGTTCACCTCCATCTACTGGCTCGGCGCGGGCGACGCGCCCCTGCACTAGAGGGCCGCGGTGCGCCAGCATGATTGGCCCGGCATGATTGGCCCGGCATGAGCGGCCCGGCATGACCGCCTGGGGCCAACGCCGCTTCCGGCCGCGGCTCTGGCCCAGCCTGACCACCGCGCTCGCGCTGGCGATGCTGGTGGCCCTGGGCGGCTGGCAACTCGAGCGGCTGGAGTGGAAGCGCGACCTGATCGCCGATGTCGGCACGCGCATGGCCGGGCCGGCGGTCGCCTTGCCGCCGCCGCCGGTGGATGTGGCCGCGCTGCGCTACCGCCCGATCCGGCTTCAGGGCCGCTTCCGCCACGACCGCGAGCTCTACCTCGAGGCGCGCAGCCACAAGGGCCGGGCCGGGCTCCACCTGGTGACCCCGCTCGAGCTCGACGACGGCCGGGTGGTGCTGGTCGACCGCGGCTGGGTGCCGCCCGAAAGGCGCCGGCCCGAGACCCGCCCAGAAGGCCAGATCGGGGGCCCGGTGAGCCTCACCGCCACGCTTCGGACCGGCGGCTGGAAGGGCTACGACTTCCTGCGTCCGGAGAACGACCCGGCGGGCAACGCCTGGGTCTGGATGGACCTGCCGCGCATGGCCGAGAGCGTGCGCCTCGCGGGCGCCGACCTGGGGGACGTGGCGAGCGGCTACTACCTGGTCGCGGACGCCGCGCCCAATCCGGGCGGCCTGCCGATCGGCCGCGCGCCGGGGATCGAGCTGCCCAACAACCACCTGGGATACGCGCTCACCTGGTACGCGCTTGCCTTCGCGCTGCTGGTCATCTACCTGCTGCACCAGTCGCAGCCGGAACCGGAGCAGGGAGCGGACGCCGCATGACCGCCTATGAGGACCTGGAGGCGCGCTTCAAGCGCCTGGGCGCGCTCGGCGAGGTGGCCGGCCTGCTGCAGTGGGACACCTCGGTGATGATGCCCTCGGGCGGCGCGGCGGCGCGCGGCGAACAGCTCGCCGCCCTCGATCTGACCTGCCACGAGCTGATCGCCGACCCGGCGCTGGCCGATCTCCTGACCGCGGCCGAGGCGGAGATGGGGGACGCGGCGGCGGACCTCGACCCTTGGGCGCGCGCCAACCTGCGCCAGATGCGCCGGCGCTGGCGGCACGCGACCGCGCTGGAGCCGGCCCTGGTCGAGGCCCTGAGCCGGACCGGCACCGCCTGCGAGATGGTCTGGCGCCAAGCCCGCGCCGAGGCCGACTTCGCCCTGGTGCTGCCCAAGCTGAAGGAACTGCTCGGCTTGGTGCGCCAGGCCGCCGCCGCCAAGGCCGAGGCGCTGGGCTGCGGGCTCTACGACGCGCTGCTCGACGAATACGAGCCCGGCGGCTCCTCGGCGCGCATCGACGCCATCTTCGACGACCTCGCCGCCTTCCTGCCTGGCTTTCTCGGCCAGGTGCTGGAGCGCCAGGCGGCGGCGCCCGCGCCGCTGCCGCTCGAAGGGCCGTTCCCGATCGACCAACAGCGGGCGCTGGCCAGGCAACTGATGGCGGCGGTCGGCTTCGATTTCGAACGCGGCCGCCTCGACACGAGCCTGCATCCCTTCTGCGGCGGGGTGCCCGAGGACATCCGCATCACCACGCGCTACGACGAGGCCGACTTCGCCAAGGCGCTGATGGGGGTGCTGCACGAGACCGGCCACGCCATGTACGAGCGCGGCCTGCCCGCCAAGTGGCGCCTGCAACCGGTCGGCGCCGCCTGCGGCATGGCGCTCCACGAGAGCCAGTCGCTGCTGGTCGAGATGCAGGCCTGCCGCTCCGCCGCCTTCCTCGGCTACCTGGCGCCCTTGGCGCGCGCGGCCTTCGGCGGCACGGGCGCGGCCTGGCAGCCGGACAACCTGTTGCGCCTCACCAACCGGGTCGAACCCGGCTTCATCCGGGTCGACGCCGACGAGGTCACCTATCCGGCCCACGTGATCCTGCGCTATCGCCTGGAGAAGGCGATGATCGCCGGCGAGATGGAACCGGAGAACCTGCCCGAGGCCTGGAACGCGGGCATGGCGGAGCTGCTGGGCGTCACCCCGCCCGACGACGCGCTCGGCTGCCTCCAGGACATCCACTGGTACGACGGCGCCTGGGGCTACTTCCCGACCTATACGCTCGGCGCCATGGCCGCCGCCCAGATCTTCGCCGCCGCCGTTGCGGCGGTGCCGGAGATCCCCGACGCCATCGGGCGCGGCGATTTCGCCCCGCTGATGGCCTGGCTGGGCGAGAAGGTCCACGGCCTGGGTTCGCTCCACACCACCGATGAGCTGATCGAACACGCCACCGGCCAGCCCCTCGACCCCAAGATCTTCGAAGCCAGCCTGAGGGCGCGCTATCTGGGCGAAGGTTAGGGCCGAGGCGTCCGGCCGGGCCGTGTCTCGGTTTGAAGTTTGACGCGGCGAAAGCACCAAGCGGACTCGCAATGTCGGCTAATTGGGGAAGATCGGAAGTCCGAGGGGACACCGCTGAACCGCCGTTCATAGCCAACTGCGGAAGTCAGCGCCGAAAGGCGGGCGGTCCAGCTTGCCGAACCGGCAACAACGTGAAAAACTCCGCAATTCATTTGGACATGCACAGGGAGGGCAGCATGGTGCGGATGTATGTTCGCCATTCAGTAAAAGACTTTAAGATTTGGCGAAAAGCTTACGACGCGTTTGATGTCGAGCGCCAGGGCATGGGGGTCATCGGAGATGGCGTCTATCAGGCGCTTGATGATCCCAACGACGTCACCGTCTACCACGACTTCAAAACGCGGAAGCGGGCCGAGAGTTTTGCGGCGTCGGCACGGCTAAAGGAGGTCATGAAGGGTGCCGGAGTGAAGGGAAAGCCGAAAATCTGGTTTGTGAAAGAATCCAAGAAAACTGGTCAGCGTCGAAGCTGAACCATATTGAATGCGCAAGGCTCTTCCCGGTCCAATTCTTAAAGCCGGGCGGTACTCACGACGGACTTCCGCAGTGGGTGTTCAACCTGAGACGTTCGCCGGGGGTGCCTGCCACGTCCGGAGCTGGGGGTAGAACGGAAGCAATCCGGCGATAAGCGGACATCGTGGCTCGAAGGTCCGCCGAGGCGGGGCTTTCGTTTCGCCCCAGCCATGACATCATGTGTCGATGCGCGCACTCACCATCGCCCTCTGCCTACTCGCCACCCCGGCCCTGGCCGATATAGCCGGCATCGCTACCGTGATCGACGGCGATACCATTGAGGTGCACGGCCAGCGGATACGCCTGCACGGGATCGACGCGCCCGAGAGTCGCCAGCTCTGTCGCCTGGACGGGACGCCCTGGCAGTGCGAATGGTCACGGGCTCGAGTTTCTCATCGCCAAATCAGCCCGATCAAGAGCGGACCACAGCCTATCGTGACAGCTCAGGACCGGATTCGCAGCTAGATGCTCATTGTGCTACCGTTATCCGCGATTGGGAGGAGCCATCTGGGGAACCCCGATTTAATTAAATAGAAGCCATGGGAGGATGAGATGCCTATTCCGACCGAGCCTGTCGGCTCGCTGCCCCGTCCGATGAAGCTTCAGGCGGCCTATGCCGCCTATGACGCCGGCGAGACCGACTTCGAGGCGTTGACCGCCGAGCAGGACGCGGCCTGCCTCGATTCGATCAAGCGCATGGAGGCGACCGGCTCGCCGATCGTCTCCGACGGCGAGCAGCGCGCCTCGAGCTTCGCCACCTATCCCCTCACCGATACCCTGGCCGGGACCG
>JACZVL010000139.1 GCA_022572685.1 Pseudomonadota bacterium
AACGGCGCGTGGATGAAGTGCGGGATGTAGGCCCAGTAGTGCCGGTAGTCGCCCTCGAGCCGGATCGCGGGACCAAGACTTTCCGTTTGGGTCTCCATCCAGATCTCGCCCAGGCGCTCGGGCAGCAACTCGCCCTCGCGGCGCTCGTCGTGGACCCGGGTCTCGAAGCCGTGCATGGCGATCTGGCGGACCACGGTGTTGAGCATGTCCTCGACCTTGGAGGCGAGCATGATCTTGCGCCGCGCCGGCGTGGCCTCGGCCTTGAGCAGGGCCTGAAAGGTCAGCATCTCGCCGAACACCGAGGCGGTCTCGGCAAGCGTCAGCGGCGTGTCCGCCATCAAGTGCCCGCGCGGCGCGGCGAGCACCTGATGGACGCCGTGGCCGAGCTCGTGGGCGAGGGTCATGACGTCGCGGGTGCGGCCCTGGTAGTTGAGCAGCAGATAGGGGTGGGCGCTGGGCACGGTGGGATGGGCGAAGGCGCCCGGCGCCTTGCCGGCGCGTAAGGGGGCATCGATCCAGGGCCGCTCGAAGAATTCGCGCCCGACCTCGGCGAGGGGCGCGGAAAAGGCGGCATAGGCGTCGAGCACGGTGGCCCGCGCCTGGTCCCAGGGGATCAGCCGGTCCTGGTCCTCGGGCAGCGGCGCGTTGCGGTCCCAATAGGGCAACTGTTCGACCCCGAACCATTTGGCCTTGAGCGCGTAGTAGCGGTGCGCGAGCCGCGGATAGGCGGCGCGCACGGCGGCCACCAGGGCCTCGACCACGGCGTCCTCGACCAGGTTCTCCAGGTTGCGCGAGGACACCGGGCGCCGGTAGCCGCGCCAGCCGTCCTCGATCTCCTTGTCCTTGGCGAGTGTGTTGGTGATCAGCGCGAAGCCGCGCAGGTTCTCGCCCAGCACCCGGCCGAGCGACTTGGCCGCCGCCTCGCGCAGCTTGGGGTCGCGGTCGGTCATCTTGTTGAGGATCTCGGCGCTGGTCAGGGACTCATCGTCGAGCGGAAAGCGCAGCGCCGCCAGGTTCTCGTCGAACAGGCGGGTCCAGGCGGCGCGTCCGACCACGTGCTTCTCGTGCAGCAGGCGCTCCAGCTCGTCGCTGAGATCGTACTGGCGCGAGGCCCGCAAGTCGCGCAGCCAGGGCCCGTAGTGGGCCAGCGCCGGCGCCGTCATCTTTTCCTCGAGCGCCGGCTCGTCGAGCCGGTTGAGCTCCAGGGTGAAGAACAGGATTTGGGCCGAGATCTCGGTCGTGCGCTCTTTGACGCCCTGGTAGAAGCGGCCGATCCCGGGATCGCTCATGTCGCCGGCGTAGACCAACTGGGCGTAGCTGCCGGCCCGGCCGAGGGTTTCCTGAAGCGCCTCGTAGGCCGTGACGGCGGCCCCCAGGGCGGCGCCGTCGAGCCCGGAAAGCGCGCCCTCGTAGCGGCCGCGAAAGGCCTTGGCCTCGGCCGCGCAGCGCTCGAGGTCGTCCTTCAGTTCCCTGGAATCCGGGCCCGGATAGAGGTCGCTCAGGTCCCAGGACGGCAGGGCGCCCAGGTCGTCCGCTCGGGCCCCGGGGCGGGCCGCCGCCGCGTCTCCGTCATTCGCCATGGCACAGCACTCCTTGACCGCCAGCGATATAGACGGACATAACTGTCAAGCCAAGGACCAAGTGCGCACGGAGGGGGTGGCCGCGGCCGCTGGTTGGAGGACCAAGGATCATGGACTACAGCCGCTGGCAGAGCCTGCCGGCCATGTTCTTCGACCGGGCCGAGGCGCGCGCGACGCGCAACTTCCTTTGGGCCAAGCGCGACGGCGCCTACCACCCGATCACCTGGGCCGAGGCGGCGCAGGCGGTCAAGGACCTGTCGCGCGGCCTGCGCGCGCTCGGCCTGGAGCCGGGCGAGCGGGTCGTGCTGCTGTCCGAGAACCGGCCCGAATGGCTGATCGCCGACGTCGCGATCATGGCCGCGGGCGGGGTCACGGTGCCGGCCTATACCACCAACACCGTGGCCGACAACAACCACGTGCTGACCGACAGCGGCGCGCGCGGCGTCATCGTCTCGACCCGGGCGCTGGCCAAGCAGCTGCTGCCCGCGGCGCTGGAAGCGCCCGACTGCAGGTGGGTGATCTCGATCGAGGATCTCGAACCAGGCCAAGGCGGGCCCACCGAACTCCACAGCTGGGCCGGGGTCGTGGAGCGCGGCGCGGCGCGGCCCGACGATGTCGCCGAGGTCGTGGCCCGGGCCACGCGCCGCGACACCGCCTGCTTCATCTACACCTCGGGCACCGGCGGCGTGCCCAAGGGCGTGATCCTCAGCCACGGCGCCATCCTGTGCAACTGCATGGGCTCCTACTACCTGCTCGAGTCGCTCGGCCTGGGCGACGAGGTGTTCCTGTCGTTCCTGCCGCTGTCCCACTCCTACGAGCACACGGCCGGGCAGTTCTTCCCGATCTCGATCGGCGCCGAGATCTACTACGCGACCGGGATCGACCAGTTGCTGACCAACCTGGGCGAGGCCCGGCCGACCATCATGACCGCGGTGCCCCGGCTCTACGAATCCATGTACCAGCGCATCCTGCGCGGGGTCGAGAAGCAGGGCGGCCTCAAGGCGCGGCTGTTCCACCTGGCCCTGGAGTTGGGCCGCAAGCGCTACGCCGACCCGGCCAGCCTCAACCCCTGGGAGCGGCTGCTGGACCGCCTGACCGACCGGCTGGTGCGCGACAAGATACGGGCGCGCTTCGGCGGCCGCCTCAAGGCGATGGTCTCCGGCGGCGCCGCCCTCAACCCGGACATCGGCATCTTCTTCGACGCGCTCGGCCTGTGCGTGCTCCAGGGCTACGGCCAGACCGAATCGGCGCCGGTGATCTCCGCCAACCCGCCCGGCAGGATCAAGATGCACACGGTCGGCCCGCCGCTGCACGGGGTCGAGGTCAAGATCGCCGAGGACGGCGAGATCCTGGTGCGCGGCGAGCTGCTGATGGACGGCTATTGGCGCAACGAGGCGGCGACCGCCGAGGCCTTGCGGGACGGCTGGCTGCACACCGGCGACATCGGCGACCTCGACGAGGACGGCTTCCTCCGCATCACCGACCGCAAGAAGGATATCATCGTGCTGTCCGGCGGCGACAACGTCTCGCCGGCGCGCGTCGAGGGCTTCCTGTCCCTCGAGGCCGAGATTCAGCAGGCCATGGTCTACGGCGACAAGCGCCCGCACCTGGTCGCGATCCTGGTGCCGGACGGGGAGTTCCTGGCCGAGTTCGCCCGCGAGCACGGCAAGGACCCGGACCTTGCGGACCCCCTGGCCGCCTGGGCCGAGGACCCGGACCTGCGGGCCGCGCTCTCGAAGGCGGTGGAGAGGGTCAACCAAGGGCTCTCGCCGCACGAGCGGGTGCGCCGCTTCACCCTGGCGCGCGAGCCGTTCACGGTCCAGAACCAGATGATGACCCCGACCCTCAAGATCCGGCGCCACACGATCCAGGCCGCTTATGGCGAGGAAATCGAAGGCCTATATTGAATACATGAGGAAAATATCAGCATAAAATCGACCACTCGGGCCGTATCGCGCATTTACATTAAAAACACCATAACTTATTATAAATAATAATTAGTTTTTTATTTAAACAATACGTGTTTTTCCCGATATCGTGTCTAATTCTTTACTTTCTATTAACCCCTAATACATAAACTGACTTCCGAAGTCACTCCCTCTCAGCGGAGCTTTGTGCGCGTTCGCTGGCGGGGGCTATTCGTCTGGGCAAACGGATCCGCCTCGAACCCCGGTTGGGCCCCGTGGTGCGGTGCGCTAGAGGAATGGAAGTCGCAATGAGTTACTCGAACGGCTCGCCCCCGGGCAAGCGCAAGGGGAACGTCGCCCTGACCGGGGTCGGCCTGACCCAGCCGGCGCTCGACCGCCTGTACCATTTTCACAAGCATTTCATCGACGGCGTCCGCAACGGCCGCCGTCTGGTGCTGCGCGCCTGCGACCTCAAGGGCCTGAATTTCACCGACATGGACCTGAGAGACTCGGAACTCCTGTCCTGCAATCTCAGCAAGGCGACCCTGTTGCGCACCAACTTCCGCTGCGCCAGGCTCGCCGGCGTCAACTTCAAGGACGCCAACCTGCGCGAGGCCAACTTCGAGAAGGCCAGTCTTCAGGCCGCGAACTTCGAGGGCGCCGATCTGACCAGCGCCAAGCTCGACGGCGCGGACCTGCGCGAATGCGCCTTCGTGGACGAGAAGACCAACGAGATCGGAACCGCCGTCGCCGCCAGCTTTCGGGGCGCGACCCTGCGCGGCACCGACATGGCCAACAGCAAGCTCAAGAACGCCAACTTCAACGGCGCCATGCTGGACGGGACCAACCTAACCAACGCGGACATGCGCGCGACCCGCTTCCAGGGCGCCGAGTTCATCAACACCAAGCTTGCCGGCGCGCGCCTGGCCGACGCCGACCTGCGCGGCGCCTCGCTCGGCGATACCGACCTTTCGGCCATCGACCTGAGCATGGCGGTGACCGCCACCGAGACCGGCATCACCGACGAGTGGCTGCGGGACAAGCTCAAGGCCCACAAAGCCTGGGTGGTCAGCAGCGGCAAGGAAGGCGAACGCGGCGATTTCATCGGCCTCGACCTGAGCGGCCGCGATTTCTCCGGCGCCATCCTGGCGGCGGCCAGCTTCGAAGCCGCGACCCTGGTCGGCACCAATCTCTCCGGCGCCCTGCTCGCCGCCGCCAACCTGCGCGGCGCCAACCTGCTGCGCGCCAATCTGACGGGCGCCGACCTGCGCGGCGCCGATCTCACGGACACCAACATGCGCGATGCCGACTTTACCGATTGCAAGACCGGCACCCTGCCGGGCACCGCGCTCATGACCCTGCTACAGCAGGCGGTATAAGCTTGGGCGGCGCCGGGTCCGTTTCGAACGAGAAAACAAGCGAATCCGGGCCGAAAACCGGCGCCCCATCCGATATTATTTCGCACCTATACTGATGCATTGGGGGTTTTTCTCCGCCATCACCTATTATTCTTAATATCAGAAAGAGAACGCGTAGTAAATAAATTCCGTTTTCCTTAATCTATGTCCCCTTCAATGTCCCTCGGACAGGAAGGCTCCGCCAGACCGCGCCGAACGCCACCGGCCGGCGTGGCGGGCGGCCCACTGGCCGGGGAGACTGCGAGGAGAGGAACCGGAAATGCCGGACGGAGATCGCCCGAGGCGCGACAGGGGCCCGCAGGTCCTGAGCGGCCGGCGCCTGACCCAGGCGGCCCTGGAGCGGCTGCAGGCCCTGCACCTGCAGTTCGTCCGCGGCGTGCGCAACGGCCGCCGGTTGGTGCTGCGCCGTTGCGATCTGAGCGGGCTCGACCTCTCCGGCATGGACCTGACCGGGGCTGAGTTGCTGGCCTGCGACTTCAGCCGGGCCGAGCTCCGCAATACCAAACTGCGCCTGGCGCAGCTCTACGCCGCCAATTTCGACGGCGCCAAGCTGATTGGCGTGGACCTGGAGAAAGCCGACCTGCGCGCCACCGCCTTCGAGAACGCCGACCTGACCGACGCCACGCTGTTAGGCGCCGATCTACGCGACTGCGCCTTCATCGACGAGAAGACCAACGCGCTCGGCGAGGCGATTTCGAGCAGCTTCCGGGCCGCGATCCTGCGCGGCACCAACCTGTCGAACAGCAAGCTCAAGAGCGCCATCTTCAACGTCGCGGTGCTGGACCGGGTCGACTTCAGTCACGCCGACATGCGCGAGACCCGCTTTCAGGGCGCCGAGTTCACCAACGCCAACTTGACCGGCGCCCGGCTGGCCGACGCCGATTTGCGTGGCGCCTCCTTCATCGCGACCGACCTCACCAACATCGATCTCTCGCGGACCCTCGTCGCCAGCACCAAGGGGGTCACCGAGGCGTCGATCCGCGAGACCATCGGCGCGCATTTGGAATGGATCGAGAGCGGCGCCCGATCGGGCGAGCGGGCGGTGTTCACCGGCATGGACCTGAGCCGCATTAACTTCAGCGGCGCCAACCTGGCCGCGGCCCACTTCGAGGCGGCGACGCTGGTCGGCGCCAACTTTTCCGGCGCCCTGCTGGCCGCCGCCAACCTGCGCGGCGCCAACCTGCTGGGCGCCAACCTGCGCGGCGCCGACCTGCGCGGCGCCGACCTCCTGGACACCAACATGCGCCAGGCCGACTTCACCGACTGCAAGACCGGCACCCTGCCCGGCACCGCGCTCATGACCCTGCTCAAGCAGGCGGTCTGACCCTTGGTGAAATCCGGGCGCGGGGACCGGCCTGGCCGAAAGGGGTTCGATTGGTGCCGATTCGGCATCGCAAGCGAACGATTGCATGCGCCCGCACCCCCGTCCCCGTGGGATTCTTGCGAATTCCGCCCGGCCCCCGCGCCCGCGATTGCCGAGGCGGCTGCCAAAGGTTAAAACCTTACCCGACGAGTCTCCTATTTCGTCCATGGAGCGCCCCCGCGATGCCGCTTGCCACCGTCCGCCTCGACGACAAGTACGCGCTCGAAACCGGCCGCGTCTTTCTGACCGGCACCCAGGCCCTGGTGCGCCTGCCGATCATGCAGCGCCAGCGCGACGCCGCGGCCGGTCTCAACACCGGCTGTTTCATCTCCGGCTACCGCGGCTCGCCGCTGGGCGGGCTCGACCAGCAGCTCTGGCAGGCGCGGCCGTTTCTGGAGCGCAACCACATCCACTTCCGCCCGGGCGTCAACGAGGACCTGGCCGCGACCGCGATCTGGGGCAGCCAGCAGGGCGACATCTTCGGCGACAGCGACTACGACGGCGCCTTCGCCATGTGGTACGCCAAGGGCCCGGGCGTCGACCGCTCCGGCGACGTGCTGCGCCACGGCAACGCCGCCGGCTCGTCCCGCCACGGCGGCGTGCTGCTGCTGGCCGGCGACGACCATACCGCCAAGTCCTCGACCACCGCGCACCAGTGCGAATACACCTTCATGGACGCCATGATCCCGGTGCTCAACCCGGCCGGCGTGCAGGAGTTCCTCGACCTCGGCCTGTACGGCTGGGCGATGAGCCGCTATTCCGGCTGCTGGATCGGCTTCAAGGTCATCGCCGAGACCGTCGACAGCTCGGCCAGCGTCCACGTCGACCCGCAGCGGGTCGAGATCGTCACGCCGGACGATTTCGAGATGCCGCCGGGCGGGCTCAACATCCGCTGGCCGGACCAGCCGCTCGAGCAGGAGGAGCGGCTGCACCGCTATAAGATCCACGCCGCCCTCGCCTTCGCCCACGCCAACAAGCTCGACCGGGTGGTGGTCGATTCGCCCAAACGCCGCTTCGGCATCGTCACCGCCGGCAAGTCCTACCTCGACGTGCGCCAGGCGCTCGACGACCTGGGCATCGACGAGGCCCTGGCCGCCGAGATCGGGCTTTCGGTCTACAAGGTCGCCATGACCTGGCCGCTGGAGCGCTCCGGCCTGCGCGCCTTCGCCGAGGGCCTCGAGGAGATCCTCGTGGTCGAGGAGAAGCGCGCGGTGATGGAGAACCAGATCAAGGAGCAGCTCTACAACTGGCGCCCCGACGTGCGGCCGCGGGTGATCGGCAAGTACGACGACACCGGCGAGTGGATCCTGCCCTCGATCAACGAGCTGACCCCGGCCGGCATCGCCCGCGTCATCGCCAAGCGCATCGCGCGCTTCCACTCGAGCGAGCACATCGAGCAGCGGCTGCGCTTCCTGGTCGAAAAGGAAGCGGCGCTCGGCGCCGGCACCGCCACGCTTCAGCGGATTCCCTATTTCTGCTCCGGCTGCCCGCACAACACCTCGACCAAGGTGCCCGAGGGCAGCCGCGCGCTGGCCGGCATCGGCTGCCACTACATGGCGATCTGGATGGACCGCGATACCGCGACCTTCACCCAGATGGGCGGCGAGGGCGTGCCCTGGATCGGCCAGACGCCGTTCAGCAAGACCGAGCACGTGTTCGTCAACCTGGGCGACGGGACCTACTTCCACTCCGGCATCATGGCGGTGCGCGCCTGCGTGGCGGCGGAGGTCAACATCACCTTCAAGGTGCTCTACAACGACGCCGTCGCCATGACCGGCGGCCAGCCCATGGACGGGCCGCTCGACCCGGCGATGATCTCGCGCCAGCTCCACGCCGAAGGGGTCGGCAAGATCGTCGTGGTCAGCGACGAGCCCGAGAAGTATCCGATCGGCACCTCATGGGCGCCGGGCGTCACGATCCGCCACCGCGACGATCTGGACCGGGTGCAGAAGACCCTGCGCAAGATCCCCGGGGTGACCGTGCTGATCTACGACCAGACCTGCGCCGCCGAGAAACGGCGCCGGCGCAAGCGCGGCACCTTCCCCGACCCGGCCAAGCGGGCGTTCATCAACGATCTGGTCTGCGAGGGCTGCGGCGACTGTTCGCTGGCCTCCAACTGCCTCTCGATCACGCCCCTGGAGACCGAGTTCGGCCGCAAGCGCGTCATCGACCAGTCGTCCTGCAACAAGGACTACTCCTGCGTCAACGGCTTCTGCCCCAGCTTCGTGACCGTGCACGGCGGCCAGTTGCGCCGCCCCGAGGCCGGCGGCGCCGACTCCGGCGGCATCGGCGCGACCGGCGCGCAAACACCCTGGCCGGCCCTGCCCGAGCCGAAGCTGCCCGTGCTCGATGCGCCCTACGGCATCCTGGTGACCGGGGTCGGCGGCACCGGCGTGGTCACCATCGGCGCGCTGCTCGGCATGGCGGCGCATCTCGAGGGCAAGGGCTGTTCGGTGCTCGACATGGCCGGCCTGGCCCAGAAGGGCGGCGCCGTGGTCAGCCACGTGCGCCTCGCGCCCACGCCCGAGGACATCCACGCGGTGCGCATCTCCGCCGGCGGGGCGCGCCTGGTGCTGGGTTGCGATCTGGTGGTGGCGGCCGGCTTCGATACCCTGGCCAAGATGCAGGCGGGCGCCAGCCACGCCATCGTCAACAGCCACCAGACCGTGACCGGCGACTTCACCCGCGACCCGGACCTGGAGTTCCCCGGCCAGCAGATGCGCGAGCTCATCGCCGCCGCGGTCGGCCCGGAGCGGGCCGAGTTCCTCGACGCCACGCGCCTGGCCACGGCGCTGCTCGGCAACTCGATCGCGACCAATTTGTTCATGGTCGGCTACGCCTGGCAGAAGGGCCTGATCCCGCTGTCGCTGGAGGCCCTCGAGCGCGCCATCGAGCTCAACGGGGTCGCGGTCGAGGCCAACAAGGAGGCGCTGCTCTGGGGCCGCCGCGCGGCCCACGACCTGGCCGCCGTCGAGGCCCTGGCCCGGCCACGCGAGGAACCGGCCAGCCACCACCTCTCCGCCGATCTCGACGAGCTGGTGGCGCGCCGCGTGGGCTTCCTCACCGACTACCAGGACGCCGCCTACGCCGCCCGCTACCAAGGGCTGGTGGAACGCGCGCGGGCGACCGAGGCGGCGCGCGCGCCGGGTACCAG
>JACZVL010000274.1 GCA_022572685.1 Pseudomonadota bacterium
CGGACTTTGTGTTTGTGGCTGTCGGTCGCGTGCGACGCCGGACCGGGGGTCTAGCTTCCATCGCCCACCTCCCCGCCCGCTACGGTGTTGGGGCGTCGCCGGGTTCGGACCCGCGGTGCAACAAGTCCGTCGCGCGCCTCGGCGGTCTCCGCCATGGTGAGCCCGGTCTCGGCGTGTCGGGCAATTTTACCGGTGAACCGTTCCCAACGGAGTTATGCCCGAAAGTTGGTGACGGCGATATCAGGCGGCGTGTTTGATTTGTTTGATCCCGTCCTTGAACGGTACTCCTTCGATGAGCTCGGCGAGTTGGTTTGATCCATTCAGCTTCCGCCATTTTCGCCTGGCGCTCAAGATCAGTTTGAAGACCATGGCGAGCGCCGTCTTGCGACTGAGGCAGCCCTTGGTTTTCACGGTTCGCAGGCGCACCGTGGCGAAGGTGCTCTCGATGGGGTTTGTCGTGCGGATGTGTTTCCAGTGTTCGGCCGGGAAATCGTAGAAGGCGAGCAACCGTTCACGGTCCTTGATCAGGCGTTCGACCGCCCTGTCGTATTTGACGCCGTAGGCCTGGATGAAAAAATCGAAGGCGTTTTGGGCATCGGCCTTGGTTTCGGCCATCCAGATATCCTGGAGATGGCCCTTGGCCCTGGCCTGCAGGGACTTCGGCATTTGATTGAGCACGTTGGCGGTTTTGTGGACCCAGCATCTTTGCTCGCGGGTTTGGCCGTAGACCTCGCGCAGCGCCTTCCAGAAGCCGAGCGCGCCGTCGCCGATGGCCAGTTCGGGGCCAGCTTCCAAGCCCCGGCGCTTGAGGTCGAGCAGCAGTTCGCGCCAGCTTTGCGCACTCTCGCGATAGCCGTCGACGATGGCGACGATGTCCTTGTTGCCCTGCGCGTCGGCGCCGATGATCACTAGGACGCATTGTTTGTCGCGGTCCATGCGGGGCGAGAAATACACCCCGTCGGCCCAGAAATAGACATAGCGCCGGGCCGACAGGTCGCGCCGCCGCCAGGCTTCGTATTCGTCCCACCAGACCGCCTTTAGCCGGCCAATGGTGCTGGCCGCCAGACCCGGCGCGTCCGGGCCCAGTAGCGCCGCCAGGGATTCCGAGAAATCGCCGGTCGATATCCCCTTCAGATAAAGCCACGGCAACAGCTCCTCTACCGACCTACTTCGGCGCAAATAGGGCGGCAGGATCGACGACGTGAAGCGGATGCGGCCGCCCGGCGCCGTTGGATCGCGGTCGCGTGTCCGGGGCGCCTTCACCCGAACCGCGCCGATCCCGGTCTGGATCGCGCGCTCGGGCATGTAACCGTGCCGCACGATGCGGCGCCGGCCTTCACCATCGGTCAGTTCCGCATGCGCCGCGATATGCGCTTCCACTTCCGCTTCAATTGCCTGCGACAACAACCTCCGCGCGCCCGACCGCAAGATGTCCGTCAGCGGATCTTCGGAAAACGACCCTGGCTGGCGTAACGAAACAATTGTATCCTCTCTCATGGCGTATCCTTTTCTTTGGAAAACCGGCGTCTTCATCAACGCCAGGATACGCCACCCAATTCTTCCATCACCAAGATTCAGTCATAGCTCCAGCCATCCGATAGCCTGATTCTGGGGAGCGGCCCTCGCCCCGAAGGCCACGTGCCCAGATTTTCCGCCATTCAGACACACCCGTCCCGTCTTTTTCACCTGGCCGTCGATTTTCCCGGCCTACGCCGGAGCGGGTCTTCGCCGCAGATCATCAATCAGGCTCAGGATTTTCCGGAACAGTTCCCTCGGCACCGCGACCTCGGCCAATTGGAACGTAACGTATCGGCCATGGCGGACGACTTTCGCGCCGATCTTGACCAGCTTCTCTCGTAATGTCGTCAGCGACCAGTGTTCCACCTCCTTTGGCAAAGCCAGCGTCCGCATGAAGTTGGCGAGATTGTAGGCCAGGGCGTGAAGCTGGAGCCGAACGGCATTGTCGCGGAACTTGCGGCACGACAGCCGCGTCCATTTGATCGCGTTCTTGCCTTCCT
>JACZVL010000140.1 GCA_022572685.1 Pseudomonadota bacterium
CCGCCAAATCGTCGGCCGGCCAGACGTCCGGGCGGCGCAATGCAAACAGCAGGTAGATCTCGGCGCTCCACACCCCGATGCCCTTGGCCCGCACCAGATGTTCGATCGCGGCCTGGTCGTCGAGGCCCACGAGGCCGTCGAGATCGATCCGGCCGGCCAGCAGGTCCTCGGCCAGCGCCCGGCAGTAGCGCATCTTCGGGCGGCTCAGCCCGATGGCGCGCAATGCCCGGTCATCCAGTTCGAGGAAGCCCTCGGGGGTGCAGGGGCGCAGCGCCGCCTCCAGGCGCCCGACGATCGCGCTCGCCGAGGCGGCCGAGACCTGCTGCGCCGCGATGATCTGCACCAGCCCCGCGAAGCCCAGCGGGCGCCGGCGCTCGGGCGGCAAGCCGCAGCGGGCGTAGTGGCGCGCGATATCGGGGTCCCGCGCCGCCAGCGCTTCCAGCGCCGGGCGCAGGGTCTCGTCGGGCCGAGGCTGGGAATGGGGATCGGCGTCCATCCCCGCCAGTCAAGCCGATAGTCGGCCGCCACGCCAGACTTTCCCGCCCCGCCCGGGGCCTGATACAACAGGCGCCACCGTTACTTTCCCGGGAGCGCGCGGGGCCTTGAACACCCGATCCAGCTACGACGTGGCCATCGTCGGCGGCGGCATCGCCGGCTGCGCCTCGGCCTATTACCTGGCCCGGCGCGGGCTTTCGGTCGCGCTGTTCGAGAAGGGGCGGATCGCCGGCGAGCAGTCCGGGCGCAACTGGGGCTTCGTGCGTCAGCAGGGCCGCGACCCGCTGGAAATCCCCATGATGATGGCCTGCATCCGCATCTGGCGGGGCTTGGAGGCGGAGCTTGAAGCCGACATCGAGTGGCGCCAGGGCGGCATCCTCTACCTGACCGAGGATGAGGCCGGCGTGGCCAAGTACGAGGCCTGGCTGGACAAGGCGCGGGCGTTTCAACTGGACAGCCGGCTGCTTTCGGCGCGCGAGGTGGCGAAGCTGCTGCCCGGCATGGCGCGCGACTGGGACGCCGCGCTCTACACACCGAGCGACGGCCAGGCCGACCCGGTCAAGACCACGACCGCCTTCGCCCGCGCCGCGGCGCGCCACGGCGCCGAGATCCATACCGGCTGCATCGTCGAGGGGATCGAGACCGCCGGCGGCCAGGCGACGGGACTCAGAACCGAAGCGGGCGAGGTCAAGGCCGGCGCCGTGCTGATCGCCGCCGGGGCCTGGACCGGGCCCATGCTGCGCAACCTGGGCCAAATCCTGCCGCAACTTCGGGTCCGCTCGACCGTGCTGCAAACCACGCCGGCGCCGGAGCTGACCGGGCTCGGCGTCTGGTGCGACGAATTCGGCTTTCGGCAGGGCCGGGACGGCTCCTTCACCATGGGCGCCGGAGACTGGGTCGACCATGACATCGAGGCCGACTCCCTGCGCCACTTTCTTGCCTTTCGGCCGGCCATGAAGAGCATCAGCCGCAAGCCCGACCTGCACCTGGGCTGGCCCTTCATCAGGGACCTGGTGTCCTTCGTCGACGGCCCGGGCAGCTTGCGCCGCCGCCTGCGCCGGGACCGCGTGCTCGACCCCGCGCCCGAGCCGGGGAAGCTCGATCATTCCCTGGGCGCCTTCCACGCGCTGTTTCCCCAATTCAAGGACGTCAAGATCGCCAAGAGCTGGGCCGGCGTCATCGATGTGACGCCCGATGAGATGCCGGTCTTCGGCGAGGCGCCGGGCCTGAAGGGCCTGGTCATCGCCACCGGCTTCAGCGGCCACGGCTTCGGCATGGGCCCGATCGCGGGCAAGCTGATGGCCGAGTTGATCGCCGAGGGCCGCCCCTCGCTCGACCTGGGTGCGTTCCGCTTCACGCGCTTCTCCGAACCGCGGGCGGCCGCGGCGCTCCATTCCACGCCTTAATTCCATGGAGCGTCGATTTTGACCCCCGTCACCCGCTTCGCGCCCTCGCCGACCGGCTACCTGCATCTCGGCCACGCCCATTCGGCGCTGTTCGCCTGGCGCGCGGCGCAGGACGCCGGCGGGCGCTTCCTGCTGCGCATCGAGGACGTCGATAAGGCCCGCTGCCGGCCCGAGTTCGAGGCCGCGATCCTCGAGGACCTGGCCTGGCTCGGCCTCGCGTGGGAGAACCCGCCGTTGCGCCAGTCCGAGCGCATGGCCGACTACGCGGACGCGCTCGACCGCCTGGACCGGCTCGGCCTGCTCTATCCCTGCTTCTGCACGCGAAAAGGAATCCGGGCCGAGATCGCCGGCGCGGCCCGGGCGCCCCACGGGCCCGAAGGACCGATCTATCCGGGCACCTGCCGGAGCCTGAGCGAGGACCAGCGCCAGGAACGCCTGGCGGCGGGCGCGGCCTACGCGCGGCGCCTGGACGTGGCGGCGGCGGTGGCGCGCGCCGGACCGCTGAGCTGGACCGACCGCGGCGCCGGCGAGATCGCGGCCGAGCCGCTGTCGCTGGGCGACGTGGTGCTGGCGCGCAAGGAGGTCGCGACCTCCTACCACCTGGCGGTAACCCTGGACGACGCGGCGCAAGGGGTGACCCTGGTGACCCGCGGCGCGGACCTGTTCCACACCAGCCACGTCCACCGCCTGCTCCAGGCCCTGTTGGGCCTGCCGGTGCCCGAGTGGCACCACCACGCGCTGATCGCCGGCCCCGATGGCGAGCGCCTGGCCAAGCGCGCCGACGCACTCTCGATCCGGGCGCTGCGCCAGGCCGGCAAGACCGCCGCCGAGGTCCGCGCGCTGGCGGGATTTCCGGATTAGCTTACCGCGCCTTCTTTCGCGCCGCCGAGCAGCTCGCTCAGGGCGCGGTTGACCTCGGCGGCACGATGGCGCGCGGTCTTGTCGCTGGGCGCCAGCGCCTCGTCGTAGAAGAACGACGGCAGCTCGTCGTCCGCCTCGGTGAAGCCGGCCTGGCGGTTGAACCGCCACTCCATCTCCAGCACCTCGCGGCCCAGCTCCATGATGAAGGCCGGCTCGAAGTCGGTGCCGTGGGCGTCGTTGAGCGCGGTCACGATGAGTTCCATGTGGGTGTTGGTCACCGAACGCCCGAAGATGCAGAGCCCGAGCGAATCCGCCGCCGCGCATTGGATCTGCGCTTCCAGGCTGACCTCGACCAGCTCCGCGGTGGTCTTGTCGGTGCACTTGTAGGTCGGCATGTTGCCCACGGTGTGGTCGGCGCCCTGCGCCGTCAGCATCATGGAGATGCCGGTCACCTCGATGACCCGGGGATCGTAGGCGCTGATGCCCTGGCCCTTGATGACCGGCACGCGGGCGACCTGGTAGTGGGCGCCGACCCGGGCGGTGCCCTGGGCCAGCAGGCGGCCGCGCTCGTTGCCCGCGCGGATATCGTCGAGCGCCTGTTGCATGAAGGCGAGGTCGCCGAATTCAGCCTGGCCGGCCTCCATCAGCACGCCGAGCGTGGCGCCGATCTCGATGGTATCGACGCCGAGATCGTTGGCCTCGTGGTTGAGCCGGGCGACGTCGTCGGGGTCGGTCAGGCCGCAGTTGCTGCCGATCAGGCCCAGGGTCTCGTATTCCAGCGGCGAGACGATCTCCTCGCCCTGGTCGTCGACGTAGACGTTGCTGCACTTGATCAGGCAGCCCGGCATGCAGGCGTGCGCCGGCTCGCCGCCGCGCTCCAAGGTGCGCTCGCGGATGAAGGTGCCGCCCAGCTTCATGGGGCCCTCGTCGCTGCCCACCAAGGTGCCGGAGCTGAAGTTGCGCGTCGGCAGGCCGCCGATCTTGTTGGTGAAGTCGCCGACCATCGCGGTGCCGTAGTCGGTGAAGGCTTTGATCGCCGGCTCGGCCTTCAGCAGCTTGCCGTACTCGCGGATCGAGCCCATCAGCTTCTTGCGGTCGTGGAACGGCGGCATCCTGTCGGTGTCGACGACGATCGCCTTGACCTTCTTGCTGCCCATCACCGCGCCCACGCCGCCGCGCGCGGCGAGGCGCACCGGCCGCCCTTCCGGGTCGGTGAAGGCGATGCCCGCCACCAGGCCGAGGTATTCGCCGACCGGCCCGCAGATGCCGAGGCTGACCTTCTTGCCGTACTTCTCGCGCAGCAGTGCCGCGGCCTCGATGTTGCCCTTGCCCAGGTAGGGGCCGGCGTCGTCGAAGCTGATCTCGCCCTCCTTGGGAATGCGGATGACGACCCAGTCGTCCGAGGCGCCGTTGAGCGTGAGGCCGGCCATCTTCAACTGGCCGAGGGCGAAGGCGAAGGTGCCGCCGGAGTTGGCCTCCTTGATGCCGCCGGTAAGCGGGGACTTGCAGCCGACGCTCAGGCGGTTGGCGTTGGAGAAGCTGGAGCCGGCGAAGGGCCCGGCGGAGAAGATCAGGGGATTGTCCGGCGACAGGGGATCGACGGTCGCGACCCCGCGCTCGAGCAGGGTCTTGACGATGTAGTGGCGGCCCAGGCGGATCGCCGCCTCACCCTGCAATTCCTCGGTCTCGACGGAGCGGTCGCCGAGATCGATATGAAGGTACTTTCGCATGACGTCGCCACCCTGTCCTGAGGTTTGATGCCCGCGTATCCTACTCGATTTGGAGGCCCGGCAAAGGGCGACATCACCCCTCTCCGAACATGGAAATCGACTCGCTGGGCGGCGGCGCGGTCCCGGTGCTAGGCTGGGGCAAATCCCGGCGCGGGACCGGGACGGGACGGCATCCACCGGGGAGACGATCATGAGCGAGTTCGACGGCGAGGCCTTCGTGGCCCGGTTCAATTCGGTCTGGGACGACCACGATCTCGACGGCATCGTCGGGATGTTCACCGACGACGTGATCTTCGAGGCCTCCTTCGGCTCCGAGCCCTGGGGCGAGCGCGCCATCGGGCGCGAGGCGGCGCGCGCGCTGGCCGCCAAGATCTTCGCGCGGGTCCCGGACCTGCATTTCGAGGAGCTGCGCCACTACGTCACCCCGGAGATCGCGGTGGTCGAGGCGGTCACCACCGGCACCCCGGTCGGCGGCAAGCCCTATGAGGCCCATCTGGTCGACGTGCTGACCCTGCGCGACGGCAAGATCGCCGCCAAGCGTTCCTACCGCAAAGGGCAGGTCTGACCGGCCATACGCTCGCCGGACCCCGGAGAGGTCATTTCCCTACGGGTTCGATAAGGTGGCAGGCGGTTCGGCATCGGCCGCAGTGGTGGCGGCCGCAGTGGTGCCGCCCGTGGTGGCGGCGCGCGGCGGCTTCTCGCTCAGCCCGATGGTCTGCAGCAGCGCGCGGATTTCGGCGCGGCCGGCCATGTGGCTGGGATTGGGCGCCAGACCCGGTCCCTCCGCCTCCGGCAGGTCGAGCAGGGTCAGGCCCTTCAGGAACAGCTCGCGGTACACCACCCGCTCGCCGAAGCCCGGCGCCAAACGGAAGCCGATGCGCTTCGCCAGCTGGGTCAGCAGCGCCGCGATCTCGCGCTTGTTGCGCGCCTCGACGTGGCTCAGGCGGTTGCGCATCACCACCCAGTCGATCGGCGGCTGCCCGGACAGCACCCGGCGGTTGTTCTGCTCCCAGACCATCTGGCTGTAGCGGCTCGGCGCCACCACCTCGCGGCGCCGGCGGTCGATCTGGGCGAGCACGTCGATATCGAGGAAGCTGTCGTTGATCGGCGTGATCAGGGTATCGGCGTGCTGGTGGGCGAGGCGCGCGAGATAGGCGTCGCTGCCCGGCGTGTCGACGACCACGAAATCGCAATTCGCAAGATCGGCGAAGGCGCCGCGCAGGCGGTCGCGGTCCTCGGCCTCGGCTTCGCTCCGCAGCTCGCGCTCCGAGCGCAGCACGCTGCGGTGCTCCGGCATTTCCAACGCCTCGCCGCTTTCCTCGGCGTATTCGCGGCGGTTGGCGAGATAGCGCGACAGGGTGCTCTGGCGCGCGTCCAAATCGATGCTGCCGAGCCTGAAGTCGAGCTTGGCCAGCGCCACGATCAAGTGCATGGCGGTGGTCGACTTGCCGGTGCCGCCCTTCTCGTTGCCGACCACGATGATGTAGGGCCGGCCCTCCCCCGGGCCGCCCTCGGGCAGGATCGGCGGGTCCGCGTCCGTATCCAGGCTCACGGTCCGGCTCCCGCGGCGTGAGGGGCGCCCGAGGGACGCCGTCTCAGAACAGAATCTTCCACTCGGTCTCACCCTCTTCCGGCGCTTCGGCGTCTGGTGTGGCGGCGTCTGGTGTGGCGGCGTCTGGTGTCTCGGTTTCCGGCATCCGGCTCCAGCCATGGGCGCCGGGCGCCGGCTGGGCCGCGGACGGCATGGGCTTGGCCGGTCTCATCGAAGCGCCGGTGGCGCGCGCCGGCAGTTTCGCGCCGAGGCTCTTGAGCGCGGCCCGGCGCCGCGCCAGGCACTCGCTCGCCGCCCACACCAGCACCTGCTCGCCGCCCGGCGTCTTGTGCACCGCCGCCCAGCGCCCGCGCCGGGGCGAATGGAGCGCGAGGATGATGTTCTCGCCGGGCAGGGCGGCGTCGAGCGCGGTGGTGTAGGGCGGCAACTCGGCGTCCAGAAGCTCGGAGACCACCTCCCAGGGGTAGCCCTCCTCGACCAGCAGCTCGATCATCTGGCCGGCCTCGCCGCCCGCGTCTTCGGCCTGGGCGCCCAGCAGGTAATGGATCACGATATCGAGCTCGCGGCCCCCGGCCTCGGCACTGCCGAGCGACTCCAAAAGCTTGTCCCAGACCCGCCTGCGGGTGCTCTGATGGATCATCGCACTCCCCGTAGGGGCGCCGGTTGCCCCGGCTCGCCCGTTATACCGCCACCCTCCCTGGGCGCGGCCGGCCCATGCTACCCGAAATCTCCCCGGGGCAAAACCACGAGTATCATGACAGGAATATCAATGGATTAGTCGTCTCTCTCCAGCGCGCGCCAGCCGATGTCGCGGCGGCAGAAACCTTCGGGCCAGTCGATCAGCTCGACCGCCGCGTAGGCGCGGGCGCGGGCCTCGGCGATGCTGGGCGCGGTCGCGGTGACGCCGAGCACCCGGCCGCCGTTGGCCAAGACCTTGTCGTCCTCCCCGGCCTGGGGCCGACTCGGGTGCCGGCGTGAAACACGGTCACGCCTTCAAGCGCGCCGGCCGCCGCCAGGCCGCGGATCTCGCTGCCTTTCTGGTAGGCTCCCGGATAGCCCCGGGCGGCCAGGACCACGGTCATCGCCGTCTCGTCGCGCCAGCGCAGGTCCATGTTGGCCAGCACCCCGTCCGCCGAGGCGACCAGCGCGGGCAGCAGGTCGGATTTCAGCCGCGGCATCAGCACCTGGCACTCCGGATCGCCGAAGCGGACGTTGAACTCGATCAGCTGGGGGCCGTCCTCGGTGATCATCAGCCCGGCGTAGAGCACGCCCTTGTAGGGCTGGCCCTCGGTCTTCATGGCCTTGACCGTGGGCTCGATGATCTCGGCCATGACCCGGGCCTCCATCCCGGGGTTCATCACCGGCGCCGGCGAATAGGCGCCCATGCCGCCGGTGTTGGGCCCGGTCTCGCCCTCGCCGACCCGCTTGTGGTCCTGGGCCGAGGCCAGCGGGAGGGCGGTTTCGCCGTCGACGAGAGCGAAGAAGCTGGCCTCCTCGCCGTCCAGGAACTCCTCGACCACGAGCGTCGCCCCGGCGGCGCCGAACCGCCCCTCGACCATCATGGCGTCGATGGCGGCTTCCGCTTCGCTCAAGGTGGCCGCCACCACCACCCCCTTGCCGGCGGCCAGGCCGTCGGCCTTGATGACGATCGGGGCGCCGGCCTCGCGCACGAAGGACTTGGCGGAGCGCGCGTCGACGAAGCGGCCGAAGTCGGCGGTCGGCATGCCGTATTTGGCGCAGAGGTCCTTCACGAAACCCTTGGAGCCCTCGAGCATGGCGGCCGCCGCGCTCGGGCCGAAGGCCTTGATGCCGGCGTCGGCCAGGCGGTCGACCAGCCCGGCGACCAGGGGCGCCTCGGGGCCGACCACGACGAAATCGATGGCGTTGTCCTTGGCGAAGCCGACTTGGGCGTCCAGGTCCTCGGCGGCGATCGGCACGCATTCGGCCTCGCGCGCGATCCCGGCGTTGCCGGGCGCGCAGAACAGCTTGTCGCACAGCGGCGAGGCGGCGATCTTCCAGCACAGGGCGTGCTCGCGCCCGCCGCCGCCGACGACCAGAACTCTCATGATTTTCCCCGTGACTCCCTTCGCGCGGCCCCTGGCTTCGAGTCTGCCCGTCTTGTAGCATGGCGGCGCGACCATGAGCGACCTTTCCAAGACCGACAACGATTTGCGCCAGGCTGCGCCAGGCTCCAGTCCCGGGCCCGGCGGCGCCAACCTGCCGGTCCTCTCGGTCTCCGAGATGTCCCAGGCGATCAAGCGGGCGCTCGAGGGCAGCTTCGAGTTCGTCCGCGTGCGCGGCGAAGTCTCGGGCTTCAAGCGCGCCGCCTCCGGCCACCTCTATTTTGCGCTCAAGGATGCCAGCGCGGTGCTCGACGCGGTGTGCTGGCGCGGCACCGCCGGGCGGCTCGGCGTCGCGCCGGAGGACGGCATGGAGGTGATCGCGAGCGGCCGGATCACCGCCTATCCCGGCCGCTCCCGCTATCAGATCGTGATCGAGCGGTTGGAGCTGGCCGGCGAGGGCGCGCTGCTCAAGCTGCTGGAGGAGCGCAAAGCCAAGCTCGCCGCCGAGGGCCTGTTCGCCGAGGACCGCAAGCGGGCGCTGCCCTATCTGCCCGAGGTCATCGGCGTGGTCACCTCGCCCACGGGTGCCGTGATCCGCGACATCCTGCACCGCCTCGCCGATCGGTTTCCCCGTCATGTCCTGGTCTGGCCGGTCCTGGTTCAGGGCGAAGGCGCCGCCGAGCAGATCGCCGCCGCCATCCGCGGCTTCAACCGCCTGCCCGAATCGGGACCGGTGCCGCGGCCGGACCTGCTGATCGTCGCCCGCGGCGGCGGCAGCCTGGAGGACCTTTGGGCCTTCAACGAGGAGGTCGTGGTCCGCGCCGCCGCCGAATCCGGGATCCCGCTGATCTCCGGCGTCGGCCACGAGACCGACACCACGCTGATCGACTTCGCCGCCGATCTGCGCGCGCCGACGCCGACCGCCGCCGCCGAGTTCGCGGTGCCGGTGCGCCGCGAGCTGCTCGACCGGGTGCTGGAGGCGGAGCGGCGCATGACGAGGGCCGGCCAGCGCCTGATGGCGGAGCGGCGGGTGCTGCTGGAGGGCCTGGGGCGCGGCCTGCCCGAGCCCTGGCGCCTGCTCGAGGAGATCAGCCAGCGCCTCGACGACCGGGCCGAGCGCCTGGTCAACGCGGCGGCGAACCTGGTGGCCCGGCGCCGCGGTTGGGTCGCGGAGC
>JACZVL010000141.1 GCA_022572685.1 Pseudomonadota bacterium
AAAACGTGGATGAGGTGATGAAGGTGATCGAGGACCTGGGCCGGGAAATGGCCGAGGACCAATCCCTGGGCGCCGACATCACCGGGCCGATGGAAGCGCAGGGCGTGCAAGAATTTGGCGATTCCGCGGTCATCATCCGCGCCAAAATGAGGGTCAAGCCCGGCACCCAGTGGGGCATGAAGCGGGAATTCAACCGCCGCCTGAAGAACCGCTTTGACGAACTGGGAATCGAGATTCCTTTCCCCCAACGGACCATCACCTTCGGCCAAGACAAGCAAGGCCACGCCGTCGCCGGCCGCATCGTGGTGGAGAACAAAGAAGCCGCCGCCCAGCCGTCTGGCCAGCCATCTGGCCAACCGCCCGCGAAAGGCCAGGCGCGGCGCGTTCGAGACCGGGGCGACGCCCCCGATGGCGGCGACGGCGAATAAACCGAACAGTCCCGGATAACCGTCGAATCCACGACGACGGAACCCTCCAGGGAACAGACCATTCGGCTGCATGCTGCGAGAGTCCGAGTTTGACCCAGGCTGTGTGCTCGGGCCTCGAAAATAATTTTTACACCGCCTGGACCCCCGAAGCAGACTCGTGCCGTGCCTTGCGCTGCCATCGCGCACAACGACGACAGGGCCTTCGGTTGTCGCCGCCGCGCTGACGCGATAGCCTGGGGAACCCGTCAACTCATCCCGGCGATCTCGCTTCAAGAGGAGGGGCGGCGATGTTCGGCGCGCGCGTGGTTGCGCTCATCCTGGCCATCCTGTGGCTGTGGCCCACCGGCCGGCAGGCACAGTCCGAGGCCTTGATGGCGGCTTACCGCCAAGGGCAGGATCTCTTCGAGGCCGGCCGGTACGAGCAGGCGATGCCGTTTTACCGCGAAGCGCTCGAACTCGGGGAACGAGAGTTCGGCCCCGTCCATCCCACCACGGCGCTCCTGCTCAACAAACTCGCCGAGTTGTACCGCAACCAGGGCCGTTACCAGTGGGCGGAGCCGTTCTACCGGCGGGCGCTGGCGATCCGCGAGAAGGCGCTCGGGCCGGAACATCCCGAGGTCGCCACGGACCTCAACAACCTCGCCGCGCTGTACCACCTCCTGGGCCGCTACCAGGCGGCGGAGCCGCCCTACCGGCGGGCGCTGGCGATCCGGGAGAAGGCGCTCGGGCCGGACCATCCAGAGGTCGCCCAGAGCCTCAACAACCTCGCCGCGCTGTACCAACTCCTGGGCCGCTACCAGGCGGCGGAGCCGCTCTACCAGCGGGCGCTGGCGATCAAGGAGAAGGCTCTGGGGAGACAGCACCCGCTGGTGGCACAGGGCTTGGAAAATTACGCGATCTTGCTGAGAGCGACGGGACGCAACCGGGACGCCGCAAATATGGAAGACCGCGCCAAGGCGATCCGCGCCAAGCATGCCGAGGAAAACCCCTGAAAGCATTTCGCCCGTGGGGGCTGGCGCGCCACCGGCATCGCTAACGGTCCCGGCCGAGAGCGGCGGTTCCGGACCGCTCCGAAAGCACCCGTCCGCTTCGGTCTTTCATCACCTCAAATTCCAAACCGAGACACCATCAGACCCGCAAGCGTCTTCCTTGACGCTTCCAGGGCGGGTCCATAACATCCGCCCGCCCGAAAGACCGCGTTCGATTTCAAGCACTTTCGCCCCCAAACAGGTTCCCGCCAAGACCATCAAGCGATGAGCGTCGATTACAAATCCACCCTGTTCCTGCCGCGTACCGAGTTTCCGATGCGCGCCGGCCTCGCCAAGCGCGAGCCGGAGATTCTGGCGCGCTGGGAGGAGATGGACCTGTTCGCGCGCCTGCGCGAGACCGCCAAGGGGCGCGAGAAGTTCATCCTCCACGACGGCCCGCCCTACGCCAACGGCCATCTGCACATGGGCCACGCGCTCAACAAGATCCTCAAGGACGTGATCAACCGTTCCCAGCAGATGCTGGGCAAGGACGCCCACTACGTGCCCGGCTGGGACTGCCACGGCCTGCCGATCGAGTGGAAGATCGAGGAAGGCTACCGGGAGCGCGGCCAGGACAAGGATTCGGTGCCGGTGGTCGAGTTCCGGCGCGAATGCCGCGAGTTCGCCGAGAAGTGGGTCGCCATCCAGACCGAGGAGTTCAAGCGCCTCGGCGTCGAGGGCGACTGGAAACGGCCCTACACCACCATGTCGTTCGACGCCGAGGCGCAGATCGCGCGCGAGGTCGGCAAGTTCCTGATGAATGGCGGGCTCTACCGCGGCTCCAAACCCGTTCTATGGTCGGTGGTCGAGAAGACCGCGCTCGCCGACGCCGAGGTCGAATACCACCTGCACACCTCGACCACGGTCTGGGTGCGCTTTCCGGTGGTCGCGGGATCGGCCCCGTTCCAAGGCGCGTCGGTCGTGATCTGGACCACCACTCCTTGGACCATCCCCGGAAACCGGGCCGTCGCTTACGGAAACGACATCGATTACAAGGGCATCGAGATTACCAAGCTGGGAGAGGGCGATCGACTGCAGGTCGGGGATCGGTTGATCGTCGCCGCGTCCCGCTATCCGGATTTAGCCGCTGCGGTGGGCATCGAACAGGTCGATGTATTTTGGCAAGGCAAAGGGCGGGAAATCGAGGGCGTCGTCTGTGCCCATCCCCTGCGCGGCCAAGGCTACGACTTCGAGGTCCCGCTGCTGGCCGGCGATTTCGTGAGTGCCGAGGACGGCACCGGCTTCGTCCACGTCGCACCGGGCCACGGCGCCGACGACTACGAGCTCGGCCTCGAGCACGGCCTGGCCATGCCCGCGACCCTCGACGGCGACGGCCGCTTCACCGCCGAGGCGCCGGGCTTCACCGGCAAGACGGTCTACACCTCCGAGGGCAAGCACGGCGACGCCAACCCGGCCGTGATCGAAGCCCTGGAGGCCAGCGGCGCGCTGCTCGCCAGCGGCCGGCTGGAGCACGAGTATCCCCATTCCTGGCGCTCCAAGGCGCCGCTGATCTTCCGCAACACGCCGCAGTGGTTCATCTCCATGGAGACCAACGAGCTGCGCAAGAAGGCGCTGGAGGCGATCGAGGCGACCCGCTTCGTGCCCGCCGCCGGCAAGGTCCGGCTGCGCTCCATGATCGAACAGCGGCCCGACTGGTGCGTCTCGCGCCAGCGCACCTGGGGCGTGCCGATCCCGGTCTTCGTGCACAAAGAGACCGGCGAGCCGCTGCGCGACCAGAAGGTCATCGACCGTATCGCCGAGGCCTTCGAGGCCGAGGGCGCCGATGCCTGGTTTCTCAGCGACCCGCAGCGCTTCCTGGGCGACGACTACCGCGCCGAGGACTACCAGCAGGGCCGCGACATCATCGAGGTCTGGTTCGAATCCGGTTCGACCCACGCCTTCGTGCTCGAGGCCCGGCCCGAGCTGGCCTGGCCGGCCTCGCTCTACCTGGAAGGCTCGGACCAGCACCGCGGCTGGTTCCATTCCTCGCTGCTGGAATCCTGCGGCACCCGCGGGCGGGCGCCCTACGAGACGGTGCTCACCCACGGCTTCATGCTCGACGAGAAGGGCCGCACCATGTCCAAGTCCCAGGGCATCGGCATGTCGCCCCAGGACATCGTCTCGGAGAGCGGCGCCGACGTCATCCGGCTCTGGGTCGCGGCCTCGGATACCACCACCGACCTGCGCTTCGGTCCCGGGATCCTGCGCCACCAGACCGACGCCTACCGGCGCCTGCGCAACACCCTGCGCTTCCTGCTCGGCAACCTGGCCGCCTTCGACGAGGCCGAGCGCCTGGCCGAGGCGGAGATGCCCGGGCTCGAGCGCTGGATCCTGCACCGGCTGCACGAGATCGACGGGGTGGTGCGCAAGGGCTGCGTCGACTTCGACCTCCACGGCATCTATCAGGCGCTGCATCACTTCTGCGCCGTCGACCTCTCGGCGTTCTATTTCGACGTGCGCAAGGACACGCTCTACTGCGACCGGGCGGATTCGATCGAGCGGCGCGCCTGCCGGACCGTGCTCGACCATGTTTTCGACTGCCTGACCGCCTGGCTGGCGCCGATCCTGTGCTTCACCGCCGAGGAGGCCTGGTGGACGCGCGGCGCCGAGGGCGGGCGTCTTGAGCCGGAGAGCGTCCATCTGCGCACCTTCCCCGAAATCCCGCCGTCCTGGCATGATCCGGCGCTGGCCGAGACCTGGGCCAGGCTGCGCGAGGTGCGCCGGGTGGTCACCGGGGCGCTCGAGATCGAGCGCGCGGAGAAGCGCATCGGCTCGAGCCTGCTGGCCCACCCCAAGGTCTACGTCGACCGGCCGGAGCTGCTGGCGGCGCTGGACGGCGTCGATTTGGCGGAGGTTTGCATCACCTCCGGGCTCACGCTGTCGGACGCGGCGCCGCCCCCGGGCGCCTTCACCATCGAGGAGGTCGCCGGCGTGGGCGTCGAGGCCGGCCGCGCCGAGGGCGAGAAGTGCCGGCGCTGCTGGAGGGTGCTGCCCGAGGTCGGCGGCGACCCACAGGCGCCGGAAATCTGCGGCCGCTGCGCCGACGCGGTGCGGCACCTGGGCGCCGCGGCCGGCTAGCCGGCGCCCGGCAGCGCGGACATGGACGCGACCGAACCACGGCCGGGAACGACGCTGAGGCTGGCGCTTGCCCTCGCCGCCGTCGTCCTGGTGCTCGACCAGGCCAGCAAGTGGGTGATCCTGACCCAGGTCATGGACCCGCCCCGGGTGATCGAGGTGACCGGCTTCTTCAACCTGGTGCTGACCTACAACACCGGGGTCAGCTTCGGCCTGTTCGGCGGCGCGGCGGCCTGGAAGCCCTGGGCGCTCGGCGGACTGGCGCTGGCGGTCAGCGCCGGCCTGCTCTATTGGCTGGCGCGCCAGCCCGAGCGCCTGCTGGGCCTGGCGATCGGCCTGATCGTCGGCGGCGCGCTGGGCAACGCGCTGGACCGGGCGCACCAGCCCGGGGTGGTGGATTTCCTGGATTTCCACCTGGCCGGGTGGCACTGGCCGGCCTTCAACCTGGCCGACAGCTCGATCTTCCTGGGAGTCGCGATTCTGGTCTTCGATGGCTTGTTCGGGGAGCGTGTCCGGAGTAAAAATAAGGCCAATCGAAAGAAACCGGGATAGCCAGGGAGGTCTAGGACGATGAGGCGCGAGGTAATGCTCCGATTTTCCCTGATTGCCGCCATGGTACTGGCGCTTTCCGCTTGCGCGGATGTTAAGAAACAACTGGGCCTCACCAAGCAATCGCCCGACGAATTCAAGGTGGTGTCGCAGGCGCCCCTGGCCTTGCCGCCCGACTACTCCCTGCGCCCGCCCGAGCCGGGCATTCCGCGGCCGCAGGAGGGCACCACCAGCCAGCAGGCGAAAAACGCGGTCTTCCGCCTGCAGCAGCCCGAGGCCGGGACCCTGGAGCCGAAGCTCGAGAGCGACGGCCGCTCGCTCGCCGAGTTGTCCCTGCTCAAGGCGGCGGGCGCCGACCAGGCCGACCCCAATATCCGGCGCATCATCGACGCCGAGACCCTGCGGCTCAACGCCGAGGACAACGACTTCCTCGAGGCCTTGGTGTTCTGGCGCGATCCACAGGCCGCGGGCGAGATCGTCGACGCCGACGAGGAGGCCAAGCGCCTGCGCGAGAACGCGGCCCTCGGCAAGTCCGTGACCGACGGCGAGACGCCGACCATCGAACGCAAACGCAGGGCGCCGCTCGAAGGCCTGTTCTAGGGCCGATCTTACCGACCGGGGAGGGGAACGGTTGCGGCGCCGGGGCGCCGCGCCATATATAGGCGGCGCGTTCCCGCGCCGGCGAACCGCGCTACCCGGAGGCCGCATGCCACGCCTGTTTCGTTTCGTCCCCGCCGCGCGCCGCGGCCTCGCCGCTGGTCTGCTCGCGGCACTGACCCTGGCCGGCCTGGCCTCGGTGGGTCCGGTCCCGGCCCAGGCGCAGGTCTTCGATCCCGAGACCTTCACCCTCGACAACGGCCTGCAGGTGGTGGTGGTCACCAACCGCCGCGCGCCCATCGTCACCCACATGATCTGGTACAAGGCCGGCGCCGCCGACGAGGCGGCCGGGGAGTCGGGCAACGCCCACTTCCTCGAGCATCTGATGTTCAAGGGCACGGACAAGCTGGGCCCCGGCGAGTTCTCCAATATCATCGCGCTCAACGGCGGGCGCGAGAACGCCTTCACCAGCTACGACTATACCGGCTACTACCAGACCGTGGCCCGCGACCGCCTCGAGATCGTCATGCAGCACGAGGCGGACCGCATGACCAACCTGCGCCTCACCGATGAGCTCGCGCTGCCGGAGCGCGAGGTGATCCTGGAGGAGCGGCGCAGCCGGGTCGACAACAACCCCGGCGGCAAGCTGCGCGAGATGATCCAGGCGACGCTGTTCCTCAACCATCCCTACCGGATCCCGGTGATCGGCTGGGAGCACGAGATCAACGCGCTCAGCACCGAAACCGCGCTCGCCTTCTACCGGCGCTGGTATGCGCCCAACAACGCGGTGCTCATCGTCGGCGGCGACATCACCGCCGCCGAGCTGCGCCCGCTGGCCGAGAAGTACTACGGCGCGGTCCCGGCGCGCGCGGTGCCCGAGCGCAAGCGCGCCACCGAGCCGCCGCAGCACGCCCCGCGGCGCCTGACCCTGAAGAGCCCGCAGGTCAGCCAGCCCGGAATTTCGATCTCCTATCTCGCGCCCAGCTACAACAGCGCCGGCAACGAGCACGCCTACGCGCTCCAGATCCTGGACGAGATCCTGGGCGGCGGCACCACCAGCCGGCTCTACCGCACCCTCGTGGTCGAGCAGGCGATCGCGGCCTCCGCCAGCAGCGGCTATAGCGCCACCGCCTACGACCTCGGCACCTTCGGCTTCCACGCCTCGCCGCGCCCGGGCGGCGACATCGCCGAGCTCGAGGCCGCCCTGCGCGCCGAGATCGCGCGCACCCTCGAGGACGGCGTGACCGAGGCCGAGGTCGCCACCGCCCAGCGCCGGCTGCGGGCCGGCGCCATCTTCGCCCGGGATTCGCTCGGCACCGGACCCAACATCTTCGGCCGCGCGCTGACCACCGGGCGTAGCGTCGCGGACGTCGAGGCCTGGCCCGAGCGCATCGGGGCGGTCACCGCCGAACAGGTCAACGCCGCCGCGCGCGAGGTGTTCCAGGACAACCGCTCGGTGACCGGCCTGCTGCTGCCCGCGCCAAGCGCCCCATCAGGCGAATGACGACGGACATGACCCCCCTCGGGAGTATCGACATGAAGCCGCGATCCCGCGTCCTCGCCGTGATCCTGATCCTGGCCCTGATCCCGGCCCTGATCCCGGCCCTGATCCTAACGGCGGCCGTGCCGGCGCGCGCCATCGAGGTCCAGCGCGTGATCAGCCCCGGCGGCATCGAGGCCTGGCTGGTCGAGGACCACAGCAACCCGATCATCACCCTCGACCTGGTGTTCCGGGGCGGCGCCGCGCTCGATCCGGCCGGCAAGGAGGGGCTGGCCAACCTGGTCTCCGCTTTGATCGACGAGGGCGCCGGCGAGCTCGATTCCCAGGCCTTCCAGGGCCGGCTCGCCGAGCTGTCGATCAGCCTGTCGTTCTCGGCCGGGCGCGACACCTTCAGCGGCGAGATGATGACCCTTACCGAGAACCGGGAGGTGGCCTTCGAGTTGCTGCGCCTGGCGCTCACCGAGGCGCGCTTCGACGAGGAGCCGGTGACCCGCATCGGCAGCCAGATCCTGGCCGGCTTGGCGCGCGATTCCCAGAACCCGAGAAGCATCGTCGGGCGCACCATGAGCAAGGTGCTGTTCCCCGAGCATGCCTATGGCCGGCCGGTCAGCGGCACCACCGCCACCGTGCCCGCCATCACCGCCGCCGAGATGCGCCGTTTCGTGGCCGAACGCTTCGCCCGCGACGTGATGGTGATCGGCGTGGTCGGCGACATCGCCGCCGAGGAGCTGGCGCGCCGGCTCGACCAGACCTTCCTCGGCCTGCCGGCCGCGGCCGCGCCCATGGAGGTCGCCGAAACCACGCCCGTGGCCCAGGGCGGCGTGGTGGTGATCGAGCGCGACATGCCGCAAAGCATCGTCGCCTTCGGTCATGCCGGGATCGCGCGCGACGATCCGGACTACTACGCCGCCTACGTGGTCAACTACATCCTCGGCGGTGGCGGTTTCACCTCGCGGCTCTACGCGGAGGTGCGGGAGAAGCGCGGCCTGGCTTATTCGGTCTACTCCTATCTCAACCCGCTCCAGAGCGCCGCGCTGGTCATGGGCGGGGTGGCGACCCAGAACGAGCGCGTGGCCGAGTCCCTCGAGCTGATCCGCGCCGAATGGCGCCGCATGGCCGAGGCCGGGCCGAGCGAAACCGAGTTGCGCAACGCCAAGACCTATCTGACCGGCTCGTTTCCGCTGCGCTTTACCAGCTCGGCGCGGATCTCCGGGATGCTGGCCGGCATGCAGCTCCACGATCTCGGCATCGATTACCTGGAGCGCCGCAACGGCTTCATCGAGGCGGTGACCCTGGAAGACGCCCGGCGCGTCGCCGCGCGGCTCTACGACCCCGACAAGCTGACCGTGGTGGTGATCGGCCGCCCGGACGGCATCACCGCGACCCGGCCGGCGCCGCCGCTCGACGGTTGAGCGTGCTTCCGCCAATGGGGCGACTCCGGCCCGCGACTCTGGTAGATTGAACCTCCGCCGCGCCCCGACCTCCGGGGCCGGTTCGGTGCAAGCGGAGCTTGTTTTAGATACGGGCCGATGCGCTACCAGCATCTGACGGACAACTGCCTGGCCACCACGATCGGCGACGACGGCTTGACCGAGGAAGCCTTCGCGCGCGTGCTGATGGCCGCCGCCCCGGCCCACGACCGGCTGTGCCAGCTGGTCGAGTCCGGACGCCTGCCGTGCCTGAGCGCGGCGACTCGCGAGGGCGACGATTTGGCGCCGCTGGCGGCGCTGGCCGCGGACTGGCGCGCGCGCCTGGATGATGTCGTGGTGCTCGGCATGGGCGGTTCCTCGCTCGGCGGCCAGACGCTCTATGCGCTCAGCGACCGCGGCTTCGGGCCCCAAGGCGGCGGGCCGCGCCTGCATTTCCTGGACAACGTCGATCCGGACACCATGGCCGGCCTTATCGGCGCGCTGCCGGCGCTGGTCGCCGGGCTCG
>JACZVL010000142.1 GCA_022572685.1 Pseudomonadota bacterium
CCGGCCTCGTCCAGGGCCGCGGTCTTGCCGTCGAGCGCGGCGGTGACGGCGCGCGCCGCCTCCCCGACCCCGCCGGCGATGACGCCCAACTCGCCGCGCTGTTCGTCGAGCGCGTTCCTGAGCCCCTCGGCCTGGTCGTAGACGCCGCGCAGGGCCTCGAGTTGCGCGCGCATGACCTCTTTGAACTCGCGCGCCTGCCCGGTGATGTTCTCGGCCACCTGGTCGAGCTCGCGCGCCTCCGCGCGCAGGCCCGCGTTGGTTTCCCGGGCCTGCTCGGCGGTCCAGACCATCTCCTCGGTACGCGCCCGGAGCGTGCCGCCCAGCTCCTCGCTGGTGACGAAGGCCTCCTCCGCCGCCTCGCGCAGGTCCTGGACCGGCTCGGCCAGATTGCCGAGCGCCGTGGCCGCCGCCGCCGCCGCCCTCTCGGCGGCCGCCTCCAAGGTCTCGATCTGTTGCTCGATGGCGGCGCGCGAGGACTCCATCAGCTCCTCGACCCGTTCGCCGGCGGTGGCGATCTGCGCGAGCTGCGCGTCCAGCGCCTGGCCGATCTGCTCGGTCTGGGAGGAGGCGCGCAGGCTGGCGCCCATCAGCTCCTGGGAGCGCTGCTTAAAAGCGTTGCCCTGGGCATCGAGGCGGCCGAGGATTTCGTTCGACACGCTGGAGAGTTCGCTCGACTGCTCCTTGAGGGATTTGGTGATCTCCCGGACCCGCTCGGCGCTGCCCTCGGCCGGATAGGTCAGCGCCTCGATGCGGATCCGCAAGGCGCGCACGTCCTCGCCGGCGGTGAAGCCGCGCACCAGGTAGAGCAGCACCAGCCAGACGAAGGCGAGCGGCGCGGTCGCGCCGGCCACCAGGAGGCCGAGCTCGTGGGGCGGCGCCGTCATGAGGGCTTCCCATCCGAAGGCGCTTTCGAGATAGCGGGCGCTGACGGCCAACCAAAACACCGTGACCGAGGCTCCGATCACCAGGGCGATCCAACTCGCGCGCCGCGATTTCGTCATGCCGCCATCCGATCCGTTGCGAGCCCTCTCAAGCCGCCGCGCGCCGCCGGCGCACCAGTTGAATGATCTCGTGGGCCGCAAAGGGAATGTTGGTTCCCGGCCCGTAGATCGCGGAGACCCCCTCGGCCTTCAGGAAATCGTAGTCTTGGGGCGGTATGACGCCGCCGCAGACCACGATGACCTCGCCGGCGCCGTGGCCCTTCAGCGCCGCGATCAACTGCGGCACCAGGGTCTTGTGGCCGGCCGCCTGGCTGGACACGCCGATCACGTGGACGTCGTTCTCGACCGCCTGGCGCGCGGCCTCCTCCGGGGTCTGGAACAGCGCGCCGATGTCGACCTCGAAGCCGATGTCGGCGAAGGCGGTGGCGATCACCTTGGCGCCGCGGTCGTGGCCGTCCTGGCCCAGCTTGACCACCAGCATGCGCGGCCGCCGGCCGGCCTCCTCGGCGAAGGCGTCGACCTCGCCCTGAATCCGCTCGAAGTCCTCGTCGCCCGCGTAGGCGGCGCCGTAGACCCCGCTGATGGCCCGCACCTCGGCGCGGTGGCGGGTATAGACCTTTTCCAGCGCGGAGGTGATCTCGCCGACCGTGGCGCGCCGGCGCGCGGCCTCCACGGCGCGTTCGAGCAGGTTGATCTGTTGATTTCCCGTGGTCCCCCGGGCCGCTTCGGTGAGCGCCTCCAGCGCCGCCTGGCAGGCCGCCCCGTCGCGGCTCCCGCGCAGCCGTTCGAGGCGCGCGATCTGCCGGTCGCGCACCGCGGCGTCGTCGATCCCGCGGATCTCGATCTCGTCCTCGCTGTCGCGCCGGTACTTGTTGACCCCGACGATGACCTCCTCGCCGCGGTCGATGCGCGACTGGCGCCGGGCCGCCGATTCCTCGATGCGCAATTTCGGCATGCCGGCCGCAACCGCCTTGGTCATGCCGCCCAGTTCCTCGACCTCGTCGATGAGGGCGCCGGCCTCGCGGATCAGGCTCGCGGTCAGGGTCTCCAGGTAATAGCTGCCGGCCAGGGGATCGACGACCTTGGTGACGCCGCTCTCCTCCTGCAGGATCAGCTGGGTGTTGCGCGCGATCCGCATGGAGGTCTCGCTGGGGAGCGCGAGGGCCTCGTCGAAAGAGTTGGTGTGCAGCGACTGGGTGCCGCCGAGCACGCCGGCCAGCGCCTCGATCGTGGTGCGCACGATGTTGTTGTAGGGGTCGTGCTCGGTCAGCGAGACGCCGGAGGTCTGGCAGTGGGTGCGCAGCATCAGCGAGCGCGGGTCCTGGGCGCCGAAACGGTCGCGCATCAGGCGCGACCACATGAAGCGCGCCGCGCGCAGCTTGGCGATCTCCATGAAGAAGTTCATGCCGAGGCAGAAGAAGAACGACAGCCGCGGCGCGAAATCATCGACCTCCAGGCCCTTGGCGAGGGCGGCGCGCACGTACTCGATGCCGTCGGCCAGGGTGTAGGCGAGCTCCTGCACGCAGGTCGCCCCGGCCTCCTGCATGTGATAGCCGGAGATCGAGATCGAGTTGAACTTGGGCATCTCGCGCGCGCTGTACTCGATGATGTCGGCGACGATGCGCATCGAGGGCTCGGGCGGATAGATGTAGGTGTTGCGGACCATGAACTCCTTGAGGATGTCGTTCTGGATGGTCCCGGAGAGCGCGGCCGCGGGCACGCCCTGCTCCTCGGCGGCGACGATGAACATGGCCAGCACCGGCAGCACCGCGCCGTTCATGGTCATCGACACCGACATCCTGTCGAGCGGGATGCCGTCGAACAGGATCTTCATGTCCTCGACGCTGTCGATGGCGACCCCGGCCTTGCCGACGTCGCCGGCCACCCGCGGGTGATCGGAGTCGTAGCCCCGGTGGGTCGCCAGATCGAAGGCGATCGACAGGCCCATCTGCCCGGCCGCCAGGTTCTTGCGGTAGAAGGCGTTGGATTCCTCGGCCGAGGAGAAACCGGAATACTGGCGCAGGGTCCAGGGCCGCGCCGCGTACATGGTGGCGCGCGGGCCCCGCAGGTAGGGCGGGAACCCCGGCATGGTGTCGAGATGGCCGAGATCGGCCAGGTCCTCGGCGCTGTAGAGCGGCTTGACCTCGATGCCCTCGGGCGTGGCCCAGTTCAGCCCGGCCAGCGGCCGGCCCTTGAGCTCGGACTCGGCGCGGCGCCGCCAGTCCTCAGGTGTCGCCTTGGGAAACTCCGCCATCGCCCCTCAGGAACCCGGGTTAGCGAATCTTGTGCGCCGCAGTATACCGCTGGCGCCGGGAGCCTGTCCAACCGGATAGCGCTGGCGCTGGCCGGCCCACAGGGCCGCAAACCGGATTCTGGACCCCCACCCGGGATTTCTGCTGTAGAATGCGCCCAGTGGAAGCATCCTGAAGAGGCGGCGCCGAACCACCTTGGGGCGCCCGCGGAACACGATGAGACTGCGCGGACAGATCGCCGTGATCGTGATCCTGGCCGGTGCGTTAGCCGCCGGCTGGTTGTGGATTCCGGGCTGGCAGGGCGCGGCCGAGTCGGGCCGCGGGTCCGACCGCCGGCCGGGCGAAACCCTGGTCCTGGTCGAGGCGCTGGAACTGGCCCAGGACCGGGTCCAGATCCAGTTGATCGGTACCGGCGAGGCACTGCGCGCGGCGACCCTCTACCCGGCCACCGCCGGGGAGGTGGTCGAGGTCCTGTTCGTGGCCGGGCAGCGGGTCGAACAGGGAGCGCCGCTGGTCCGCCTCGACGACAAGCACGAGCGCCTGGCGGTGCGCCTGGCGCAGGTCGCGGAGAAAAAAGCCCGGCGTCAAGTCAAGCGCCTCGAGAAGCTCGCGCCCTCGGGCGCGGTCTCGGTGGTGCGCCTGGAAAACGCCCAGGCGGAGCTGGAAAGCGCCAGCCTGCGCATCGCCCAGGCCCGGGCGGAGCTCGACGACAAAACCCTGTTCGCGCCGTTCGCCGGCGTCATCGGCCTGAGCCAGGTCGACAAGGGCGACCGGGTCACCGACGCCACCATGATCGCCACTCTCGACGACCGCTCGTCGCTATTGGTCGCGTTCGATTTGTCGGAGGAATACACCAGCCGGATCGGGCTCGGCGATCCGGTCGTGGTGCGGCCCTGGGCCATGGCGGACCAGGACCTGCGCGGCGCGGTGCACGCCATCGATAGCCGCATCGATCCGGTTACGCGGTCGCTGCGCGTCGAGGCGCGGATACCCAATCCCGATGGCGCAATCCGCCCCGGCACCTCGTTCGAGGTGCGGCTGACCTTCACCGGGCGTTCCCATCCCAGCGTTCGCGAGGTCGCGGTCCTGTGGAGCCGGGACGGCGCCTATGTCTGGCGCGTCGTCGAAGGCCGGGCCCAGAAGGTCTTCGTCAAGGTTATTCGCCGCAACCACGGCCGGGTCCTGGTGGACGGCCCGCTGCGGGTTGGCGATCTGATCGTGGTCGAAGGCGTGCAGGGGCTCCGGAACGGGCAGCTGGTCGAGCCGGCGCCCTACGGAAACGGGCGGGCCGGCGCGGGTGCGCCTGCAGGAACGGGCGGCGTGTCATGATAGCCCGGCCGAGCGAACTGCCGTCGATTTCGGTGCGCCGCCCGACCCTGATCGTGGTGCTGAACCTTCTGATCGTGATCGCCGGCCTCGGCGCGCTGTTCGGCGTCGAGGTGCGCGAGTTGCCCGATGTCGACCGGCCGGTGGTGACGACCCGCGCCTTCTTCGACGGGGCCTCGCCCGAGACCATGGACGCGGAGGTCACGAGCGTCATCGAGGGGGCCGTCGCCCGGGTCTCCGGCGTCAAGACAATCAAGTCGGCCAGCGAAGAGAACAACATGCGCGTCCGCGCCGAGTTCCTGCCCAACGTCGATCTGGACGTCGCGGCGAACGATGTCCGCGAGGCGGTGGCCGCGATCAGGCGCAAGCTGCCCGACGGCGTCAAGGATGTGGTCATCGTCAAGGCCGACGCCGACGCCTCGCCCATCATCCGGCTCGCCCTGGTCAGTACCCGGCTGTCTCAGGAGGCGCTGACGCGCCTGGCCAAGGACGACGTCGCCGCCGAGCTGTCCGCCATCCCGGGCGTCGCCTCGATCAATCTGTTCGGCGACCAGGAGCGGGTCCTGCGGGTCGTCGTCGAGCCGATGCGGCTCGCCAGCTACGGCCTGTCGATCGATGAGGTGGCCCAGGTCCTGAAAAGCACCAGCCTGGATGTGCCGGCGGGGAGCTTCAAGTCGGACGATCAGCTCCTGCTCGTGCGCGCCGACGCCTCGGTCTGGCGCCCCGCCGACATCGAGGGACTCGCCTTGCGCGACGACGTTCGACTGGGCGACGTGGCGCAGGCCTTCTATGGCCCCGCGGACGCGCAAAGCTACAGCCTGTTGAACGGACGCAAGGTAATCGGCCTGGGCGTCGTCCGACGGGCGAAATCCAACACCATCGAGATCTCGAGCGCCGTCGACAGGGCGATCGAGACCCTGAATCGGCGCCTGGACGACGTCGAAATCGTCAAGATCTCGGACGACGCGCGGTTCATTCGCAGCTCCGTGCGCGAGGTCGTCACCACTCTCGCCATCACCGTGGGCGTCGTCGTCGCCATCATCTTCCTGTTCATGGGTGCCGTTCGCCCGACCCTGATCCCGGCCGCGGCCATCCCCATCGCGCTGATCGGGACGCTGGCCGCGATCTGGTTGCTCGGGTTCTCGATCAATATTCTCACGCTTCTGGCCCTGGTTCTCGCGACCGGCATGATCGTCGACGACGCGATCGTCGTGGTCGAGAACATCTACCGGCTGCGATCCGAGGGCATGAAGCCGCTCGCCGCGGCCGTGCTCGGGACCCGGCAGGTATTCTTCGCAGTCCTGGCCACCACGGCGACCCTGGTCGCAGTGTTCCTGCCCATCGCCTTTCTGCCCAGCATCGCCGGCCGGCTGTTCAGGGAATTCGGTTTCGTGCTGGCCATCGCGGTCGTGATCTCGTCGTTCGTGGCCCTGTCGCTCTGCCCGATGCTGGCCTCGCGGCTTCCGGCCCGGGACGGCGACCGCAAGGAGGCGCGCAAGGGCTATATCAGGGGCTATATCGCGAGGGCGGGGAACTGGGCCGTGGCGCTTTACCGGCGCCTGCTGGAGTTCACGCTCTCGGCCCGGACCTTGGTGTTGGGCGTCGCGATCATGGCGGCCCTGACCGCCGCGGCCATGTTCCCGTCGATCGACGTGGAGTTGATGCCCAGAGAGGACCGCGGTTCGATCCTGATCATGATGCAGGGTCCCGACGGCGTCGGCCTCGACTACATGGACCGGCAGTCTGCCCGGGCCGAGGCCCTGTTGGAGCCGCTGCGCCAAAGCGGCGAGATCACCAACGTCCTGTCCATCGTCGGGCGCTGGGACCTTAACCGGGTGTTCATCATCGCGCCGCTCGCGCACTGGTCGGAGCGAACCCGCAGCCAGGACGAAATCGCCAAGCAACTGCGGCGCAAACTCAAGAACATCCCCGGGGCGACGGTGCGGATTCGTACGCCGAACAGTCTGAACCTGCATCGCTCCGGCGGCACCCTCGAGTTCGCACTGACGGGCTCCAACTACGCCAACATCGCCGCCGCCGCCGAAGCCTTCCTGTCCGCCATGCTGGACCGCCTGCCCCACCTCGAAGGCCCCCGGCTCGAGTATCAGCAGACCCAGCCGCAGCTCTCCGTGCGGGTCGATCGGCGGCGGGCGGAAGATCTCGGCGTGCCGATCGAGGGCATCGCCGACACGCTGCGCGCCATGGTCGACGGCTTCGAGGTGACCACGTTGAACGTGGACGACAGGTCGGTGCCGGTTCTGCTCGAATCCGCAGCGGGCACGATCGACGATCCGAGCGATCTCCACAACCTCTTCGTCCCGGCTGCGGCCGGCAAGCTGGTTCCGCTCTCGGCCTTCGTCACCCTGGAGGAGATCGGCGTGGCGGCGGAGCTGGACCGCATCGGTCAGAAGCGCGCGATCGAGATCAATGTCCCGCTGCCGCGGGGCACTTCCATGCGGCGCGCGATGACCGACATCGAGGACCTGGCCAAGGAGCTGCTGCCTCCCGAGATCGGGCTTCGCTTCATCAACGAGGCCGCCACCTTGGAGGACACCTCAAACGAAGTCGCCATCACCTTCGCCATCGCCATCCTCGTCGTCCTGTTGGTGCTCGCGGCCCAGTTCGAAAGCTTTCTCAGCGCCTGTGTCATCCTGTTGACCGTGCCGTTCGGTCTGGCCGCCGCCGTGTTCGCGCTCTACCTCACCGGCTCGACGATCAACATCTACAGCCAGATCGGCCTCATCATGCTGGTTGGATTGATGGCCAAGAACGGCATCCTGGTGGTCGAGTTCGCCGATCAGCTCCGCGACCGCGGCCATGAGGTCGGCGAGGCCATCCGGATCGCCGCCGTCACGCGCCTGCGGCCGGTGATCATGACCATGCTGTCCACGGTGCTGGGCGCCCTGCCGCTGATCCTGAGCAGTGGCGCGGGCGCGGAGGCGCGTCACGCCATCGGTTGGGTGGTGTTCGGCGGCCTGGGCATCGCCACCGTATTCACGCTGGTGCTGATCCCGGTCATCTATAGCATTCTGGCCCCGCTCGCGCCGCCGCGGGCCCACGCCGGCGTCCGGCTCGACCGCGAACTGCGAGAGATCGAACACCAGCACACCGCCGCCCCGGCCGCCGTGCACGAGTAGGAGGGGACATGGGCGGTCCTTGGGGAACCGGCTCGCGGCGCAAGAGTCGATGGGTCTGGTGGCTGGTGCTGGTGCTCGGCACGGGGGCGCTGGTCGGCTTCCTGGTCTGGCGGTTTCCCGACGCCATCTACGCGCAGCAGGACCGGGTGCGGCTGGTCTACCTGGTGGCGCTGCTGGTCCTGGTCTCGAGCTCGATCCTGGCCGGGCGCCGGCTGCGGCTTCGGGGCGTGGCGAAGGCGGCGGCGCTCTGGGTGCCGATCGTCGCGGTGGTCGCGCTGGGCACCGCCTACCGCGTGGAACTCGGCGCCATCGGCGCGCGCGTGGCCAGCGAATTGCTGCCCTACAGGGGCGCCGTGCTCGGCGCGGACGAGGTCCGCTTCCCGGCCGGCGCCGACGGCCATTTCCGCGTCGAGGCCCTGGTCGACGGCACGCGGGTCCGCTTCCTCGTCGACACCGGCGCCAGCGACATCGTTCTGAGTCCCGCCGACGCCCGCCGGATCGGCTTCGATCCCGACCAGCTTCGTTTCACGGGGTTCGCGGAAACCGCCAACGGCACCGTGCGCACGGCGCCGGTGCGGCTCGGCGTAATCGAGATCGGCCCGATCCGCCTCCACGACCTGCCGGCCTCGGTCAATCAGGCGGCGATGCGCGGCTCGCTGCTCGGCATGCGTTTTCTCGAACGCCTGCGGTCCTTCGAAGTGCGCGACGGCACGCTGATCCTGCGGCGTTAAGAAATTCTTAACGAATCGGGGCCGAGCATGGGCGCATTGATTCGAACCGACGCGCACGACCAACCGGGGCCCAATTTCCTTGAAGATTATCAAAGTCTCCTGCGCCATCTACGGCGCCTTCGCCATGGCGACCTTCGCCTGGCTGTTCCTACGCCTGTCCGGCGCCACGTCCTGCGCCGCGGGCTGGGACACCTGCGGGGCGGCCACCGGCTCGGCCGGCTTGCTGGCCTTGGCCTGGCCGAGCTATTGGGGCGGCTGGGCGTTGGGCGCACCGCTCGCGATTCAATCGATATCCGTCGAGGGAGGTCTCGCTCTGTTGTTGGGTTTCGCCGCGACCATCGTCTTCACGCTGGCGTGGAAACGGCTTCAGTAGGACCGACCCGGCGACGGCGCCACACTACCACCGCAGCACCGGCAGCGCGGCGGCCGGCGCCTCTCCGGCCGCGGCGCAGAACGCCGCCAGGCGCGCCGGCTCCACGTTGCCTTGCGCGTCGGCGCCGAGCGCCTCGCCCTGGAGGCCGCCGGTGATGAAGATGCCGTCGATGCCGGCCGCCCTGGCGCCGGCGATGTCGGTGCGCAGCGAATCGCCGATCGCGGCGATCCGCGCCCGCGCCGGCATCTCGATCAGGG
>JACZVL010000143.1 GCA_022572685.1 Pseudomonadota bacterium
GCGGAGTTCCTGGCACTCATCGACGGCATGGAGATGGATGCCCGCGAGGCCATCCAAACGCCGAGCTGGGACGACTACCGGCTCTACTGCCGGCGGGTGGCGGGTGCGGTCGGCATGCTCTCGGTGCGGGTGTTCGGCGAGACCGGTCCCGCCGCCGACGAGCTCGCGGTGACCCTGGGCGAGGCGCTGCAGACCATCAACATCCTGCGCGATCTGGCCGAGGACGCCGAACGCGGCCGGGTCTACCTGCCGCGCGAGCTGCTCGACGAACACGGGTTGCCGACGCAGGATCCGGCGGCACTGCTGGCCGCGCCGGGGCTGGCGCCGGCCTGCGCCGAGCTCGCGGAACACGCGCGAGGGCTGTTCGGCCGCGCCCGCGAGCTGATCGCCGCCTGCGACCGCCGCCGCATCCGCCCGGCGCTGCTGATGCTGGAGATCTACCAGCGCCTGCTCGAGCGGCTCGCGGCGCGTGGCTGGGACCGGCCCCGGACCCCGGTCAAGGTGCCGCGCCTGGAGAAGCTGTGGATCGCCCTGCGCCATGGATTGTTCTAGCGGGTTTTTCGTTCGGGCCGCGCCGGCGCGGTTCCGCGCTAGCGGAACCTGTACAAGAGAAACGGCGCCGCCGTGACCCGGGTTCACGTGATCGGCGCCGGCATTTCCGGCCTGTCCTGCGCGGTGCGCCTGGCGCGCGAAGGCCGGTCGGTCACGCTCCATGAGGCCGCCGGGCAGGCCGGTGGCCGCTGCCGCTCCTACTTTGATGCCAAGCTCGACCGCAGCATCGACAACGGCAACCACATGCTGCTCTCGGCCAACGTCGCGGCGCTGTCCTACCTGGAGGAGATCGGCGCCCGCCATACCCTCCGCGCGCCCCAGGAGGCGGCCTACGGCTTCGTCGATTTGCGCAGCGGCGCGCGCTGGACCCTGCGGCCCAACGCGGGCCCCCTGCCATGGTGGATCCTCGTGCCCGGACGGCGGGTGCCCGGCACCCGGCCGGGCGCCTACCTGGCCGGCCTGCGCCTGGCCTTCGCCAAACCGAATCAGACCGTGGCCGAGGTGCTCGATCCGGCGGACCCGCTGTGGGAACGGTTCTGGAAGCCGCTGACCGTGGCCGCGCTCAACACCGCGCCCGAGGAAGCCGCGGCGCGCCTGCTGTGGCCGGTGCTGCGCGAGACCTTCGGGCGCGGCGCCGCCGCCTGCCGGCCCTTGATCGCGCGCGACGGCCTGGCCGCCAGCTTCATCGACCCGGCGCTCGCCCTGCTGCGCGAGGCCGGCGCCGAGGTCCGCTTCAACCGGCGCCTGCGCGCCATCGCGTTTGCCGGGGATCGTGCCGCGCAGCTCGATTTCGGCACCGACGGCGTCGCCCTCGGCCCGGACGCGCGGGTGGTGATCGCGGTGCCGCCGAACGTGGCCGCGGCGCTGCTGCCGGGCCTCGCCGCCCCGCAGGATAGCCGCCCCATCGTCAACGGCCACATCCGCCTCGCCCAGGCGCCGCCGCTGGCGCCGGGCATGACCGCGGAGCGGCCGTTCCTGGGCCTGGTCGGCGGCGCCGCCCAGTGGCTGTTCCTGCGCGGCGACGTGGTCAGCCTGACCGTCAGCGCCGCCGCCGAGCTCTCGACACGCCCCAGCGAGGAGATCGCCGCGCGGTTCTGGGCCGACACCGTCCGGGCCCTGGACCTGGACCTGGACCCCAACCTGGATCCGGCGGAACGACCCACGATCCGCATCGTCAAGGAGCGCCAGGCGACCTTCGCCCAGACGCCGGCGGCGCTGGGCGCGCGCGCGCCGGCGCGGACCCGCTGGGCCAACCTGGCGCTGGCCGGGGACTGGACCGACACCGGCTTTCCGGCGACCATCGAGAGCGCGGTGCGCTCGGGCCGGGCCGCCGCCCAAGTGGTCACGGAAGATTGTCGGTAATCCACAGCCCGGCGCTTGCGCGAAGCCCGACGCTACTTTATTTTTTGCGTTTAGTTACGAGACCTTGACGCAATCTCAGAGAGCCTTTCGAAGATGAACTTCCGGGATCGGTTTTTAGACCTGCCGCGGGTGTGGGGCCAGGAAGACCCAGCTTCCGACACCGGCGGCGGCGCGGGACACGACATCCCGGCGCCGTTTCCGGACGAGCACCTGCTGGAAATCGACGACGACGCACTGGATCGCGTGCTGCGCGAGACCCACTTCGCGCTCAACGACCTGCAGCGGCCGGACGGCCACTGGGTGTTCGAATTCGAGGCCGACGCCACCATCCCGGCCGAATACGTCATGCTCCAGCATTTCCTGGGCGAGATCGACGAAGAGCGCGAGCGGCGCATCGGCAACTACCTGCGCCAGGTCCAGATGGGGGACGGCGGCTGGCCGATGTTTCATCGCGGCGTGGCCAACCTGAGCGCCACGGTCAAGGCCTACCTGGCGCTCAAGCTGATCGGCGACGATCCGGCGGCGGCGCACATGACCCGCGCCCGCAACCTGATCCTGGAGCGCGGCGGCGCGGCCCAGTGCAACGTGTTCACCCGCATCGCACTCGCGCTCTTCGGCCAGGTGCCCTGGCGCGCGGTGCCGGCGATGCCGGTCGAGATCATGCTGCTGCCGCGCTGGTTCCCGTTCCACCTGTCCAAGGTGTCCTACTGGTCGCGCACGGTGATCGTGCCGCTGCTGATCCTGAACGCGCTGCGGCCGCGCGCGCGCAATCCGAAGGGCGTGCGCGTGGACGAGCTGTTCCGGCATCATCCGGACCGGGAGCGTTATCCGATGAACGCGACCGGCGATGCGGTCGGCGTGTTCTTCGCCGGGCTCGACACCCTGTTCAAGACCGCCGGGCGCCGCTTCCCCAAGGGCAGCCGCCAGCGGGCGATCAAGAAGGCCGTCGAGTTCATCACCCCGCGCCTGAACGGCGAGGACGGCCTGGGCGGCATCTTCCCGGCCATGGCCAACATGGTGATGGCCTTCGAGGCGCTGGGCCGGCCGCGCAACGACCCGGAGTTCGTCACCGCGCGCAAGGCGATCGACAAGCTGCTCTACGACCGCGGCCCGGACATCACCTATTGCCAGCCCTGCCTGTCGCCGATCTGGGATACCTGCCTGGCGGCCCATGCCCTGCTCGAGGCCGGCGAGGACCCGGACGGCCCGGTGCTGCAGAAGGCCACCGACTGGCTGCTGGAGCGCGAGATCACCGAGACCGTGGGCGACTGGGCCTGGCGGCGGCCGGGACTCAAGCCGGGCGGCTGGGCGTTCCAGTACTGGAACAACTACTATCCCGACGTCGACGACACCGCGGTCGTGGTCATGGCGCTGGACCGCGCCGGCGATCCGCGCAGCCGGCCGGCGATCGAGCGCGCCACCGACTGGATCCTCGGCATGCAGAGCAGCAACGGCGGCTGGGGCGCCTTCGACGCCGAAAACGAGTCCTATTACCTCAACGCCATTCCCTTCGCCGACCACGGCGCGCTGCTCGACCCGCCGACCGCGGACGTGACCGCGCGTTGCGTCTCCATGCTGGCGCAACTCGGTTACGGCCCGGGCCACGAGGCGGTGCAACGCGGGCTCGATTTCCTCAGCCGCGAGCAGGAGGCCGACGGCTCCTGGTTCGGGCGCTGGGGCGTCAACTACATCTACGGGACCTGGTCGGCGCTCGCCGCCTTCAATGCCTGCGGCGAGGACCTGACGGCGCCGCACATCCGCAAGGCGGTCGACTGGTTGAAGCTGCGCCAGCGCCCGGACGGCGGCTGGAGCGAGGACTGCGCCACCTACTGGCCGGGCCGGCGCGACACCATGACCGGCTCCACCGCCTCGCAGACCGCCTGGGCGCTGCTCGCGCTGATGGCCGCGGGCGACGTCGAAAGTACCGCGGTGCGCCGCGGCGTGGCCTATCTGGAGGCGGCGCCGCGCGACGGCGCCAAGTGGCACGAGCCCCACTACACCGGGATCGGCTTCCCGCGGGTGTTCTATCTCAACTACCACGGCTACAGCGCCTATTTCCCGCTCTGGGCGCTGGCCCGTTACCGCAACCTGCTGCGCAGCAACGAGCGGCGCGTGCGCTACGGCATGTGACGTGCCGCGCCTGGCCATCGTCACCGGGCTCGCCGCCGAAGCCAAGCTGATCGAGAGGGCCTTCGCCCGCACGCGCCAGGGGATACCCGGCCTGGCCTGCGACGGGCCCGGTCCCGAACGGGCCCGGGCCGCGGCCACCCGGCTCGCCCGGGACGGCGCCGTCCTGCTGGTCAGCTTCGGAATCTGCGGCGGCCTCGATCCCGAGCTCAGGCCCGGCGACCTGGTGCTCGCCGATACGGTCCTCGCCGACGACGGCGCGCGGTATCCGGTCTCGGCGGAACAGCGCCCGGTCCTGGAGGCGCGGCTTTCGGGACTGGCTTTGCGGATCGCGGTCGGCCCGCTGCTCGGCCAGGACCGGCCGCTCGCCGGCGCCGCGGACAAGGCCGCCCGCTTCGCCGCCGGCGGCGCCCTGGCCGTCGATATGGAAAGCTTTGGGGTCGCCCGCGCCGCCCAGGCCGCCGGCCTGCCGTTCCTGGTGGTGCGCGCGGTCGCCGATCCGGCCGAGCGCAACCTGCCGCGCGCGGCGCTCAAGGCGATCGGGCCCGACGGCCGGCTCAGGCCGTTCGCGGCGCTGGTGGCGATGTACCTGCGGCCCTGGGAGAGCCCGGCCCTGGTGCGCCTGGCCTACGAGACCCGGCTCGCCTTCGATACTCTCGAGAAGGTGGCGGAACGGTTCGCCGAGCCGGGCCCGAGTCTATTCGGCGGCGACTGAATCCTCACGGTCGTCCTTGGCCACCGCGCCCGCGACCAGGCGATCGAAGACCGACTCGGCGGGGCGCTGGCGGTCGAGCGGAATTTCCGGCGCCATGGGGCGTTCGGTCTCGACGCCGCGCAGGAACACCTTGAGCGCCTTCAGCGGGTGGGCGAGGGTATCGTTGACCGCGGTCGCCTCATAGCCGCAGTGAACCATGCAGTCGGCGCACTTCTCGTAGTTGCCGGTGCCGTAGCTGGGCCAGTCGGTCTCCTCCATCAGCTCCTGGAAGCTCGCCGCGTAGCCCTCGTTCAGCAGGTAGCAGGGCCGCTGCCAGCCGAACACGTTGCGCGTCGGATTGCCCCAAGGCGTGCAGCGGTAGTCCTGGTTGCCGGCCAGGAAATCGAGGAACAGGGTCGACTGGTTGAACGACCAGTTGCGGCCCTTGCCGCGCCGGAACACCTCGCGGAACAACTCCTTGGTGCGCTGCCGGTTGAGGAAGTGCTGCTGGTCGGGCGCGCGCTCGTAGGCGTAGCCCGGCGAGATGGTGACGCCCTCGACCCCCAGGCCGCTGACGAAATCGAAGAACGCCGCGACCCGTTCGGGCTTGGCGTTGTCGAACAGGGTGCTGGCCACGTTGACCCGGAAGCCGGCCGCCTTGACCGCGCGGATCGCCTTGACCGCGCGCTCGAACACGCCGCTCTGGTCGACCGCGCGGTCGTGCTCCGCTTCCAGCCCGTCGAGATGAATCGAGAAGGTGAGGTAGGGGCTGGGCGTGAACAGATGCAGCTTCTTCTCCAGCAGCAGCGCGTTGGTGCAGAGGTAGACGAAGCGCTTGCGCGCGACCAGGGCGGCGACGATCTCGCCGATCTCCTTGTGCAGCAAGGGCTCGCCGCCCGGGATCGAGACCACCGGCGCGCCGCATTCCTCGGCCGCCTGAATGCAGTCCGCGACCGAGAGCCGGCGGTTCAGGATCTCGTCCGGATAGTCGATCTTGCCGCAACCGGGACAGGCCAGATTGCACCGGAACAGGGGCTCCAGCATGAGCACCAGCGGATAGCGCGCGCGCCTCAGCAGGCGCTGCTTAAGGACATAGGCGCCGATGCGAATCTGCTGCCTGATGGGAACCGGCACGGTTCTTTTTCCCCCTCTTGAATCCTCGCCGATTCGTCGTGAGAATCGTTGTTATCCCTAACGGATTTGCGCCCTGATTCCAAGCTCGGTATTATCCCAGATACCCGGCCTCTCGGAACCAGGCGACGGCGTCGGCGAGCGCCGCCTCGGCGGGACGGGCCTTGTAGCCGAGTTCGGGTTCGGCCTTGGCGCTGGAGTAGAACATCCACTTTCTCGACATGCGCAGGCCGTCGACGGTGAGGAAGGGCTCGGCGCCGCGGGTCAGCCGGGCCCAGGCCTCGGCGGCGTAGGCGACCGGCAGCACCAGGCCGTGGGGCAGGCGCAGGCGCGGGGGCGGCCGGCCGCGGAGCCGCGCGATCGTCCCCAGGATCTCGGCGAGCGCCAGGTTCTCGCCGCCGAGGATGTAGCGCTCGCCGAGCTCGCCACGCTCGAAGGCGAGCAGGTGGCCGGCCGCCACGTCGGCGACGTGGACCACGTTCAGCCCGGTGTCGACGAAGGCCGGGATGCGGCCGCGCGCCGCCTCGACGATCAAGCGCCCGGTCGGGGTCGGCTTGATGTCGCGCGGGCCGAGCGGCATCGAGGGATTGACGATCACCGCCGGCAGGCCGGCCTCGCGCACCATCCGGCGCACCACGTCCTCGGCCAGGAACTTGGAGCGCTTGTAGTGGCCGATCATGTCGGCGAGGCTGGCCGGGGTCGCCTCGTCGGCCGGGCTGCGGTCGGGGTTGAGCCCCAGGGTGGCGACGCTGCTGGTGTAGACGATGCGGGCCACCCCGGCCGCGCCGGCGGCGGCCATCAGCGCCCGGGTGCCGTCCACGTTGGCGGCGTAGATCTCCTCGGGCCGCGGCACCCAGAGCCGGTAGTCGGCGGCGACGTGGAACAGCGCCTGGCAGCCGCGGCAGGCGCGCGCCAGCGAGCCCGGGTCGCGCAGGTCGCCCTCGGCCAGATCCACGCCCAGGCCCTCCAGGTTGCGCCGGTCGCTGGCGGCACGGACCAGGACGCGGGGGACCTCGCCGGCATCGAGCAGCGCCCGGACCACCGCCGAGCCGACGAACCCGGTGGCCCCGGTCACCAGGCTGGTCATGCGCCGGCCCCGCGCCGAAGGGTGGCGGACCCGGACCCCTCCGGAAGTGGTTCGAGACTCGGCAACACCTCCGTCTCGGCCTTTTTCAGGTCTTCGGGAAAGTCGATCTCGACCCAGGGCAGCCCGGTCACGTCCTCGACCCCGAAGGCGCCCGGCGGCGCGGCCACCACCACCTCGCGGAAGGCGTCCTCGTAGAGGGCATCGCGGCGCCCGGCTTCGACGATCCGCGCCGTCGCCTGGGCGATCCTGGCGGCGATGGCCGGATCGAAGCGGCTGAAGCCGATCCACTCGCCCCACCAGTCGTGGGCGATTTCGGGCCGCTTGTGGAAATCGACCAGGCGCCCGTCGCGCAGGCACAGCTTGACCGGGTCCTCGCCCTCCTCGGTGTCGCGGTCCATCAGGAAGCAGTTGGGGTGCGGGCTGGCGATCAGGCGTTCCATCATCCGGTGGTCGTAGAGCACGTCGCCGTCCATGAAGATCACCGGCTCGCCGGCGCTGAAGGTCTCGCCCAGGTGCCACAGCGAGACGATCGCGGCCTCCTCGTAGTCGGGGTTGAAGCGGGTAAAGATCAGGTCGCGGGCGCCGATGCGGGCGATCTCGGCCTCGACCTCCGGCGCCCGGTAGCCGACGATCAGATCGATCCGTGTGATGCCGCAGTGGCGCAGGATGGCGGCGTGCCGCTCGAGCAGGGTCTCGCCGCCGAAACGCAGCAGCACCTTGGGCGGCAGGCTGGCATCGCCGAGCCGCCGGCCGACCCCGGCCGCGAGCATCCCCACCCTCATGTCCGACCCTTCGTCTCCGACTCGCGCAGGTTCCGTGCAGCTCGCAACCGGTCCGCACCCCCGCCTCGGTGCCATCCATACCATGGAGCCGGCGGCAGTGGCCCAGCGAAAAAAGCGGCCGGCTGTCCAACGATCCAGGGCCCCTCACTCCAAACTCCGTGCGGCGGACGGTCGCTCCTGTTATAAGAATTAATCTGTTGCAACATCTATGGAGCGGCCAGCGTGACCTACCAGATGAGCGAAATAGAACGGGAACAAAAGCAGTCTGGTGGGGCAATCGAACCGCCGAGCCGGCGGCTCAGCGACCTGGACGAGTCCCGGGCTTTCGGGGACCGCTGGACCTGCAGCCGGGCTTTGAACGCGAGCCTGACGCTGAGCCGCGGCGACGGAACGACCGAAGAATTCACCGATTTGAGCAGTTGTTATGGGGCCGTGAACTTCGGCCATTGCAACCAAGATATTCGTTTGCCGGCGCGTCCGAGTTCCGATCTGGTCGCCGGGGTCTATCCGCCCGAAGCCGAGAGATTCGCGTGCTGGCTGACCGACGCTCTCGGTGTCAGCGACTTCAAGGTGCTGTTCCAAGTGGGCGGCAGTTTCGCGGTCAGCGCGGCACTGGCGCTGGCACAGCGCCGCCGTCCGGGAAAAATTCTCGCCATCGAAGGCGGGTTTCACGGTCTCGGCCTCGATGCACTCTCCGTGACCACGGCGCAGCGATCTTTTGCCCTGCAGGAAACGCCGCTCCGGCAGTCTCTCGATTCGTTCGTCGATGTGCTGGCGCCCGGCGAGACGGGCGTCGATTGGTCCGGCGTCTCCGGCCTGATATTCGAACCCATCCAAGGCGCCCGGGGGTTTGTGCCGCTCGATGCCCCGTGGCTTCAGGAGCTCTGCGCACAAGCCCAAATTGCCGGGGTCACCGTCATCGCCGATGAAATTCAGTGTGGCTACTACCGTTTCGGCGACTTCAGTGTCGCCAGGGAATGGGGGCTGAACCCCGATATCCTGTTGTTCAGCAAGTCGATGACCAACGGGCTTTATCCGTTTTCGGCCGTCGTCTACCGCCAGACCCTCGAAGCGGGTATCGGCGAAGGCGTGGTTCTCGCCCATACCTTTCAGACCTCCGCGCTGGGCTGTTTCGCCGCTTGCGCGGTCGCCGACTACATCGACTCCCGCGATGTGAAAGCCGATTGCCGCCGGGTCGCCGTGCCGCTCGCCGAGGCCGCCGCCCGGATCGAGGAATCGGGCCGGGCGCGGG
>JACZVL010000144.1 GCA_022572685.1 Pseudomonadota bacterium
GGGAGCGCACGCCGATTCGGAGGACCGGCGCGAGCCGCGCCTGCGCGGCACGCCGGCGATCGCGGACCCCGGGCGCCAATCCGACGACGAGATCGACTCCTTCGCCCAGGGCAGCCTGCGCACCGCCCAGTCCGGCGCCCAGTCCGGCGGTCCGGCGTCTCGTCCGGCACCCAGCCCAAGTCCGGGTTCGGCCTGGTCGCGCCCCGGAAGCCGCGCGCGGTGCTGGGCAGGCGCGGCCGTCAGGCCGGGCAGAGGCGTTTCGACTTCGGCCCTGGCGGCGGCTACGAGCTGCCACCGCTGGCGCTGCTGGCGGCGCCGGAGCCGAGCGCGGGCCCGGCGCTCGGCCGCGACGCGCTGGAGAAGAACGCGCGCCAGCTGGAAACCGTGCTCGACGACTTCGGTGTGCGCGGCGAGATCGTCAAGGTCCATCCGGGGCCGGTGGTGACCCGCTACGAGCTCGAGCCGGCGCCGGGCACCAAGACCAGCCGCGTGATCGGACTGGCCGACGACATCGCCCGCTCGATGAGCGCGATCTCGGTGCGCGTGGCGGTGGTGCCCGGTTCCAGCTCGATCGGCATCGAGCTGCCCAACGTCCACCGCGAGACCGTGTTCCTGCGCGAGCTTCTGGGCTCGCGCGACTACGAGCGCGCCGACGGCAAGCTGCCGTTGATCCTGGGCAAGGACATCTCGGGGGCGCCGATGATCGTCGACCTCTGGCGCATGCCGCACCTGCTGATCGCCGGGACCACCGGCTCGGGCAAATCGGTCGGGGTCAACTCCATGATCCTGTCGCTGCTGTTCCGCTTCGGGCCGGACCACTGCAAGCTGATCCTGATCGACCCCAAGATGCTGGAGCTTTCGGTCTACGAGGGCATCCCGCACCTGCTGGCGCCGGTGGTGACCGAGGCCAAGAAGGCGGTCGTCGCGCTCAAGTGGGCCGTGCGCGAGATGGAGGAGCGCTACCGCGCCATGTCGCGCCTGGGGGTGCGCAACATCGAGGGCTATAACAGCCGCATCGAGCAGGCGCTCAAGACCGGCGAGGTGCTGACCCGCCGGGTCCAGACCGGCTTCGATCCCGATACCGGCCAGCCGATCCACGAGGAGCAGCCCTTCGAGCTCGAGCCGCTGCCCTACATCGTGGTCGTGGTCGACGAGATGGCCGATTTGATGATGGCGGCCGGCAAGGAGATCGAGATCGCGGTGCAGCGCCTGGCCCAGATGGCCCGCGCCGCGGGCATCCACCTGATCATGGCGACCCAGCGGCCCTCGGTCGATGTCATCACCGGCACCATCAAGGCCAACTTCCCGACCCGCATCTCGTTCCACGTCACCTCCAAGATCGACAGCCGCACGATCCTGGGCGAGCAGGGCGGCGAACAGCTGCTCGGCCATGGCGACATGCTCTATATGGCCCACGGCGGGCGCATCGTCCGGGTCCACGGGCCGCTGGTCACCGACCAGGAGGTCGAGGACGTGGTCGCGCACCTCAAGAAACAGGGCCAGCCGTCCTACATCGAGGCGATCACCGAGGACGACGACGAGCTCGTCGCGGGGCCGGCGAGCGGCGAGGGCGGCGACGAGCTCTACGACCGCGCGATCGCGGTCGTGCATCAGCACCGCAAGGCCTCGACCAGCTTCATCCAGCGCCACCTGCAGATCGGCTACAACCGGGCGGCGCGGATCGTCGAGCGCATGGAGGCGGAGGGCGTGATCAGCCCGGCCAACCACGTCGGCAAGCGCGAGGTGCTGCTGCCCGGCGGCGCGCCCTGAACGAAAGTCGCGCATTCGGCGGAGGACGCCCTATATGGTTGTCGGTAGCGCCCCCGCTGAGGGGCCCGGACAGCGACCGACGATCCTTGGTATAAGCAAGCAACCCGGATGATTCGAGCCCTCCTCCTCGCACTTTCCATCGCCACGGCGGGCCTGGGCGCGGCCGCGCCGCGGGCGCACGCGGCGGCGCACCAGCCGGTCACGCTGTCGCCGGACCAGTCGGCGGCGGTGCGCCGGGCGGTGCGCTATCTCAACGATATCTCGACGCTGCAGGCGCGGTTCATCCAGATCTCGTCGAACGGCGCCTACGCCGAGGGCGAGATGATGGTCCAGCGCCCGGGCAAAATGCGCTTCGACTACGACCCGCCGCACCCGATCCTGATCATCGCCAACGGGCTGAGCCTGCTGTTCTACGACCGCGAGGTGAAGCAGGCGAGCTTCCTGCCGCTCTGGGAGACGCCGCTGTGGTTCCTGATCCGCGAGCAGGTGACGCTGTCGGAGGACGTCGTGGTCAGCGCGGTCGAGCAGAGTCCCGGCGCCCTCAGGATCACCCTCACCGACAAGGAGCTGTCCGAGGCCGGCAGCATCACCCTGGTGTTCAGCGACCGGCCGCTGGAGTTGAAGAAGTGGGAGATCACCGACGCCCAAGGCATCCTGACCCAGGTCTCGCTGATCAACCCGCGCTACGGCGTCGAGATCGACCCCCTGGCCTTCGACTACAGCGACCTGGAAATCCAGAGCGGCCGGAGACAGCCCGGGCGCGATTAGAGCATTATCCGATAGGCCCCCGGCCTTGAGCCGCCACCAGTCGTCGAGGCACTCGCCGGACGTGGGTTCGACGATGCCCCGGAACAGGAAGCCGGCGCGAATCCGCGCCTGGGCCACCACCCTCGGCAGGGCGAGCGCCCGGGTCATGTCCTGCTCCAGCCATGCGCAGGGATCGAAGCTTTGGTAGCGCGCGAAGGTGGCGATGCCGGCCGCCAGTCCCAGCGCCACCACGATGGCCAGGTATTTCATGCTCTGGTCTCTCCCGGTCCCCGCATGGCGCCACTATAGCCGGGGACCGCCGCGGCCTCCATCGACCCTTGCGCCCCACCCTTGCGCCCCGCCCTTGCGCCCCCCCTTGCGCCCACCCTTGCACCGGGTCGCGCGCCAGACTAGCTATGGACCATGCCAGAGACGGCCCTCAAGCCCTTGATCGGCGTTCCGGCCTGCGTCAAACGGATCGAGAACGTCCCCTTCCACAGCGTCGGCGACAAGTACCTGCGCGCCGTGGTCGAGGCCACCCACGCCATCCCCATGGTGATCCCGGCCTTCGGCGAGGTCTTCGATCTGCCCGACCTGGTCGAGCGCCTGGATGGCCTGATGCTGACCGGCAGCCCGTCGAACGTGCATCCGACCCACTACGATACCGAGGCCAGCCCCGAGGCCGAGCCCCACGACACCGAGCGCGACGCCATCACCCTGCCGCTGATCCGCCACGCGCTGGAGGCCGGGCTGCCGCTGTTCGCGATCTGCCGCGGCATCCAGGAACTCAACGTGGCCCTCGGCGGCACGCTCCACGCCCGGGTCCACGAGCTGCCCGACCGCATGGATCACCGCCGCCCGCGGCACCCGGACCTGGACGTCCAATACGGCCCCAATCACGAGATCGCGCTCACCCCCGGCGGCACCCTCGCGCGCCTGCTGGACACCGAGACCCTGATGGTCAACTCGCTCCACAACCAGGCGCTGGACCGCCTGGCCGGGGACCTGGTGGTCGAGGCCGTGGCCCCGGACGGCATCGTCGAGGCGGTCCGGGTCGCCGGCGCCCGGAACTTCGCGCTGGGCGTGCAGTGGCACCCGGAATACAAGGTTCTGGAGAATCCGGCCTCGCTGCGCCTGTTCGAGGCCTTCGGGGCGGCCTGCCGCGCCCGCGCCCAGGCCCGCGCCGAGGGCCGCGCCGAGGGCCGCGCCGAGGGCCACCGGGGCACCGCCGCCTGATACGGATTCCACGCGGTCGATCGGATCGCCGACGGCGATTCGAATCAGCCCCGGTCTGCTCGCCCCGGTCTGCTCCAGGTAAATATTTCGTTAACAACCGGGGGGAAGGATTGCAACTGCCGCATTCCGCCCTAGATTCAAAACATGGGCCGGGACCCTCGCGGTCCCTGGCCAATGCGGAAGGGCATTGTCCCCTGCCTTCCTTCCGCAGCTCTACGGAGCACGGAACGCCCGGATCCCCCCCGACCGGGCGTTCCTATGTTTGGGGCCTGGCCCCTGTCTTGCCAGGGCGGGGCCCGGCGGCTAGCCTCGCCGCTCCGCCCATCCCACAACGCCCCCCGTTCATGTCCCTGCGCATCGCCACCTGGAACGTCAACTCGCTGCGCCCGCGGCTCGACCACCTGGCCCGCTTCGCCGAGGCGGCGCCCGACGTGATCTGCCTGCAGGAGACCAAGGTCACCGACGAAGCGTTCCCGCGCGAGGCGGTGCGCGCGATGGGCTACCCGCACCTGCTGTTCCACGGGTAGCATGGCAAATGATCTAAGTTATTGTTATATAAAGTATATTGTAATTCCTGTGTATTAAAAGACACAGATAAAACGGCAAAAAGAACCCGGCTCTTCGAGCGGGCCGGGATCGACAAGTCCGCGCCGTCCTCACTGATATCGCGATTTCCAAATCGGGGTGTCTGGGGTTAGAGCCGTGCCGGGGTCGCCAAGATTTCGTAAGACCTTTACAATGCAGGCGCTTATTGTGGCCAAGACCGGACAATTAAAATGAACCTCTCTTTTGCATCACCCTACCTGTCGATACAGTCACTACCTGCGGTTGACGTACCAGCGTTCACGTTGATTACCGGGGTGAACGGCACTGGCAAAACGCATCTACTCAAGGCAATTGCCGAGGGGCATGTACGAGCCGAAGTGGCTCCTAGCCCAAAAGACGATGCCCGGTTTTTCGATTGGACGACATTGGTACCGAACGACACTGGCGAATTCCAGGCCGCCGCCGTCTACAGCGAACGCGATCAGATACTTCAGTGGGCACGCGAGCAACGCCTAACACAGCGTCAGGCCATTCAGGATTGGGCCCTAAATCACAACCTGATCGGTAAAGGTTGGGGCGGCACTTCGTCGCTCCTTCGGCTTAGCCGAGAGGAGCTGGGTCGATTGATCGCTGATCCTAAAGAGGCAGATACGGCGTGGCAGCAATTGGAGAGTATCGCGACACCCGCTATCGACCAAATGAAACGTAGTAGTCGACGTAATCAGCCAATGCTGGCAAAGCTGAACGAACTCCATGAACGTTTCGGCTACGGCTTGCTTGCACTGCGGGTGAAAGATTTTGACGATAGTCTGTTCGGCTGGGGCCAGATCGACGTCTTCCAACAATCATTTGCTCAGCTCTTCATGAGCTATTTTGAACTGCAGAAGCAAAACCGGCTCCGGAAAATGGACGAGGCCGAAGGCCGAACCCCAAGTATGCCCTCAGTGACTGACGAGGAGTTTTTGGATCGGTATGGCCAGGAGCCGTGGGTATTTGTGAACCAGATATTGGCCGAGGCGAGATTGGATTTTGAGATCGATTATCCCGTTGATTACAGCCTTACGAAATTCACACCACAACTGCGAAAGACAACTTCCGGGGTAGAATTGCAGTTTAGCGAGCTGTCGTCGGGAGAGCGCATTCTGATGTCGTTCGCGTTTTGCCTGTACTACTCGTTAGATACCCGCCAGATCACGCAACGCCCGAAACTCCTGCTCCTCGACGAGATCGATGCGCCTCTCCATCCTTCAATGTCGCGGCGGTTGGTCGATATCATCCAAAAGTCGCTGGTAGACGAGCAGGGCGTCAATGTAATACTTGCCACACACTCGCCATCGACTGTCGCGGTAGCACCGGAAGAGGCGGTCTACGTGATGCGGCTGAACGAACCGGGGCTGCACAAGGTGGGCAAACGCCAAGCTATCGCGGTTCTAACCTCCGAAATCCCAACCCTTTCAATAGACTTCTCCGGGCGTCGGCAGGTGTTCGTCGAAAGTCAATACGATGCAGAGCGGTATGAAAAATTGTACCGATACCTGAGCCCGCTCATAGCGTCAGAGCGGTCTCTGGCATTTATCGCCGTTGGGCAAAAATGGAAGGGAGGCGAGCAGGGTGGTGGCTGCGATAATGTTAGGCGGATCGTAGGAGAGTTGGTTGCGTCTGGAAACGACAGCGTATTCGGCCTAGTCGACTGGGACTTAATAAACGAGGGCGAGGATCGAATTGTCGTCATGGCAGAAAACGACCGCTACGCAATCGAGAACTGTCTGCTCGATCCTTTGCTTGTCGGCGCGCTTGCAGTTCGGACCGACCGCGAGTGGGCGAAGCGAATTGGGTTGGCGCCAGACAAAGAATACCCTGATCTCAAGAATTTGACGGACATGGAATGCCAAGAGATCATCGACGCCGTTGAACGACGAGTACTTGGCTTAGCCGACGGTGATACGTTCAAGGAGAGTCGTATCGTTGAGTACGTTGGCGGCAATGTGGCGCAGGTTTCAGCGTCGTACTTGACTATGCAGGGTCATAAACTTGAAGAGCGCGTGAAGCAAGGTTTGCCAATTCTTAGGCGATATCACAATCAAGGCCAGCTGTTGATGACGCTAATTGACCCTGTGATTGTCGATCTAAGCACTCTGGCGCCAGCAGACATAATACAAGCATTTCAGAAGATACTAGAATTCGAGCCCGGCAGCTCCTCATGACGCAATGGCAGGCGGGACATCGTGGTCGCCCCATCTTTCTCTGCTCACCCCAGGTCCGGCTCCAACGGGAGAAAAATTCCATCTCCTGCTTGAAATTACATTATACTAATCCACCACTTTCTTACTAACGCGGGTCGCGGACAGCAGCGGTGGAGCAGCCCGCGCTCGATCACGGTTTCTGTCCCGCCGCTTCCATTGCCGCCTCAAGCGTCACAAGCTCCGCCTCGCAATGACGAATGTCCCGGGCTTCGGCCTCGGTTGGCTCGTCGATGTCCACCCACGGCGGCAGCACCCTCTCAGCCAGATCGTAAACTCTCTGGAAGTTCACCCGGTCGGCGACCATAAGGTCACCCTTGTTGTAAAGATGCTCCAGCGCGCGCTTGGCGGGCTTCCAGTCCCACCAGCTCCCGCGCCTGGGTCCGTCGCGCTCGAAGTCGGATGAGCGCACGGGGCCGCTGGAGCGGACGCGCTCCAGAACGCTCTCGACCAGGCGGCGGTTTCCCGGCTCGCTGAACCAGTGTACCCCCCCTCTTCCCCTTCCTTCCCTGTACCGTCGTAGCTGAGGAAGGCTGTACCGGTACTCATCCAGGGGGATCAGGCATGCGGCGTGGCGCCAGTACTCGAACAGCCGCCGCCCCTGGGATGAGTTCGCGCTGCCGGAGAGGAGGCCGTCCAGATGATTGGTATCGTAGCTGCCCAGCCTGCTCCACAGCGCGAGGTACTGGCTGCGATGGACCATCTGAAGCGTGTCGATCTGGACCCATCCGACCTTTTCAATCGCCGAGTAGACCGCGTCGAGGTCTGGCGGCCCGTCGTGGGGAGACGCCAGCCCCTGGCTGTCGAGGGCCACCGCGCGTACGGCGGACACCGGGTAGACGGTGTCACCTGGGCTGTGAATTTTTGGCTGCATTCCGTTATCTCTCCGGTAGCTTGCCAATTAGCGCCACCTGCCGGCCACGGGAATCGTCTTAGCCTCCATCGATCAAGCGAGGAGACAGGTGTTCTGATCGACTGTCGAGGGCCCGGGCGGCTATACCAGGGAGCGCGCGCGGTCTGGGCAACGCGCCCTGCGCGGCAGTTGACCGCTGTTAAGGGCGCGGCTATGATCTGTGGAACATTATCAGCCTGTAATGGACTATATGGCGGGCCCGCTTTGAAGCGTATCGTGAAGCGTGGGATCAGATACTTAGTGGTACGATTGCTGCTTGGTCGGGAGTGGCTTGAGAGCCGCGCCACGTATAACCCTCTGTCCACCCGGTTGCACTCGGACCCGTATCCCGTCTACCGTAAGCTCCGTCGGCGGTCTCCCGTACACCGTAGCAGACTCGTGGGCGGATGGGTGCTCTCGGCGCACGCCGATGTGGACCGGGTCCTGCGGGCCTATAAACGCTTCTCCAACGACCAACGTAACTCGAACCGGCCCCAGCGATTTGAGGCGTACGCCGAAGAGACCCGAAGTCTGCTTCGGCTCGACCCGCCAGACCATACGCGGCTCCGTTCGCTGGTTGGTCAGGCGTTTACGCCAAGGGCCGTCGAGCAACTTCGGACGCGAACCGCTTGTGGATCTGTACGGCCGCCCGTGGGTGCGCGTGGCCGCGGGCATCGCCAACTACGGGGCCGAGGACACACGACGCATCATGGGGCTGCGCTCGGACCGCATCGGGGGCATCCTGGGCTACCAGTACGGCGCCGAGGTGGTCCACCGCAGCAACCTGGTGATGCTGTAGGGGGACGAGTCCGCCGTCTCCGGTCTTCCGGACTTGAGCGAAGTCGAAGGGTCGAAGGACCAGCGGCCCCAGGCCCAGCAGGGCTGAAGAGGGTATCGGACGGGGTGCCGAGAGCAATGCACGCCATCAGCGTGGACCTGAACTGGAAGCCCCAAGGCGAAGCTGCCGTCGTGGAAGTGGACACCCAGGGAACGGCAACCTGGGGCTTTTACACGTTCCCGGAAGAGCTCGTTGAGTACGCAGCAACCAGCCCGGACTCCCTGGTCCTCCTGGACATCCCCATCTACGGGCTGGATGCCTTGCACGACCGCCATTTCCGACCCGTCGACCGGGCGCTCCAGTCCGTGGGCATCCCGCTGCGGCCCTCCACCAGCGCCGGGCGCCTGGGCATCCAGCTGGCGCATCGCATCACCTCCCAGGCCGGTATCCCTTCGGCCCGCGTGCGGGAGATCTACCCATACGCCGTGTACAAGGTGCTCCACTATATGCGAGAGCACGGCTCGCTGGCGCTCCTGGCTCGCCCTGGAGCAACACCACTCCTGGGTCGTGACTTTGGGGCCCACTGGCCGCTTCCCTACAAGCGCAACTCCAGGCGTGGCACTCGCCGCCAGGGGATCAGGGAGCTGTACGCCCTCCTGACCGACCCCGACATCGGGCTCCGATTTCAGACGCCGCTGCCGCCGCCGGACGGGGGCGCCTGCAGCCAGAAACGGCTCACCG
>JACZVL010000145.1 GCA_022572685.1 Pseudomonadota bacterium
CCGGGCGTGGCCGAACTTCTCGGCACCGGCTATCTGGCCTTCACCATGGACCAGGGGCCGGGCACGGAACGCTACCAGGGCATCGTCAACCTGAGCGGCCCGGCGCTGGCCGACTGCCTGCAGCACTATTTCCGGCAGTCCGAGCAGATCCAGACCGGCCTGATCGTCGCCTCCGGCGGGACCCGGGGCGCCTGGACCTCGGCCGGGCTGATCCTGCAACGCCTGCCCGGCCCGGCGCCGGGCCCGAACGCGCCCGCCGGCCCGCCGGACGAGGACGCCTGGCGGCGCGCCATGATCCTGCAGGCGAGCTGCACGCAGGACGAGCTGCTCGACCCCGAACTGCCGGTCAACGACCTGCTCTACCGCCTGTTCCACGAGGAGGGCGTGCGCGTGTTCCAGCGCCGGCCGCTGGACGCGCGCTGCAGCTGCTCGCGCAAACGCCTGAAGAAAACCCTGCGCGCCATGCCGCGCGCCGAGATCGAGGATCTGAAGGTGAACGGCACGGTGATCGTGACCTGCGAATTCTGCGACCGGCGCTACCGCTTCGACGGCGCCGCGCTGGAGCGCATTTATGCGTCGTGACGGGCGCCTTGATGCCGCCCGATTCGCCGGGTAATACCAAGGATCACCGCCAAAGACCCGTTGCCCGAAGACCCGTACCAGCGAGGACAGAACCGATGCCGCGCAGATTGCGTCTCGTTTCCCTGGCTTGCCTGGCCGCGGGCGGCCTCGCGCTCGCCGGCTGCGCCACGCCGCCGCCGCGCCCCGCCTTTCCCCCGATCAGCTTCGCCCAGGTTGCGCCGATCAAGCTCGACGTCCGGGAGATCGAGGTCGTGCGCGCCTATCAGCCGCCGCACGCGGCGCCCAACGTGGAGCACCTCTTCGCCGTGCCGCCGGCCGCCGCCGCCACGCTCTGGGCCGTCGACCGCCTGGTCGCGGCGGGCCCCCTGGGCCGGGCCCGCTTTATCGTGCGCGAGGCCTCGGTCGTCGAAATTTCGCTCAAGCAGTCGGGCGGCCTGACCGGCGCCTTCACCACCGAGCAGTCGGAACGCTACGACGGGCGCCTCGTGGTCGAGATCGAAATCGTCTCCGATGACGGCCGCAGCGAGGGCTCGCTCACCGTCGAGGTCACCCACAGCCGCACGGTGCCGGAGAACCTGACGCTGGGCGAGCGCGAGCGGGTCTGGCACGAGATGACCCGGGCCATGATGGGCGAACTGGACGCGCAGCTCGACACGACCATCAAGGAAACGTTCTACGCCTTTCTGATCCTGTGACCGCCCGGAACGACCTTCGCGACCCGAGTTTTCCCGGCGCCGCGGCCGGGGCGGCATGATCGGCGTCTTCGATTCCGGCCACGGCGGGCTGACGGTGCTCAGCGCGCTGGTCGCGCGCCTGCCCGAGCGCAGCTTCCTCTATCTCGGCGACCACGGCCACGCGCCCTACGGCGAGCGCGGCGTGGAGGAGATTCACGACCTCACCCTGGCCAGCGTGGAGCGGCTGTTCCACGAGGGTTGCCGGCTGGTCCTGCTCGCCTGCAATACCGCCGCGGCCGTGGCGCTGCGCCGCCTGCAACAGGAATGGCTGCCGGGCGCCCATCCGGAGCGGCGCGTGCTCGGCGTCTTCGTGCCCATGGTCGAGGCGGTCACCGAGGTCCCCTGGCAGGTTCAGGGACCGCCGCCGGCGGCGCGCCGGGAACCCGCGGTGGTCGGCGTCTTCGCGACCCGGCGCACGGTGGCGAGCGGCGCCTACGCGCGCGAGATCGCCCTGCGCGCGCCGGCCATCCGGGTCGTGCAACAGGCCTGCCCCGGGCTGGTCAAGCAGATCGAGGCGGGGGCGGCGCCCGAGGTCCTGGCGGCCACCATCGCGGGCCACGTGGCGGCGCTCATGGACCGGCTGGACGGGCGCGCGCCGGACTCGGTCATCCTCGGCTGCACCCACTATCCGCTGGTCGCCCGGGCCTTCGCCGCGGCCCTGCCCGCGGGCGTGCCGCTACACTCGCAGCCGGCGCTCGTGGCCGAGAGCCTGGCCGCCTACCTGGCCCGTCATCCCGAGTTCGACGTAGCCCCCGGGCCGCGCCGGCCGACCCGCTTCCTGACCACCGGCAACCCTGAGACGGTCGGCGCGCTGGCGGCCCGGTTCTTCGGCACGCCGCCGATTTTTCAGGCGGCCTGAGTCAGCCGCGCGCCCAGTCGCGCAGCTTGCGCAGGAGCGCCGCGCAGGCCTCGATCTGGGTGATCTCGATGAACTCGTTGGGCTGGTGCGCCTGGTCGATGGAACCCGGGCCGCATGGCCGGGTGCCGGGAGCATTGAGGTGGCTTAAGGCTGGGGGCGGGGTTCGCTCCGGCGCTGCGGATCGGGAATTTAAGGGAATTGTCTCTCCTGTGACATTATCCTAAAGTTAGATTTAGCACTCGATATATTCGCGTATTGCGATCTATCATGGCCTCGGGTGAAATGTTCCACTTGTGTTCCGATCCACGTTGGTTGCGTGCGAGCCGAATCGATGTTAAAAGCTCATATGATATGTTTTTTTGATGGATAAAACGAACTTTACATATAATTAAGTTTGACCCAGCACAATGGAACATCATATGATAACCGACGCTCACCGAGCAGCCTGCGGCTGGCGCTCATGCCTTCGGAGGCTTCGCGGTGAGCAATTACCCTAAGATTCGTGAGGAGCTGGTAGCGCTTGCTGCGAATAAGAAGAAACGTGTTAGCAGCTTTAGCAGGTCCATGCCGACCGAGTGGAACCCCCTCCAAGTACTACACCCAAGAACAGGCTTCCCGTTCAGCGACGCCGGCGCGTGGGCATTTATAGCGGACTTGCTTGGTTCGGACGTTGAGCTGGAAAAGGTGACGTTGAACAAGCCACCTGGGAAGGAAGCGTATGTTATGAAAGTCGATGGTTACAAGGGAAGACCTAAGATTTATATAAAAATTCACTTTGGCTCAAACGGTGTAGTTGGAAGAAGTTTTCATGACGATAAATAATTATTGCATATTTACATTAACGAATATTTTCAGACGAAAGGATGGATCATGAAGAATTGGAAAGCGTTGATCCAGGAAGAAAAAGCGCAGCCATGTCCCGTATGTGAGTCGGCCAATGTGAAATTCACATTCGAGGCGCAGGAGTTTTTGTATGGCGTTGGTGAAAACGAAACCCAGTTGACAGCCGATGTGCACGTTGGAACATGTCCTGAATGCGGCTTCCAATTCACAGGAGGAAGTGCCGAAACCGCTCGCCACGAAGCTGTCTGCCGTCACCACAAAGTGATGACTCCGAGTGAGATTCGGACATGCCGGGAGAGTTACGGTCTAAGTCGGACTGCATTTGCGGCGTTGACGAGATTGGGAAGCGCATCCCTTGCACGGTGGGAAACCGGCCAACTGATTCAAAATGCGGCAAATGATAGCCTGCTGTTTTTGATGAAATTCCCAGAAAATTTAGCACGGCTAAGGCACCGGTTTTCGCCCGAGGCTGATAAACAGATGGCTAGAGCAAAAGAAATACAGCGCGCCGCCGATCTAGCAATTCCGCAGTTTCAAACGTTTGAAGCTGTCTCATCTGAATTGGCAAAACGTGCGGCCGGCTTCGAGTTAAATCCAGCTTCACTCCAATAGGTCGGGCCCAAAATGTACGTATGCACGTTCTACTCCTTTAAGGGCGGCGTTGGTCGAACGATGGCCTTAGTTAATACGGCAGTTGAACTTGCCAAACGGAAAAAACGCGTGTTGATTGTCGATTTCGATCTAGAAGCACCTGGAATTTCCACCTTTCAGGGGCTTTCTTGCGATGCCCAAGCGCCCGGAGTGGTGGATTACGTCACAGAATACATCAAAAGTAGTAAGGCTCCGCTTGCGAAAAATTTCATCACGAAATGCGAAAAACTTTCGCCTGACATGGGAGAACTTTTCTTCATGGGGCCAGGGCGCCAAGATTCCGAGTATGGAAAGCGCTTACACGAAATTAACTGGCAAGAGCTATATCAAAAACACGAGGGTTTTTTGCTTTTTGAGGATCTGAAAGCGCAGTGGCGCGAGCAAATTAAACCTAACTATGTCCTGATAGATTCGCGAACTGGTCATACGGATATCGGAGGAATTTGCACACGACAATTTCCGGACGCCGTCGTTGTCATGTTTCTACCGAATAGACAGAATCTTGTGGGCCTTAGAAAGATTGTCGACGACATCAGGGCGGAGAAAACTCGACCCAACCAGAGACCTATCCAAATTCTCTTTGCGATGTCGAATGTCCCATATATAGACGACGAAAATAATGTTCTCGGCGAGCTCATCGAGGAGTTCAAATCTACTCTGAAGATAGATCGTATTTCAGCAGAGATACATTATTACAATAGTTTGGAATTGCTACAGCAGCAGGTTTTTGCGCTAGACAGACCAAAAACCGGGCTAGCGAGGGAATACAGAAATCTTACCAATTCGATCGTTGAAAAAAATGCCGAAGACCGGGATGGGGCGATAGGATTTTTGGACCGTGTGCTGAGGACATCGCAATCTTTGCGGCGAGGTAAAGTACGTTTAGCAACTAAAGAGGCAGAAGATCATATAACTAAGATAGAAACTCATCATATCAAAGATCCGGAGATTCTCTTTCGCTTGGCAGAATTCAAGGTCGCTAAAGGAGAGCTAACGAGTGCGGGGAACCTGCTCGATCGGGCAATTGAGCATGGATTCAGTGCGCCTGAAGCCTTTGCGCGTCGAATTATCCTTCGCAGACTGGACGGAAATGAAGACGGAGCACTGGAAGATGCAAAAATGATTCTCAATTTGCCGGAATCAAATTACTTGGACCTATCACATGCAGCGCGCACATTGGCTGAGTTCTCTCCTGGCTCGCTTAAATTGTTACTTGATTCAGTAGCGGTGCAAAATCTAAGTGCGGACGACAAAGTAACTTTGGCAAGCAAGTTAAATTTTAGCACGGAGGCTATGAAGGCTGCCGAAGCCATACTTCAAACCGTTCGTGCAAAATCGGAAGAGGAACTAAAAAAACATGGAGGGGAGACTGCTCTTTCGTTGTGCCTCAATCACCTCGGTCGTTTCCATGATACTGTGGCCTTATTGGGCGGTACAGAAAAATCGCCCCACGAATTTGATGGTCTTCAGGACCTTTATAATTTCGCGATAGCTGTATGGGGTCGTGATAGAAAAATTCCAGTGGAGCTTTTTGGACGGGCGGTGGAATTAGCCGAAAGTATGGTCAACGCACCTCCATCAGCCAATTTCAGTCAGTGTATGGCGATAGTGTATTGGGCTATCGGTCGACAGAATGACGCCGCCACCCAACTGGAAAGGGCTCGGCAATTCATAAAAGAACTTAGCGTAACATTTAGTTCTTGGCGGTATTTGGAGGTTAAACCCGAAGAATTCTTACATGATTTGGACGAAGTAGAAAAAATGCTTTCTGGGGCAAAGGTCGAGCCAATCATATTTCAGCATTCGTCCAATGGGCCTGTGAGTTCACTGATCCATTAGCTGGTATTTCTGATGACCCGTCGTCCGCCAGAGTCCGCTTTCGGCAGCGAACCAGACTCCCTCCCCTTCCGGTCCCGCTCAGCCGCGCCAGAACGCCGGGGTGATCAGCACCAGCACCGTGAACAGCTCGAGCCGGCCGAGCAGCATGCCCGCCGCCAGCAGCCACTTGGCGCCCTCGGGCAGGGGTTTGAAGTTGCCGGCCGGGCCGATGATCTCGCCCAGGCCCGGCCCGACGTTGGCGATCGCGCTGGCCGCGCCGGACATCGCGGTGACGAAGTCGAGGCCGAACAGGCCCAGGCCGGTGGCCAGCAGCGCGTAGCAGATCACGAACAGGAAGAAGAAGCCCATCACCGAGGCGGCGACGTTCTCGGGGATCGGCTTCCGGTTGTAGTAGGCGAAGAACACCCCGTGGGGCTGCAGCAGGCGCTTGAACTGGGCCACCGCGGTGGCGTGCAGCACCTGGAAGCGGAAGATCTTGATGCCGCAGGTGGTCGAGCCGGCGCAGCCGCCGACGAACATCAGCACGAACATCAGCGCCATCACGAAGCCGCCCCAGGTATCGAAGGCGGCGGTGGCGTAGCCGGTGCCGGTCATGATCGAGATCACGTTGAAGGCGGCGTACCGGAGGCTGGAGACCGGGTCCATGATGTCCTGCAGCCACAGCCAGCCGGCGGTCAGCAGGATCGCGCCCGCCAGGATGGTGATCAGCCAGCGCACCTGGCTGTCGGTGAACAGCGCCTTCGGATTGCCGCGCACCATGCGCAGGTAGAGCACGAAGGGCAGGCTGCCGAGCACCATGAACAGGCAGATCGCCCAGTCGATGGCAGCGCTGTCGAAATAGGCCAGCGACTGGTCCGAGGTCGAGAAACCGCCGGTGGCGATCGAGGTCATGGCGTGGGCCACGGCCTCGAAGCCGGTCATCCCCAGCGCCCACAGCACGACCGCGGCGAACGCGGTCAAGGAGACGTAGAAGATCGAGATACCGCCGGCGATCTGGGCCGCGCGCGGCAGCACCTTGTCGGTCTCGAAGGCCTCGACCCGGAACAGCTGCATGCCGCCGACCTGCAGCATCGGCAGCACCGCGACCGCCATGACGATGATGCCGATCCCGCCCAGCCACTGCAGGATCGCGCGCCACAGCAGAATCCCCGGCGGCGCGTGATCCAGCCCGACGATCACCGTCGCCCCGGTCGTGGTGATCCCCGACATGGACTCGAAGAAGGCATCGGTGATCGAGAGCTCGAGCTCGGCGTAGGCGAAGGGCAGGGCCCCGAACGCCGCCATCACCAGCCAGGCGAGATTGGTCATGATGAAGGCCTGGCGCAGCGAGAAGCTGGTCAGGCCCACGCGCGCGGTCAGGATCATCGAGACGCCGGCGAACAGCGTGGTCGCGGACGAGGCGGCGAAAACCTGCCAGTCGGGATGGCCGACCAGGGCGTCGACGATGGCCGGGATCACCATGGCCACCGCGAGCACGCAGAGCAGAATCCCGAGAACGAAGATGATCGGCCGGAGATCGATCATGGGCTCGGAACGCCGGGCGTTAGGACAGATTCCGCTCGCGCGGGCCGGAGCGGACCGAACGGAACATGTGCTAGCGTTCCGACTCCAACATTTCGTACCCGATGGGCGGGAAAAATAGCTTCATCACAGAGGCACAGAGGCACAGAGAACCAACAAGGGAAAACCACGAAGGCACGAAGACACGAAGGATTCACGAAGCAGATTTTCGCGCGCGAAGCGCGCAACCAAAATTTTTTATTTTCTTCGTGCCTTCGTGCCTTCGTGGTGAAATCTTGTCGGTTCTCTGTGTCACTGTGTCTCCGTGCCTCTGTGGCGAGTCTTTTCTTTCTGTCTTCGTGGTGAATCCTCGGCGACCGACATCGGGAACCTTTCGGTAGAAACACGACCCTAGGCCCGGTCCGGCTGGCCGTTCTGGCTGCGAATTAGGGACAGGAACTCGCGCCGGGTCCGGTGGTCGCTGCGGAACAGCCCCAGCATGCGGCTGGTCACCATGATCGCGCCCGGCTTGTACACGCCGCGGGTGGTCATGCACTGGTGGGTCGCCTCGATCACCACGCCGACGCCCTGGGGCTCCAGCACCTCGGCGATGGTGTTGGCGATCTGCGCGGTCATCTTCTCCTGAATCTGCAGCCGCTTGGCATAGGCGTCGACGACCCGCGCCAGCTTGCTGATCCCGACCACGCGGTGCTCCGGCAGGTAGGCGATGTGGACGCGGCCGATGATCGGCTTGATGTGATGCTCGCAGTGCGACTCGAAGCGGATGTCGCGCAGCAGCACCATCTCGTCGTAGCCCTCGACCTCCTCGAAGGTGCGTTGCAGGAGCGCCACCGGGTCGACGGCATAGCCTTGGAAGTGCTCGTCGTAGGCGCGCACCACCCGGTCCGGCGTGCCGGTCAGGCCCTCGCGGGAAGGATCGTCGCCGATCCATCGAATCAGGGTATCGACCGCGGCCAGCGCCTCCTCGCGATTCGGCCGCACGGCGGCTGGTTCGGCCTGTTTGAGTGGCTGGTCGAGTTGTTGTTCGAGTGGTTGGTTGCTCACGGTCTCATGCCTGTTTTCGCCATATCCCCGGCCCCTTCCATCGGGGTGCCGGTCATCGGGGCGCCGGTCATCGGGGCGCCGGTCATCGGGGCGCCGGTCATCGGGGCGCCGGTCAATGGCGCCGGGTGTCGCCATAGGGGCTGTCGAGGGAGAACGCCGGCACCGCGACCTCGAAGCGCGCGCCCTGCGCGGTTTCCATCTCGTAGGAGCCGACCATGATGCCGGACGGTGTGGGCAGCGGCGTGCCGCTGGCGTATTCGAAGGACTCGCCGGGCTTGAGCGTCGGTTGCTCGCCGACCACGCCGGCGCCGCGCACCTCCTGGACCCGGCCCAGCGCGTCGGTGATGCGCCAGTAGCGGTTGAGGAGCTGCACCGTGTCGTCGCCCTGGTTCTCGATCCGCACCTGGTAGGCCCAGACATAGTGATTGTCGGACGGCGAGGACTGATCGTCCAGATAGATCGGCTCCACGGTGACGCGGATCGACCGGGTGGTTTCGTGGTACATGATCGTCTGGGCTCCTCGTCACCGGGCAGGGAGGGTCGCCGGGCGGGGAGGGCCCGGTTTCACGCGCATTCTACTCCCGCGCCCGCCGTTGTCCAATGGCACAGGCGGCGGGTATCACCCTGCCGCGGGAGAGGGCTTGCCGAGGGTCTCCGCGCCATCCCGGGCGCCATCCCGGGCGCCATCCCGGGCGGCGTCGCTAAGCTCGCGCGGCGCTTCGCCCCCGGTGGGCGCGCCGATCTCGATCACCGGCCCGCCGGTCGCCGCCGCGTCGTCCGGATCGTGGGTGACCAGCAGGGTCGGCAGCCCGTTGGCCCGGGCGTGGTCGAAGACGAAGGCACGAATGCGGCCGCGCAGCGCCACGTCGAGTTTGGAGA
>JACZVL010000146.1 GCA_022572685.1 Pseudomonadota bacterium
CACGGCGGCGGGCGCGATCTCGCCCTCGTAGGGACAGCCGAGCACGCAGGACACGTAACCGCGCACGGCGATGCCCGCGGCCCGGGCCGCCTCGACCACCGGGGCGAAGCGCGCGATGCTCTCGGCGATGGAGCAGTTGATGTTGCGCTGGGTGAAGGCCTCGGAGGCGGCGCCGAACACCGCGATCTCCTGGGCGCCGGCGCGGCGCGCCGCTTCGAAGCCCTTCATGTTGGGCACCAGGACGGGATAGCTCACACCGGGCCGGCGCGCGATCCCGGCCAGCACCTCGGCGCTGTCCGCCATCTGCGGCACCCAGCGCGGCGAGACGAAGGCGCCGGCCTCGATGACCGGCAGGCCGGCCGCGCTCAGTTGGTCGATGAGCGCGATCTTGACCTCGGCCGGGACCGCGTCCTTCTCGTTCTGCAGGCCGTCGCGCGGGCCGACCTCGACCATCTTGACGCGGCTCGGGTGCTGCATATCGATCACTCCTCGGTCTCGAACGCGATCAGCTCCGCGCCCTCCTCGACCAGGTCGCCCGCAGCATAAAGCACCCGCGCGATCTTGCCATCCGCCGGCGCGGAAATCGCATGCTCCATTTTCATGGCTTCGATCACCATCAGCGGCGCGCCGCGTTCGACTTCCTCGCCCGGCGACACGTGGACCTGGATCACCTTGCCGGGCATCGGCGCGGTCAGGCGGCCGGGACCGGCCTCCTCTTCCGCCGCCGCGCGCAGCGGATCGACCAGCCGCAGGCGGTGGATGCCGCCGGGCAGCAGCACCACGATGTCGCCCTGGTGGCGGACGATGGACCCGGTCACCCGGCGCCCGTCCAGCTCCGCGAGCAGCACGCCGTCCGGCCCGAGGGTGCCGCGCGCCTCGGCCCGGCCGCCGGGCAGGTCGAAGGCGAAGCCGTCGGGCCGGTAATGGACCATCACCGCGACCTCGCGTTCGCCGTCGCGGAACGACAGCCGGACCTGGGTCTCGGCATTGAGCCGCCAGCCGTCGGTCTGATGCCAGGGCGAATGGGGATCGGCCGAGCGCCGCGCCCGCGCCTCGGTGTCCCGGCGCCGGTGCAGCAACTCGGCCAGGCTGGCCAGCGCCAGCGCCTCGTCGGAGGCCGGCGCCGCTTCCGGCAACAGATCGGCCAGGTGACGCGCGATGAACCCGGTGTCGACCGCCCCGGCGCCGAAGGCGGGATGGCCGGCGATCGCGGCCAGGAAGGCGACGTTGTTGGCCGGGCCCAGGATCTGGACCTCGCCCAGGGCGGCGCGCAGGCGCTTCACCGCCGCCTTGCGATTTCGGTCCCAGACCGTCACCTTGGCCAGCATCGGATCGTAGTGCACGGTAACCTCGTCGCCCTCGCGCACGCCGATGTCGATGCGCAGATGGGGCCCCTCGGCGGGCAGCCGCAGGTGGGCAAGCCTGCCGGTCGAGGGCAGGAAGTCCTTGGCCGGGTCCTCGGCGTAGATCCGCGCCTCGATGGCGTGGCCGCGGATCGCCAGATCGTCCTGGCCGCAGGGCAGCGCCTGCCCCGCCGCGACCCGGAACTGCCACTCGACCAGGTCCTGGCCGGTGATCATCTCGGTCACCGAGTGCTCGACCTGGAGCCGGGTGTTCATCTCCATGAAGTAGAAGTCGTCGCCGCGGCAGAGGAACTCGACCGTGCCCGCGCCCAGGTAGCCGCTGGCCTTGGCCGCGGCCACCGCCGCCGCACCCATCTCGGCGCGCCGCGCCGCGCGTAAGCCCGGCGCCGGCGCCTCCTCGATCACCTTCTGATGGCGGCGCTGGATCGAGCAGTCGCGCTCGAACAGGTGCAGGGTGTTGCCGTGGGCATCGGCGAAGACCTGGATCTCGATGTGGCGCGGGTGCTCCAGATAGGACTCGATGATCACCCGGTCGTCGCCGAACGCCGCGCGGGCCTCGCGCCGGGCGGCCTCGAGCGCGGCAGCGAAATCCTGGGGCCGCTCGACCACCCGCATGCCCTTGCCGCCGCCCCCGGCCGAGGCCTTGATCAGCACCGGGTAGCCGGTCCCGGCGGCGGCCTGGGCGAGCGTCTCCGGGTCCTGGGCGGCGCCGTGGTAACCGGGCACCAGCGGCACCCCGGCCTTGGCCATGATCTCCTTGGCCGACGCCTTCGAGCCGAGCGCCCGGATCGCCGCCGGCGGCGGGCCGACGAAGACCAGGCCGGCGGCGATGCAGGCCTCGGCGAAATCGGCGTTCTCGGCCAGGAAGCCGTAGCCGGGATGGACCGCCTGGGCGCCGGCCCCCCGGGCCGCGGCGACGATGGCCTCGATGTTCAGGTAGCTCTCGGCGGCCGGCGCCGGGCCGACGCGCCGCGCCTCGTCGGCCTGCGCCACGTGCGCCGCCTCGGCGTCGGCGTCGGAGTAGACCGCCACCGTGGCGATGCCCATGCGCCGCGCCGTGCGCATGATGCGGCACGCGATCTCGCCCCGGTTGGCGATCAGGACCTTGCGGAACATGGTCGGGCCAACTCCTGTTTATTACCAATTCCGCTGGCGCGGAACCGCGCCGGCCCGCACCCGCGCCCGGCCACAGGTTCGGGGTTGGCCCAATGGCGCCCTGGGCCGGCCGAACCAACCCCAAGCCTCATGATCCCATGGGGTGGCCGGGCGGCGCCACGATGGATCAGCGTTTCAGCCACTGGGGCCGGCGCTTGTCCAGGAACGCGGCGATGCCCTCGCGGCCCTCCTCCGAGGCGCGGATGCGGGCGATGCGCCGGGCCGTGTCCTCGACCAGATCGTCGTCGATAGGCCGCCCCGAGATCGCCAGGATCAGGTCCTTGGCCTCGATCTGGGACCGGGGACCGCCGCGCAGCAGCGCCCGCAAGACCCGGTTGCCGGCGTCGCCCAGGGCCTCGTCGGGCACCACCTGATGGACCAGGCCGAGGCGCAGCGCTTCGGCCGCGCTGAAGCTCTCGGCGGTCAGGAAATAGCGCCGCGCCGGGCGCTCGCCCATCGCCGCCATGACGTAGGGGCCGATCACCGAGGGAATCAGGCCGAGCCGGACCTCGGAGAAGGTGAAGTTGGCGGTCTCGGCGGCGATCACGATGTCGCAGCAGGCCAGAAGCCCGATGCCGCCGCCGAAGGTCGGGCCCTGGCACAGCGCGACCGTGGGCCGGGGCAACTCGTTGAGCGTGCGCATCAGCTCGGCCAGCGCCCGGGCGTCCTCGAGGTTCTCCGCCTCGGAATATTCGGTCATGCGCTGCATCCAGTTGAGATCGGCGCCGGCGGAGAAGCTTCGGCCCTTGGCCCCGAGCACCACGGCGCGGACCCGCTCGTCGGTGCCGAAGCCGGCGAGCACCGTGGTCAGCTCGGCGATCAGGGCGTCGTTGAAGGCGTTGTGCACCTCCGGCCGGGTCAGGGTGATCCAGCCGACGCCGTCGTCGTCGATCTCTTCCAGAAACAAGGGCTGCAGCATGGCGTGTTTTCCCTGGCGGTCACATCCTGAAGACGCCGAAGCGGGTCGGCTCGATGGGCGCGTTGAGGGCGGCGGAGATGCCCAGGCCCAGGACCATGCGGGTGTCGAGCGGATCGATGATGCCATCGTCCCAGAGCCGGGCCGAGGCGTAGTAGGGATGGCCCTCGCGCTCGTACTGCTCGAGGATCGGCGCCTTGAAGGCGTCCTCCTGGTCTTGGGTCCAGGTCTCGCCGCGCGCCGCCAGCCCGCCGCGCTTGACCGTCGCCAGCACGCTGGCCGCCTGCTCGCCGCCCATCACCGAGATGCGCGCGTTCGGCCACATCCACAGCAGCCGCGGGCCGAAGGCGCGGCCGCACATGCCGTAGTTGCCGGCGCCGAAGGAGCCGCCGATGATGACCGTGAACTTGGGCACGTTGGCGCAGGCGACCGCGGTCACCATCTTGGCGCCGTCCTTGGCGATGCCGCCGGCCTCGACCTTGCGCCCGACCATGAAGCCGGCGATGTTCTGCAGGAACACCAGCGGCACCCCGCGCTGGCAGCACAGCTCGATGAAGTGGGCGCCCTTGAGCGCGGATTCCGAGAACAGGATGCCGTTGTTGGCGACGATGCCCACCGGGTAGCCCAGGATGCGCGCGAAGCCGCACACCAGGGTGTCGCCGTAGAGCGCCTTGAACTCGTCCAGCTCGCTGCCGTCGACCAGGCGCGCGATCACCTCGCGCACGTCGTAGGGCTTGCGCGGATCGGTCGGCACGATGCCGCGGATCTCGGCCGGATCGTAGTGCGGTTCGCGCGGTTCGGCGAGCTCCAGGTCGTGGCGCTTGACCTGGTTGAGGTGGCCGACGATGCGCCGCACGATGGCCAGCGCGTGGCCGTCGTCGTTGGCCAGGTGGTCGGTCACGCCCGAGGTGCGGCTGTGGACCTCGGCGCCGCCCAGTTCCTCGGCCGTCACGTCCTCGCCGGTCGCCGCCTTCACCAAGGGCGGCCCGGCCAGGAAGATGGTGCCCTGGCCGCGCACGATGATGCTCTCGTCCGACATCGCCGGCACGTAGGCGCCGCCGGCGGTGCAGGAGCCCATGACCGCGGCGATCTGCGGGATGCCCTGGGCCGACATCCGGGCCTGGTTGAAGAAGATGCGGCCGAAATGCTCGCGGTCCGGAAACACCTGGTCCTGGTTGGGCAGGTTGGCGCCGCCCGAGTCGACCAGGTAGATGCAGGGCAGCCGGTTCTGCTCGGCGATCTCCTGGGCGCGCAGGTGCTTCTTGACCGTGACCGGATAGTAGGTGCCGCCCTTCACCGTGGCGTCGTTGGCGACGATCATGCACTCGCGCCCCGAAACCCGGCCGATGCCGGTGATGATCCCGGCCGCGGGCACCTCGCCGCCGTACATGCCGTGGGCGGCGAGCTGGGACAGCTCGAGGAAGGGGGAGCCGGTGTCGAGCAGGTTGCGGACCCGCTCGCGCGGCAGCAGCTTGCCGCGCGCCAGGTGCTTCTCCCGCGCCGGCGCGCCGCCGCCCTGCTCGATGGCCGCGACCTGGGCGCGCAGCTCCGCGACCAGGGCCTCGTGCGCGGCCCGGTTTCGGCCGAACTCCTCGGAACGGGTCTGGATCGCGCTCTTCAGAAGGGTCATGCCGTGAGCGACTCGGATTCGTGGGAGCGACTCGGATTCGTGGATTCCCCAAGGTTCGCCCCGGGCCCGCGCGGCGGCAAGGAAAATCCGTGGCCGGGAACCTTCGCGGGGGGTCTCGAAACCCGCGATTGCCCCGCGATTGCCCCGCGATTGCCCCGTGATTGCAGAGAAACAATCCAGGTCTTGCGGGCCGGACCGGCCGCTGTTCCTATTACCGGAGGAGCCACTCGGAGGGAGCGCGAGGTGGGACTGCTGGGCGAGATCGAGGCGGCGGCGGAGTTGATCTACCGCCACCTGGGACCGACGCCGGAATACTGCTGGCCGCTGATCTGCGAGCGCGCCGGCACCGAGGTCTGGGTCAAGCACGAGAACCACACCCCGATCGGCGCCTTCAAGCTGCGCGGCGGCCTGGTCTATCTCGACGATTTGATGAAGCGCGCGCCGGAGACCCGCGGCGTGATCGCCGCGACCCGCGGCAACCATGGCCAGAGCGTCGCCTACGCCGCGCGCCGCGCCGGGATCGAGGCGGTGGTGGTGGCGCCCCACGGCAACAGCGCCGAGAAGAACCGCGCCATGCGCGCGCTTGGCGCCGAGCTGATCGAGCACGGCGAGGATTTCAACGCGGCCCTCGAGCGCGCCGAGGAACTGGCCGCGGCGCGCGGCCTGCACGCCTTCCCTTCCTACCATCCGCTGCTGGTGCGCGGGGTCGCGACCTACGGCCTGGAGCTGCTCCGCGCGGTGCCGGACCTGGACACGGTCTACGTCCCCATCGGACTGGGCTCGGGCATCAACGGCGTGATCTCGGCGCGCGACGCGCTCGGCCTCAAGACCCGGGTGGTGGGCGTGGTCGCGGAGCGGGCGGCGGCCTACGCGCTGTCCTTCGCGGCCGGACGGCCGGTCTCGACCGAGACCTGCGACACCCTGGCCGACGGCGTCTCGGTGCGCATCCCCGACGCCGAGGCGCTGGCGGTGATGCTGAAAGGCGCCGAGCGGGTGGTCACGGTCTCAGAGGACGAGATCGAGGCGGCCATGCGCGCCTATTACACCGATACTCACAACCTGGCCGAGGGTGCCGGCGCGGCGCCGCTCGCCGCCCTGCTCAAGGAGAAGGAAATCATGGCCGGCAGGAAGGCCGCCGTGATCCTGTCCGGCGGCAACGTCGATACCGAGCTCACCCGTCGCGTTCTGGCGCAAGCCTGAACCCGGCGGGCAGCATGTTGAGGGTCAACGCTCTACTTTAAGGGGCTGTCCTAGATAACTACCGCTTGTTGGCCAGTTTGATCCATTGCTTGAGCTGTCTCAAGAGGCTGCCTGGGCGATCCGCCGCGGCCATCGGGCTGAATCTCCGAAATACGTCGATTTTCGGCAATTTAGCCTGTTTCAGCCCGGCCGCCAGCCTCGAAAAACCCGGCCCGGGTCACTCAGGCGCGTCAGAGGACCGCCGGAGGACCGCCGGAGGACCGTTGTCCGCTGACGCCGCCTGCCCTATAATCGGGGCCGCGAATGACGCGCGCGGGGCAGCGCAGGAAGGGCACCCGAATGCAGCCTCCGGGTTGGCAGGAAGCACCATCGGAGCGGGAGGAACCCGCCGGAGGGCAGGCCCCCTGGGGTGTGGGCGGCACCCAGGACGTGGCGCCGGAACGCCGATTCGCCGAGGAAATCGGCCGCTACGAGGACTTTCTCCGATCCACTATCGACTGGCTGTGGGAGACCGACGCCGGTCTCACGCTGAGCTATGCCTCCTCGCCGGTCGCGCTCAAGCTGGGCATCCCGGCCCAGGTCCTGGTCGGGCGGACGCTCACGGCCCTGGGCCGCTTCGAGACCCCAGAGGGTGACACCGTCGTCGGCGCCCGCCGGGTCCAGGACGCGATCGCGGCGCGGCGGCCGTTCCGCGACGCGCGCTTCGTGATGACCGGCGCCGAGGATCGCGAAGTCGCCTACCGGCTGAGCGGCGTGCCCTATTTCGACGCGGCGACCGGGGAATTCGCCGGCTACCGGGGCACGGCGGTGGCCGCGTCCGAGGCGGCCGGGAGCCAGGCCGCCAAGACCCGGGCCAAGGTGGATGACGAGGCGATGCAGGTCCTGGCCGAGACCCTCGAAGAGTCGCTGATCCACCAACAGGACCTGTCCTGGCGGCTGTCACAGGCCGAAAAAGAGCCCGAGGAGCAGCCCCGGAAGCGGGCGCCCCAGGATCGGGCGCCTGAGGAGGCCACGCCGGTGGAGGGGATGGGCGACAACCCGCTGGCGCGCACCGCGCACGAGCTGCGCACGCCGCTCAACGCCATGGTCGGCTATGCCGATCTCGCCCTCAAGCAGATGTTCGGGCCGCTGGGCGAGCGCTACCTGGACTGCTTCCGCACGATCCGCGAGGCCGGGCGCCACCTGGACCATCTGGTCACGCACCTGCAGGCGAGCCGGTCGGCCGCCGCCCAGGAGGCCCTGGCCGCCGAGGTCGTGGACGTCGCCGCCGTCGCCGCCAAGGCCAAGGCCATGATTGCGCTGGCCGCGCGGGACGCCGAGGTCGAGATCAGCCGGGTCGGCCCGATGGCCGGTGGCCGGGTCCTGGGCGATGCCACGGCCTGCACCCAGATTCTGGTCAACCTGCTGAGCAACGCGGTGAAATTCACCCCGGCCGGCGGCTCGGTCGGGCTCGAGACCCTGGTCGGCCCGGACTCCACGCTGCGGATCGCGGTCTGGGACACCGGCATCGGCATCCCCGAGGACGAGCAGGCCCGGATCTTCGAGGACAGCTACCGCGCGACCGCGGCGACCGGCGCCGGCGGGCCCGCGGGCCTGGGCTTGGGCCTGGCGATCTCCCGCGACCTCGCGCGCGCCATGGGCGGCGACATCACCGTGTCCAGCCAGCCCGGCCAGGGCGCACGCTTCATCCTGTCGCTGCCGCTCGCCAACGGTTCGGCCGCCGGGCCAAGCTAAACGTCCTTTTTCCCTTATATAATTATGGGTTAGTGGACACCGAAGTTGTGTATGGTTAACGAATCGTTGATAATTATGAAGTAAAGCGCGTCGGGGGCGCCAGCGCCCCAACCGTGGGGGACAGGTTCAGGCCAAAACCGCCGGACCGATGACGATTGGAGCGACGGCATGCTGTGCAATCTCTGTTTGCGCGAGGCAGTTTCGCGCCTTGCCAGCTATCTGGCGATCCTGGCTCTGCTGATCTTGCCGGCCGGCTGCGCCACAGTTGACGGGTCCGGGGGCGCCGGAAACGGGGTCGCCGAGAAGAAGGCGCCGGCCCGGACGCAGCAGTTCGCCTACGACATGTTCCAATCGGCTCGGGCGCTGTCCGATGGCGATGTCACGGTGGCCGCGCTTCAGGCCGCCGAAACCGCCATCGAATACTGGCTGCCCGGCCTCGGCGACGACGATGGCCCGGAGTGGCTATCGCGCGTTGAATTCGAGTGGGACATCCAGGAAGACGACAGGCCCGAATTCTCGCTGCTGACGGTCCAGCCGCTCTATCAGACCGAAGACCGGCAGGATACCTTCTTCACTCAGTTGCGCATCGCCCGCGACTGGACTTTCGGCGACTACCGCATCACCACCAACGCCGGCGTCGGCTACCGCCGCCTGGTCGCCGACAACCAGGTTCTGCTCGGCGTCAATGCCTTCTACGACCGCGAATGGAAGTACAACCACCGACGGTTGGGCGTCGGGGCGGAGGCGCGCTGGGCCGGCCTCGATCTTTACGCCAACTATTACAAGGCGCTGAGCGGAAAAAGCAACGCCGGGACGGATATCTTCGAGGAGGCGCTGGACGGCTTCGACGTCGAGTTGACGGCCCAGGTGCCCTACCTGCCCTGGGCCCGGGTGCGCGGCCAGTATTTCGTCTGGGACAC
>JACZVL010000147.1 GCA_022572685.1 Pseudomonadota bacterium
AGGGGCTCGGCCGACATGGCCGAGCATTCGATGTGCCAGCCCGGGCGGCCGCGACGGCCCCAAAGGTTGGCCCAGGGGCTGTCCCAGCCGGGCTGGTCCTCCGTGCTCGGCTTCCACAGCACGAAGTCGGTGGCGTCGCGCTTGTAGGGCGCGACCTCGACCCGGGCGCCGGCGATCAGCTCGTCCTGGCTGTGCCCCGACAGCCGGCCGTAGTCGGGCATCGAGGGCACCGAGAACAGCACGTGGCCGTCGGCGAGGTAGGCGTGACCCGTTCGATCAGGGTCTCGATCATGGCGATCATCTGGGGGATGTGCTGGGTCGCGCGCGGCTCGACCGAGGGCTCGAGCGTACCCAGCGCCGCCATGTCGGCGTGGAAGGCCTCGGTGGTGCGCGCGGTGATCGCGTCGATGGCCTCGCCGCTATCCTGGGCCGCCTTGATGATCTTGTCGTCGACATCGGTGATGTTGCGCGCGTAGGTGACGTGGTCCGCCCCATAGCGGTGGCGCAGCAGGCGGAACAGCACGTCGAACACCACCACCGGGCGCGCGTTGCCGATATGGGCCAGGTCGTAGACCGTCGGCCCGCAGACGTAGAAGCGCACGTCGCCGGGATCGAGCGGCTCGAACGCCACCTTGGCGCGCCTCATGGTATCGTAGATATGCAGGGTCACGGGGCGCCCAAGGTCTTGATCCAACGAGACGATTCCGCCACCCCCCGGAACCCGGCCCCGGCGGTGGCGGGCAAGGGGTAGCAAATCTTCACCGCCCGGTCCATGGGCTGGCTCAACGGCGGTGGAACATGCTTGATTGATAAGTGTAACCTTACAGGCTACAAATGCCCATGCCCATGAAGAACCCGCCACACCCTGGAGGCTCGATCCTGCACGCCTGCCTGAAGCCCCTCGGGCTCACGGTCACCGCCGGCGCCCGGGTGCTGGGCGTCACCCGGCCGACGCTGTCCAACCTGGTCAACGGCAAGGCCGGCATCTCGCCGGAGATGGCGATCCGCCTGGAGAAGGCCTTCGGCAGCACCGCCGATACCTGGCTGCGCATGCAGGCGGCCCACGACCTGGCCCAGGCCCGCAAGCGCGAGAAGGACATCAAGGTCAAGCGCGTGGTCGCGGCGTGAGACAAGACACCGCCCGGCCCCGCCGCGCCCCTCACGCTGGGCCCTTGAAGGCGTTGGTTATCGGGTAGCGGCGGTCCTTGCCGAAGGCGCGGCGGGTGATCTTGACCCCGGGACAGGCCTGGCGGCGCTTGTATTCGGCCGTCTCGAGCAGGCGCCAGACCCGGTTCACGGTATCGCGCTCATGGCCGCGCGCGACGATCTCCTCGACCCCCATCTCGGCCTCGATCAGGCACTCCAGAATCTCGTCGAGCACCTCGTAGGGCGGTAGTGAGTCCTGGTCGGTCTGGTCGGGCTTGAGCTCGGCCGAGGGCGCCTTGGTGAGGGTCCGCTCGGGGATCACCCGGCCGGCCGGGCCGAGGCCGCCCCGGGGCGGCGCCTGGTTGCGCCAGCGCGCGAGCTGGTAGGCGGTGGTCTTGTAGACGTCCTTGAGCACGTTGTAGCCGCCGGCCATGTCGCCGTAGAGGGTGGCGTAGCCGACCGAGACCTCGGACTTGTTGCCGGTCGAGAGCAGCATGGTGCCGAGCTTGTTGCTGATCGCCATCAGCACCACCATGCGCGAGCGCGCCTGGATGTTCTCCTCGGTGGTGCCGGGGGTGGTGCCCGGCGCGAGATCGTCGAACAGCGGCGCCAGCATGCCCTCGAAGGCGCCCATCGCCGGCTCGATGCCGACCTCATCCAGGCGCACGCCGAGCAGGCGCGCGGTCTCGGCCGCGTCCTCCAGGCTCTCCTGGCTGGTGTAGGGCGAGGGCATCATCACGCAGTGCACCCGTTCGGGGCCGAGGGCGTCGGTCGCCACCGCCGCGGTCAGCGCCGAATCGATGCCGCCCGACAGCCCCAGGATGACGCCGGCGAAGTGGTTCTTGTCGACGTAGTCCCGCAGGCCCAGGGTCAGCGCCCCGTAGACCGGCTCCATGCCGGATTCGGGCGGCTCCAGCTCGGCATCGGCGCAACTCCAGGCCTCGGCGCCGTCGCCGCCGTCCTGGCGGCGCCATTCGGTCACCACCAGGGCCTCGCGGAACATCGGCAGCTGGGCGCGCAGGTGGCACTGGGCGTCGAGCACGAAGGAGCCGCCGTCGAACACCAGCTCGTCCTGACCGCCGACCTGGTTGACGTAGATGATCGGCAGGCCGGTCTCGGTAACCCGCCGCACGGCGGTCTGAACCCGCAACTCGGCCTTGTCGCGCTCGTAGGGGCTGCCGTTGGGCACGATCAAAATCTCGGCGCCGGACTCGACCAGGCACTCCGGCACCTCCGGCGACCACAGGTCCTCGCAGACCGGCACCCCCAGGCGCACGCCGCGGAAGTTGACCGGCCCGGGCGGCGGGCCCGGCTTGAACACCCGGACCTCGTCGAAGACGCCGTAGTTGGGCAGCTCGCGCTTGTCGCGCCGGCCGAGGATTTTGCCGCCGTCGAGCACGAAGATCGAATTGGTGACATGGTGGCGCAGCGGCCCGGTGACGGCTGCGTCCTCGAGCCAGGGCGCGCCGACGATCAATCCGGGCCCGCCGTCGGCGGTGTCCTGGGCCAGGGCCTCGACCGCGGCCCGCACGCGCGCCAGGAACGCCGGCTTGAGCACCAGGTCCTCGGGCGGATAGGCGGTCACGCTGAGTTCGGTGGTGACCACCAGATCGGCGCCCAGCGCCGCGGCCTCGGCCCGGCGCCGGCGGATCAGCGCCAGGTTGGCGTCGATGTCGCCCACGGTCGGGTTGATCTGGGCCAGCGCGATTTTGAGGGTCCCGGTCATGCCCGGTTACTTACCCCCGGGGCCCCCGGGTTTACAAGTGGCGCGGCAGGCCTAGATTGAGCCCGGACGCGGCAAGGAGACCCGGGGGCCATGGCATCCAAGTTCGACTACGACCTGTTCGTCATCGGCGGCGGCTCGGGCGGCGTGCGCGCGGCGCGCATGGCGGCGGGCACCGGCGCGCGGGTGGCCATCGTCGAGTCCCACCGCTACGGCGGCACCTGCGTGATCCGCGGCTGCGTGCCCAAGAAGCTGTTCTCCTACGCGGCCCACTACCATGAGGATTTCGAGGACGCGGCCGGCTTCGGCTGGACGGTCGGCGAGCAGCGCTTCGACTGGCGGCGCCTGATGGCCAACAAGAACGCCGAGATCGCGCGCCTGGAGGGCATCTACGAGCGCCTGCTGAACGACGCCGGGGTCGCGATCCACCGTGGCCACGGCCGCCTGCTCGACGCCCACGGGATCGAGGTCGAGGGTAGTGCCCAGTCTGGGGCCCAGAACCCGAACCGGAGCTTCCGCGCCGAGACCATCCTGATCGCGACCGGCGGCGCGCCGTCCTATCCGCCGGGCCCGGGCTGGGAGTTCGCGATCAGCTCGAACGAGGTGTTCGAGCTGGACGCCCTGCCCGAGCGCGCGGTGGTCTACGGCGGCGGCTTCATCGCGGTCGAGTTCGCGAGCATCTTCAACGGCCTCGGCGTCCAGGTCACCGAGATCTACCGCGGGCCGCAGATTCTGCGCGGCTTCGACGACGACGTGCGCGACGCCCTCGCCGCCGAGATGGTCAAGAAGGGTATCGCGCTGCGCCTCGAGACCACCATCGACCACATCGAGAAGACCGCCTCGGGCCTCGCGCTCCGCCTCTCGGACGGCGAGACCCTCGAGACCGACCTGGTGCTCGCCGCCACCGGCCGCCGGCCCAATACCGGGAACCTGGGCCTGAGCGCCGCCGGGGTCGCGCTGAATGAGGGCGGCGCGATCATGGTCGACGCCTATTCCTGCAGCAGTCAGCCCAATATCTACGCGGTCGGCGACGTGACCGACCGCATCGCGCTCACCCCGGTCGCGATCGCCGAGGCCATGGCCTTCGTCGATACGGTCTATCGCGGCACGCCCCGGGCCATGGACCACACGAGCGTGCCGAGCGCGGTGTTCAGCCATCCCACCGTGGCCACCGTCGGGCTGAGCGAGCACGAGGCGCGCGAGGTCTGCGCGGAGATCGACATCTACCGCTCCAGCTTCCGGCCGCTGCGGCACACGCTGACCGGGCGCGACGAGCGCGCCATGATGAAGCTGATCGTCGACCGGCGCTCACAGAAGGTGGTCGGCGCGCACATGGTCGGCGCGGACGCGCCGGAGATCATTCAGGGCATCGCGGTGGCGATCAAGGCGGGGGCCACCAAGCGGGACTTCGACGCGACCGTGGGCATCCATCCGACCGCGGCCGAGGAGTTCGTGACCCTGCGCGAGCCGGTCGCCGAACCGAGCCGGCAAGCGGCGGAGTAGGTCGTCTGGAGAGCCCCGGGCGGGCCGCTGCCTACCGGCGCTGACGGCGCCAGCGCTCGACGATCTCGGCGACGAAGGTCTCGTCCTTGTCGTCGTTCTGCCAGGCGGCGGAGAATGAGGCGGTGCCGCTCAGCGGCTTGCGCTCGTCGGGCAGAATGTCGAAGCGCACCCGCACCGGCACCGAGACGCCCTCGCCCACCACGATCGCCTCGCCGGTGCGCAGCGTCGGCAGCGAGTCGAGCAGGCCGAGCGCCGATTCCGACAGCGTGCCGCGCACGAACTCCTGATCCTTCTGGTTGCTCATCCGCATGGCGAAGATCGTGTTGCACTGGGATAGGATGCCGACCGCCAGATCCGAAGGCCGCTGGCTGACCACGCAGAGCGAGACGCCGTACTTGCGGCCCTCCTTGGCGATCCGGCCGAGCGCCCGCTTGGTCGCCTCGAAGCCGAGCGTGGCGTCCTGGGAGACGTAGCGGTGCGCCTCTTCGCAGACCAGCAGTATGGGCAGCGCGCGGTCGCTCCACAGCGCGAAGTCGAAGGTCAGGCGGCACACCAGCGAGACCACCACGTTGAGGATCTCGGAGGGCACGCCGGAAAGGTCGAGGATGGTCACCGGCTTGCCCGCGACCGGCACCCGGAAGAGGCGCGACAGGATTGCGGTCATGTTGTCGCGTACGGTCAGGCCCTGGAACATGAAGGAGAAGCGCTTGTCTGACTGGAGCGTGCTGAAGCGCTCCTTGAGCCGCAGGTAGGGCGCCGAATCGGTCGGCTTGTCGAGCTTGCCGAGCGCCTCGTCGATCTGCTGGGTGACGTCGGAGAGCCGGTAGGGAACCGGCGTGTCGGCGGAGATATGGTCGGTCTTGGCGTCGTCGCTGCGGTAGCGCCGCTTGGCCTCGAGAATCGCCCCCTTGAGGATCACGACATCCGCCTCGCGGTTGTCCTGGCCGCTGCCGATCATGATTTCCCGGATCTCCTCGAAATTGAGCAGCCAGTAGGGCAACTCCAGGGAGCCGGGGCCGAGGATCTCCGCGCAGTCGGCGAAGGCGCGGCCGTACTCGTTGTGCAGGTCGAGCAGCAGCGCGTGGCCGCTGGCGTGCTGGGCCAGGATCGCGCGCAGGATCAGCGCCACGGCGCAGGATTTGCCGGAACCGGTGGTGCCGAGAATCGCGAAATGCTTGCCCAGGAGGTCGTCCGTGGAGATGAAGGCCGGCAGGGTCTGGTCCTGATAGATCGTGCCGATCCGCACGCTGGAGACGGCCGGGCGCGCGTAGACCTGCTTGAGATCGTTCTGGGTGGTGGTGTAGACGCCGTCGCCCAGGGACGGGCAGAACGAGACGCCGCGCTGAAATACCGGCTTGCCCATGCCCTCCTTCTCGATCGCCTCGCCGACCAGCTCCATCTCGACGATCCGCATCTCGGACTCGCTGGCGTTCTCGCTCGGGATCGGGATGCTGAGGCCGCTGATCATGCCGAACAACGTGGAGGCGGGGGTGCGCATCTTGACCAGGCCGCCGATTTGAATCTCATCGCCCGGCGCCTGAACGCCTTCCAACTCGTGGTTCTCCAGCATGACGATGACCTGGGAGCCGGAGACCGACACCACGCGGCCGATACGCTTTTCCTCCTGCGAGGCCTGGGACCTGCCGCCGGTCTCCTGGTCGAAGGCGAGATCGACCGCGGAGGCCTGGGCGGCCACGCTGCCCCAGCGTCGCCATGGTGCCACCAGCGTCGCCAGTGGTACTGCTCGCGGCCGGGCTCTCGGCGACCGGACTTTCGGGCGCTTCGGACTCCACGGCCGGTTCGGGGTTCGTCGCGTGTTCGCTTTGCTGGGTCATGGTGCGATCCAATGGATGGTTGTTATCAACGGAGCCGTTCGGACGGCAGGCGGACGGTCACGGTGGTGCCAAGACCCGGCTCGGACTGGATTTCCAGGGACCCGCCGTGCAGTTCGGCGAGCGCCCTGCTGATCGGCAGGCCGAGGCCCGTGCCTTCGTGGTTGCGTTGTTGGGCGTTGTCGATCTGAGAGAACGGCGCCAGCGCCTTATCCAGATCGCCCTCCGCAATCCCGATGCCGGTATCGGAAACCCTCAGCTCGAAGCCGCCTTCGCCATCGACGCCGGTCGACAGGGTGACGTTGCCGCCCTCCGGGGTGAACTTGATGGCGTTGGACAGCAGGTTGAGGACGATCTGCTTGAACTTCTTCTCGTCGCCCCAGATGGTCACTTGGGACTCGCCGCCCTCCCGAATCAGATGGATGCCGGCTTCCTCGGCCCGGTTCGACAGCATGCTGATGCAGGCGTCGAGCGCGCCGCCGGCATCGAAGGCATCCTCTCGAAGGTCGAGCTGACCGGCCTCGATCTTGGCGATGTCCAGGATATCGTTGATCACGTTCAGCAGATGGGTCCCGGCCTGGCGGATGTCGCGGGCGTAGTCGATGTACTTGGGGTTTTCCTCGATCCGGCCCATGATCTCGTGCTGAATGACGTCGGAGAACCCGATGATGGCGTTCAGCGGGGTTCTCAGTTCGTGGCTCATGTTGGCCAGGAACTCGGTCTTCGCCCGGTTGGCGGATTCGGCGTTGAGCAGGGCTAGCCGCGCGGCATCCGCGGCCCGCTCCGCTTCCTGCTTGGCCGCGAGCAGCGCCATCTCGGTGAGATTGCGCTCCACGACATGCCCCATCTGCGCACCATAGCGCTGCAGCATGGACGATCGTTTGCTGGGCTTGTGATAAAGTTCGAGCATCGCCAATCCGGACAGGCCCCGAAATCAACGTAAAAACATAGTTACCTTGACTGAAGGAACGGTTAAGAAGCCCTATGGAGTGAACGGTTTAGGCGCGGTTCTCCGCGACCCCGGCCGGGGACCTCTCGCAATGCGGGTAATTCTCTACGGATTCTCGTGGCCGGCGAGGCGCGACACCGCCTGCGTGACACCGCCTGCGTGACACCGGCGCTCAGGCGGCCGCCTTGACCGCGGCCCCGCGCGTGCGCGCCGCCGAGGCGGCTTCGGCCTCGCCCAGTTGGTCGAGCACGGCGGCGTAGCGCATCCAGCTCCCCAGGCTGTGGGGTTTGGCCAGGGTCCGTTCGGAGAGGAGCGCGCGGGCGAGCGCCAGCCGGCCGCCGGCGATGGCGGCCTCGAGCAGGTACTGGTGGAAGATATCGCGCTGGGCGTGGCTCGCGCCCATCCGGATGAAGGCGTGGCGCAGCGGCAGCAGCAGATCGACGGCGCGGCCAAAATCGCCCTCGTGGTAGGCCAGGATCGCCGCGCAGACCGGGATCGCGACCGGCTCCATGGTCGCGGCCGCGGTATTGCCCGGGGTCGCGGCGAAGGCCTTGAGCGAGGTCAGCAGCCGGCCCGCCGCCTCGCTCCGGCCCGCGGCCGCCAGCGCCATCATGGCGCTGGCGTCGGTGAAGGCGAGCACGTGGTCGTCGAGCCGGCCTTCGAGCTGCTCGGCCAGCTCGGACCAGCGGGCGCCCAGGGAAACCCCGAGGAACTCCAGGCGCGCGAGCAGGGCGGCGGCGTTCTGGATGTCGAGGTAGAAATCCGAGGGGTCCGGATGGATCGCCCGGTCGTAGAGCGCCAGCGCCGCGTCGTGGTCGCCGCGCTCGAGCTGGAACAGCGCCCGGTGCCACCACAGATGGCCGCGGAACGGGTTGCGGTCGTCCCAGGCGCCGTCCGGGTAGTCGAGCCAGGCGAGGCCCTCCTCGAGCCGGCCCTGCATCTCCAGGACGTGGGCGACCGCGTGCAACGCCCAGAGGTCCTCGCCGTTGAGCTCCACGGCCTTGCGGCCGGCGGCCTCCGCCTCGGCGTAGGCGCCGCATTCCTCGTGGCCGAAGGCCAGCATGCCGAGCAGGTTGCCGTAGCCGGGCACGGCCTGGTCCCAGGCGTGGAGCACCCCGGCCGGGCCGCCGCGCAACTCGGCGCTGCGGCCCATCCAGAACAGCGCGAAGTGCTGCAGCCGCAAGCCCAGGAGGTCGCGCGGATGGTCGAGCAGAATCTGGTCCCAGATCGCGCAGCTCCGGTCCATGTCGCCGTCGATCCAGGCGCCGAGCGCGGCGATATGGGTCGCCTCCCGGGCCGTGATCCGGTCGCCGCCGGCCGCGCGCGCCGTGTCGAGCGCGGCCTGGGCCCGGCCCAGCACCGTGTTGGTGCCGAACAGCATGAACAGATAGCCCTGCAGGCAGTGCGCCATGGCGAAGTCCGGGTCCGCCTCCAGCGCCTGCTTGACCCGCTTGCCGGTCGACAGGCGGTACTCGAAGAAGTCGTCGATCGCCGCGTTGTAGTGGCCGGCGGCCGCCTCGCTCCCGGTGGTCAGCGGCAGCCCGCGAACGTCGGTAAACATGCCAAACCTCCCCGTCATGGCCCCTTCGGTGCCTTGGCGGCAAGTCTGTCCGCAAGCGGCCCGGCGAGTCAAACCCCGAGGATCGCGGGCTCGAAACCCGCCGGCAGCATGACCAGATGGGCCGGACAGCTTCGGCAGTCGGAGCTGCCGAAGCCGGGCAGCGGCACCGAGGTTCCCGGAACCGCCAGCAGATCGCGC
>JACZVL010000148.1 GCA_022572685.1 Pseudomonadota bacterium
CATCGGCTTCAGCGCCGAGCCGCTCTACGACCAGCCGGTCGAACCCGCGTGCCAGGCGGCGCTCGAAGACGCGGCCAAGCTCTGCGAAGACCTCGGCCACGAGGTCGAGGAGGCGGCGCCGGACTACGACCGGGCGGCGCTGCGCGCGGCCTGGCTCGCCATCGTCGCCGCCAACCAGGCCGACGCCGCCGAGGACGCCCGCGCGGTGCTGGGCCGCGCGCCGGGGCCGGACGACTTCGAGCCCTGGACCCATACGGTGATCGCCCAAGGCCGCGCCCTGACCGCCGGCCAGTTGGTCGCGACGCTGCGGGCCATGCACCTGGAGAGCCGCAAGGTCGCCGCCTTCCACCAGACCTACGACATCTTCCTCACGCCCACCCTCGCCAAGCCGCCGGTGCCGATCGGCGCGGTCGACATGTCGTTCGGGGAGGCGGCGGAGTTCATGCCCCGCACCACCGGCTTCTCGCCCTTTACCCGCCTCGCCAACTGCACCGGCCAGCCCTCGATGTCGGTGCCGCTCACCTGGAGCGAAGAAGGCCTCCCCATCGGCACCCTATTCACCGCCCGCTTCGGCGACGAAGCGACGTTGTTCAGGCTCGCCGGCCAGTTGGAGCGGGCCCGGCCGTGGTTCGGCCGAACGCCGGGGGTGTTCGGGTAAGGGGGTGCGGTGCGAAACCAGGGCCTATTCCGGCAGTGCCATTCGGGCCTGCGCCAAGGGTAGCATCAGGGTCAAAGAATCGATCGGCGAGTCCAGAAAGCCGTGCTTTCGGTAGAACCCGGCGGCGGTCTCGTCGAGGGCGTGAACCAGGATCGCGCGTATTCCGGCGATTTGCGCGGCCTTCAGGGTCCGCAGGATCGCGTCCTTCAGCAAGCCGCGTCCAATTCCCTGACCCTGCACGCTCACATCAACGGCCAGGCGGCCGAGGATCATCACGGGGATCGGGTCGGGCATGTTGCGCCGGACTCGGCCGGGCGCGTGGCTGTGCTCGACCGAGCCGGTCGCCAGGGAATAGTAGGCCAGAACCCTGACGCCCTCGCAGACGACGTAGCTTCGCGAGGCGCCGGAACCCTCGTTCCCGGGCGCTCTCTTTCTCAGCCATTCATCGAGGACCGGCGCGCCGCACTGGAACCCCGATAGGTCGTGATCCGCCCGCAGGGGCTCGGGCGCCTGAAGCGTCACCGCTCCCAGGGCGCCGGGGTGGCGAGCAGTTTTTTGAGCGCATCCGAAGGCTCGACCGGCGCATCGAGACGCGCCACGAAGCGCTCATAGTCGGAGTCGTCGAGCAGGAACAGCCGCTGATCCAACAGGGTGTTCTCCGCGGCCTCTCGCGCGCTGTCGAGCATGAATTCGGTCCGTGTCTTACCCAAACGAGAGGCCGCGCGATCGATCAGCGCCTTCTGCTCGGCCGAGGCGCGCAGATTGATCGTCTCCCTGGGCGAGGCAATCGCCTTGCGACGTGTCGATGGCGCCATGGCTTTCTCGCTTTCCTTATCGCGCTGGTAATGCCATTGTGTATACGAAATTGTACGCACAATGTAAAGACAAATCTCTATCCGGCGGCGGGAGCGTTGGCGCGCCCGGCAGGACTCGAACCTGCGACCCCCAGATTAGGAATCTGGTGCTCTATCCACCTGAGCTACGGGCGCGTGGCGCGGTGGCGCTTGCGTTTATATACTCTGGAAATTGGCCCCGCCCAAGAGGCGCCCCACTTGCTCGCCTCAGTCGAACAGGCCGTCCAAGGGCAGGGAGTAGTAGAGGTTGAGGACCTCGACGCCGGGGTTGTCGGTGCCGATCGAGGCGTTGGAGATGTGGCTGAAGGCGACGCCCAGGCGCGAGCGGTCGTCGAAGCGGTAGGCGAGCTCGATCTGGGAGCGGAACTCGACCGCGTGGCCCAGGTCCTTGCCGCTGCCCTCGGCGTAGAAGCCGGCGCCGAAGCTGGGGGTGAGCACGAAGCGCTTGCCGAAGTAGACGTCGACGAGCACGCCGGCGGCGCCGTAGAACGCGCCGTCCGAGGTGCCCTCGATCCCGATCCAGGGCTTGAAGATCCAGATCTTCTCGCCGTGGCGGTACTCGAGCCGGAAATCGGCCGCCGTGTTGTCCTGCTTGTTCACGTCGTAGATGCCGAGGCCGAAGGTGAGGAAGCTCGGGTCCTGGGCGCGCGCCGGCGCGCTCGCGCCGAGGGTCGAGGAGAATGCCAGGACCAGACCGAAGCCGGCCCAGATTGCGCGCGCTGTCACGAAAATTTTCCCCCGATTCAAAATCGCCCCGCCGGTTCAAGATCATAACCACGCCGCCGCCGCCCTGGCAACGGCGCCGAAACGAACCAAAAAGCGAATCACCACACACAGAGACACAGAGACACAGAGAACCAACCAAATAAAAGGTTTATTGGCGCGCGGAGCGCGCAACCACGAAACCCTTCTTGTTCTCCGTGCCTCTGTGTCTCCGTGGTTCCCCTTAATTCCTCCCCCCTCAGAGCGGGGTCTTGAAGCGCTCGGTGGCGGCGACCAGCGCGCGGCGGATGCCCGGCTCCATGGCCGAGTGGCCGGCGTCGGGCACGATCACGTAGTCGGCCTCGGGCCAGGCGCGGGCGAGTTCGTCGGCGGTGGCGATCGGGCAGACCATGTCGTAGCGGCCCTGGATGATGACCCCCGGGATGCGGCGGATGCGGTGCACCCCGTCGAGCAGCGCACCCTCCTCGAGGAAGATGCCGTTGGAGAAATAGTGCGCCTCCAGGCGCGCGAGACCCAGCGCCATGGTGTCTTCGCCGAAGGCGGCCACGGTCTCCGGGCTCGGCCTGAGCGTCGAGCAGGCGCCCTCGTAGGTGCTCCAGGCGCGCGCGGCCGGCAGGTGCACCTCGGGGTCCGGGTCGATCAGGCGCTTGTGATAGGCGCCGAGCAGGTCGTCGCGCTCGGCCTCGGGCACGCCCTCGGCGAAGCGGCGCCAGGTCTCCGGGAACACCCGGCGCATGCCGTAGAGGAACCAGTCGATCTCCGGCTTCCGGCACAGGAAGATGCCGCGCAGGATCAGCCCGGTGACCCGCTCCGGATGGGCCTGGGCGTAGGCCAGCGCGAGCGTCGAGCCCCAGGAGCCGCCGAACACCTGCCAGCGCGCGATGCCGAGCCTTTCGCGCAGCGCCTCGATGTCGGCGACCAGGTGCCCGGTGGTGTTGTTCTCGGTCTCGCCCAAGGGCGTCGAGCGCCCGGCGCCGCGCTGGTCGAAGATCACCACCCGGTAGTGGCCGGGATCGAAGAAGCGGCGGTGCTCGGGCGAGGCGCCGGCGCCCGGGCCGCCGTGCAGGAACACCACCGGCTGGCCGTCCGGCCGGCCCGACTGCTCCCAGTAGAGGTCGTGCGGCGGGTCGCGCTCGAGGCGGCCGGTCTCGAAGGGTTCGACCGGCGGATAGAGCTCGCGCTGGGACGGCTTGGTCATGGGATCTCCCCGGGCTCTGGCGGCCGGGCCGCATTGCGCGCTTCCAACGAAACGCGGGGCGTCCTATATGGCATTGAGGCGCCGCCTTGCCAATGGCCCGCACTATCGGGCGTAACCGGGAGCGAGACCGAAAATCGCCGCCATGGGACACCGCAGCCGTCCGTTATTCGTCCTGCTCGCAGGTGCGGTCCTGGGGGCGGGTCTGTCCGCCGCGCGCGCGCAAGGCCTGGATATCCAAAGCCGCGACGCCGCCGCCTTCGCCGCCTTGGAGATCGCCGAGACCGAAGCGGTGGTCGAGATCGTCGACGGCGACACCCTGGTGCTCGCCGACGGCCGCCAGGTCCGCCTGGTCGGCCTCCAGGCGCCCAAGCTGCCGCTCGGCCGGCCCGGCTTCAAGGCCTGGCCGCTGGCCGAGGAGGCCAAGGCGGCGCTCGCCGGGCTCGCCATGGGGCGCGCGGTGACCCTGGGCTACGGCGGCCGCCGCATCGACCGCCACGGCCGGGCCCTGGCCCATCTGTTCGATGAGGCCGGCGTGTGGCTCCAGGGCGCGCTGATCGACCGCGGCATGGCCCGGGTCTACAGCTTCGCCGACAACCGCGCCCTGGTGCCGGCGCTGCTGGCGCGCGAGGCTGCGGCGCGCGCGGCCGCGCGCGGCATCTGGGCCTTGCGCGCCTATGCGGTGCGCGATGCGGCGGCGATCCCGGCAAGCCTGAGTGGTTTCGAGCTGGTCGAGGGCCGGGTCGTCGATGCCGCGACCGTGCGCAAGCGCACCTACCTCAACTTCGGCGCCGACTGGCGCAGCGACTTCACCATCACCATCGCGCCCCGGACCCGGCGCCTGTTCGAGGCCGCGGGCATCGACCCGCTGAGCTACCAGGGCAAGCGGGTCCGGGTGCGCGGCTGGCTGAAATCGTATAATGGGCCGCTCATCGAGGCGACCCATCCCGAGCAGATCGAGGTGATCGAGGAATGAGCCTTCGCCCGACTCGGCGCCGGATTCCCCGCCTGTTGGCCCTTCTGGGGCTCGCTGCCTTGCCGCTGCTCGCGGCCTGCGAGACCGCGCCGGGGACCGGGCGCAGCATCTTCACCGGCGGCATGAGCGCCGCCGACGAAACCGAGCTCGGCACTCGGGAGCACCGGAAGATCGTGCCCCAGTTCGGCGGCGCCTACGCCGATACGGCGGTCACCGGCTACATCGCCAGCATCGGCGATCTGCTGGCCCGGACCTCGGAGACGCCGAACACGAAGTTCACCTTCACCGTGCTCGACACGCCGATCGTCAACGCCTTCGCGCTGCCCGGCGGCTACGTTTACATCACCCGCGGCCTGCTCGCGCTGGCCGACAACGAGGCCGAGGTGGCCGGCGTGCTGGCCCACGAGATCGGCCATGTGACCGCGCGCCATTCCGCCGAGCGCTACGGCCAGACCGTGACCGCCAACGTGATCGGCCTGGGCCTGGGGCTGCTGCTCGGCCGTGGGCCGGCGACCGACCTCTACGGCGCGGTGGCGGGGGTCGCGCTGCGCTCCTACTCGCGCGAGCAGGAGTACGAGTCCGATCTGCTCGGGGTGCGCTACATGGCGCGCGCGGGCTACGACCCCGGCGCCATGGCGAGCTTCCTGAGCCGGCTGCGGGCGCACAGCCGGTTCGAATCCGAGCTGCGCGGCGAGCCGGGCAAGGCCGACCGCTTCGACATCATGCAGACCCACCCGCGCACCGCCGACCGTATCGCCCGGGCGATCCGGGAGGCCGGCGCCAAGACCGTCGCCGATCCGATAACCGCGCGCGACCGCTACCTCGACAAGATCGACGGCCTGCTGTACGGCGACAACCCGAGCCAGGGCCTGGTGCGCGGCCGCCGCTTCCTGCATCCCGGCTTGCGCTTCGCCTTCGAGGTGCCCCAGGGGTTTCGCCTGTTCAACGGCGCCAAACGGGTGACCGCGCGCGGGCCCGAGGGCGCGACCATCGCCTTCGAACGGGCGAAACGGGCGGCGCGTGGCCCCATGACCGCCTACCTGACCCAGGTCTGGGCCGAGGGCGTGCGCTTGCGCGAGGTCGAGAGCCTCACCATCAACGGCATGGCGGCGGCGACCGGTTTTGCCCGGGGGCGCAAGGGGGGGCGCGGCCGGAGTGGCGCCGTCGACCTGCGCCTGGTCGCGATCCGCACCGACCCACAGACCATCTACCACATGATCTTCGAGACCCCGGTGCGGCTGACCGCCGCGCTGGCGCGGGACCTGCGCGAGACCACCTACTCGTTCCGCAGGCTGAGCGCGGCCGAGGCCGCGCGGCTCAAGCCGCGGCGGCTGCGCATCCACCGCACCGGCGCGGGCGAGACCGCGGCGGCGATCGCGGCCGCCATGCCCTTCGAGGACCACCGCCTGCGCCGCTTCCTGGTGTTGAACGGGCTCGCCCGCGACCAGAGCTTCCCGGCCGGCCAGCGGGTCAAGACCGTGACAGAGTAGCCGGATTCACACCTCGACCTTGTCGACCAGCGCGCCGTCCGGGGTGACGCAGACCGCGATCAAGGTGCCGCCGAAGCCGCAGCCGCCGTCGAGGGTTACGGTGTAGTCGGTCTCGGCGAAGCCCGAATGGCTCGGGTCGAAGCCGCGCAGCACGCGGCGGAAGTCGCCGTAGGGTTCGGCGATGCTGTGGAACTTGCCGCCGCTCCACCAGAAAGAGTCGCTCTGGGTTTCCAAGGGGCGCGCGGGATCGATCCCGGAGTTGACGAACAGCAGCGCGCCGTCGTCGGTATAGGCGGCGCGGCGCAAGGCGGCCATGAGATCGTAGTGGCCGGGCCGGGCCTGGATGGTCCGGCGCAGGCTGCTGGTCCAGCGGGTCAGCACCACGGTGCCGGTCGCCGCCCCGCGCAAGGCGTCCTCCGGGACCACGCCGTAGGACCTGAGCGTCGCGTCCACGCCCTGATCGAACATCCACCTCAGCACCCCGCGCGGGTCGTTCGCGAACTGGAGCTGCAGCAGCTTCTGCCACATCTCCTCCTGGCTGCCGCGCAGGTAGACCACGTCGTCGACGTCGCCGTGCGGGCGGGCCAGGACCTCGCGGCGGAAATGGAGCAGGGCGTCGAGCACCTCGCACGAGTCCGGCCCGCGGCCGATGGCGTTGCCGAGGTAGACGATGCGGTCGCACAGCTCGAGCCGCGGCCAGAGCGCGTCGTGCAGCCGCATCAGCCGCGCCGCCTCGCCATGGATCGCGCCGATCGCCCAGACGCGCCGGGGCCCGCGCAGGACCGCAAATTTCTGCCGATCGCTCATCTGCCGGCAGAGGGTCTCCTGATTGGCCGGCCGCTGTCTAGCGCGGCTGGGCGGTTCGGAAAGAGCCGGGCGCTCCGGGCCCGCCGGATGTGGGCCCGAACCGCGACCTTACGCCGCGGTGAGGAGTTCTTCCAGCCTATGCGCGGCCGCGGCCTCGTCGATCTTCTCGACCGCGGCGAGTTCGCGCACCAGGCGCTCGAGCGCGGCCTGGTACATCTGGCGTTCGCTGTAGGACTGGTCGGGCTGGTCCGCCCCGCGGTGCAGGTCGCGCACCACCTCGGCGATGGAGACCGGATCGCCGGAGTTGATCTTGGCCTCGTACTCCTGGGCGCGGCGGCTCCACATGGTCCGCTTGACCCGGCTGCGCCCCTTGAGGGTGGCGAGCGCGGTATCCATCATCTTGCGGCTCGAGAGCTTGCGCAGCCCGGAGACCTCGGCCTTGCCGACCGGGACCCGGAGGGTCATGCGGTCCTTCTCGAACTTGATGATGATCAGCTTCAGGCTATGCCCGGAAATTTCCTGCTTCTCGATCCCGGTAACCCGGCCGACGCCATGGGTCGGATAGACCACGTAATCACCCGCGCCGAATTCGTTCGTCTTGGCCATGTCCGCAACCGTGCTCCTTGTCACTCCGCCGTCGATTTCCGCCCGGGACAGCGCCGCTCGCGCTGTTCCTCCCCGGGACGGCCACTCCCCCCGCATGCAGAAAACGAAGGCGCCGCAACAGCCACGGCACCTCCCTTGTTTCGTTTTTTCTTATCCAATCGGGCTCCTGCCCGCGCCGCCGGGCCTGCCGGCCGTCCCTGGGAATACTGGCACCGACGAGGACCGAGAACCTTAACGCATTCAATATACACTATTTTCTTACGGACCGCAACTGCTGCACCGCAGCATGAGTGGCGGCCGCCGGCTGGTAGGATCATCATGCACTATTCGCTGACCGCGCCGGGCGCTAATCGCCCTTGCCCGGATCCTTGCTGAAGAACTTGTCGAACTTGCCGGCCATGTCCCTGTAGTCATCGGCATCGGCGGGCGGCTCTCCCTTGCGGGTGATGTTGGGCCACTTGTTGTCGCTATACTCGCGGTTCAGCTCCAGCCAGGCCTCGGCCTTGGGGTCGGTGTCGGGCAGGATCGCCTCGGGCGGGCACTCGGGTTCACAGACGCCGCAGTCGATGCATTCGTCGGGATGGATTACCAGCATGTTGTCACCCACGTAGAAACAGTCCACCGGGCAGACCTCGATGCAATCCATGTATTTGCACCGGATACAGGCTTCCGTGACTATGTACGTCATCGTCGAACGTTCCTCCTCCCAGGGTCCCGAGACGGCGACGCCCGGTTCGGCGCCGGCCACCTTAAACTAATTCTTTCAAGCGCCGGGAATATCTAGCCGTTTCCGCGCCCGCTTGCGCGCCGACCCGGCATCGCGGTCCGAGACCTGCAACAGCCCGGCCAGGCGCCGCATCAGATTGGCCTCGTAGTGATGCAGCTCGCCATCGGCGTAGATCACCTCCCAGAGCATCTCCATGAGCTCGATCCGCTCCTCCTGGCTGAACGCGGCCTTGATCACCCGGGTGAAGCCATGAAGCTGACTCGACTCCGCGACCCGGGCCTCGGCCGCCTCGATCAGGCTGTCGCTTTCCTCGGCCCCAAGCTCGAAGCGCGCGGCGACCAGCTCGCGGATCTTGTCCCGCTCCCGCGCGTCGAAGGTGTCGTCGAGCCGGGCCGCCTCGACCATGAGCGCGGCCGCGGCGATGCGGAGCTCCTCGTGGCTGTGCTCGGCGCCGCGCGCCTGCGGCGCGCCGCGGCGCTCGATGAACAAGGCTTTGACTCGGTTGATCACCGCGGTTGCGTATCACGCGCGGCGCGGCGCGCGCAACCCTAGGCGGTTTGAGGCTTTCTCGGCGCCCCGTGGCGGGCTCGTGGTGGGCCCGTGGCGGGCTCGTGGTGGGCCCTGGGGCGCGGTTTCGCCGTGGCTGAAATCGCGGTAGGTTGCGGCCATGACCGCTCCGGCCGATCACACCCCCCCGCAAGGCGCGCGGCCGGCGGGCGCCATGCCCGAGGGTTCCGGCCCCGGCCCCAGCCCCGGCCCCGGCGGCGCGCGCTTGTTTGCGGCGGCCGCCGAACGGCACCGTCCACCGATACTCCACGTTCTGTCGCCGGTCCTGCCGGTTAGCGGC
>JACZVL010000149.1 GCA_022572685.1 Pseudomonadota bacterium
AAAACCCGTTTTTCGCCCCAACGGCGCTGCGGGTTCCAGCCATGGCGTCCGTCTGTACGGAAAACAGTTCCTTTCCGTACACCCGCCGGCCGACTCGCGGTTGCCCTAAGTATGTCTGCTTTGCGCCTGGGAGCGGACGTTCACGTGGACTCTGCTGCATGTCCGCAAATGACCGAGGCTGTGTAAAAACTAATTTCGAGGTTCAGCGGCGCAAGATTGATTCACGGAGTCTCCGTTCTCAGCAATAACGAAATAAATTCGCGACCACATGGATTCAATTGTTGCGCAATTGGTCTCGGTGTCCGCGTTTTTACACAGCCTCGACCCTGAGCGGACATTGGCATGTATTTGTCTGGTGCCTGCTATGAACGAGCTGGTCAGAAGCGCCCACCAATTTCTAGCTATTTGTCCCGGCCTCAACGTTTCAAATCACAAGTAAGCAAGTTACCCGGACGCTTTCACCTCCGTCTTCGCCTGCTCCAACCAGAAGAGCATGTCCATGTTACGGTACATCGCCAAGGCCGTCGCGACGTGCTCCTCGGCCTTCTGCCGCCCCGTGGTCGGTGAGCACGGCGAACGCATCCGCGTGCTTGCCCGAGGCATAGAAACGGGGGCCGGCGCCGCCGACCTTGCGAGTGGTATCTGGCGATATCGCGTTGCAATCGACGAAAACGAGATCGGCGCCGGCCGATTTCACCGGCGTCCTGCGCGTCACGGCGTGAAGATTTCCACCGCACCGGTCAGCGTGACGAAGGTCTTGGCCCCCGCTCCGGTACCGCCGCCGATCACGTACCAGCGGCCGTTCACCGCCGCCGAACCGAGCCCATGGCGCGCCGTCGGCAGCGGATCGAACACCGTCCAGCGGTCGGCCTTGGGATCGAACACTTCGTGCGCGGCGAAGGTGCGAGACGGCGAGAATTCCTCCCCGCCGGTCACATGTATCCGGCCGCCCAAGGCGCCGGCCGTGTGCCCGCCGCGGGGCGTCGGCATGTCGGCCTTTCGCGTCCAACCGTCCCGCGCCGGATCGTAGACCTCGATGACCGCCAGGTTTCCCCGACCGCGCCAACGCCCACCAATGACAAAGAGCTTGGCGTTCACTACCGCCACCGCCAGGTGTTCGCGCGCCGTCGGCAGGGGCGCCGAAGTCCGATCCCAAGCATCCTTCGCCGGATCGTAGACCATCAACGCCCTCGGGTCCGGCCCGACGCCTCCGACGACATAAAGCTTGCCGCCGATCGCCGCCATGCGGTGGGCGGCGCGGGGCGCCGGCATGTCGGCGATGGGGCGCCAACGGTCGGATGCGGGGTCATAGGCCCACGCGGATTTGCTGTCGGGGGTGAAGAAAATGTCGCGATAGCCGCCGGTGACATAGATGCGGTTTCCCGCGGCGGCCATCCCCAGATGATGCAAGGGCACCGGCAACGACGCCAGCGCGCGCCATCTGTCGCGCTTCGGATCGTAAACCTCGAACGCGCCCGTCGTGCCCAGCCAACCGATCCCCCCGGCAACATAGATGCGCCCGCCGAGTTCGGCGACGGCGATTTCCGAGCGCGGCGTCGGCACGGGCGCGCCGCTCCGCCATCGCCCCTCCGCCGCCACCGGCGCCGTCATGGCGCCCGCGAGCCAGGCGAGAAGACTCAAGTTGACGGCGAAACCCGAGAGCAAGGAGGTGCCTCGCGTCTTGTCCATTCCGTGACCCCTGGCCGGCCCTTCCTATGCACCGAACCCGATGAACGCGCAGGCCGGCTCGGTCATAAGCGCGGTTAGGGTGACGACAACGATCGCCAAATCAACGCCGCGAGTCTTGAGAAATTTCCGCACGGTTCGCTGGTCCGATTTCAGCGTGTCAACAGGAGGCGGGCGCGGGGCCGGCGCCTTCGAGGCAAGGTGTCAGGGATAGCGCGCCGGCGGTCAGCGATTCCAGCAGCGCCCTGGCGGCGGCCGTTCCGTCGGTTTCCTCGACCGATAAGGCGATGAAGGCAGCGCGCTGCTCGCCCGTCAGCAGCCGCGTCTTGGTCTGCAGAAGCTTGGTGGTGAGGCGGCTGGCGGTGAAGCGGCCGTCGATCCAGTTCCAGTGCCAGACCAGCCGCCGCCGCTGTTTGGCGAGAAGGCGCGTCTCCGTGACGGCCAACTGTCGTCCCTCGACCTCGACCTGCCGCGTTACACTGCTAAACGGATGCCACGTGCGCCCGTCAGCCACGCGGTTGCCCCAGGCGACCAGCTCGGCCCCCGGCCGCTGACGCCAGTAATAGGCGATGAAAAGGTCGACACCCTGGCCCGCTGTGATATAGCGGCGGGACAGGTTCAGATCCGACGCCGGAAAGACCGCCTGCCAGTCGCTGTCGGCCGCCGCCGCTCGCCAGGGGGCCAGGGTCGGCGGGGTACCGATCGCCAGGTTTGCGGGGACCGCCTCGGCCGTTACCGTATAGACCGCATAAGCGGGGGCGAGGCTCGCGAGCAGCACTGCCGCCGCGCCTGTGGCGACAAGCGCATACCGCCGTTCCGGGTAGTCGGCGCGTCGGCGTTTCGCGTCGGCGTCGGCGTCGGCGTCGATGTCCTCGCCGTCCTCGCGGAACCGGAGGCCCATGGCCATCAGGACAACGACGGTCACCAGAAACATCACCCAGCCATAGAGCAGGTGATCGATGGCGAGGTCGAACCGCCCCTCGCTAACGTCGGTCAGGTAGATGATGCTGGTCGTGCGTAACAGGTTCGCGGCCACCGCCGCCGCCAGGGCGGCCGCGACGAAAGCCGCGCGCCGCTTAAACCGGCGGTACAGCAGGTTGGCGTAAACCAGCGAGAAGGCGAGGGAGCCCAGAATAAAATCGAGCGAAGCGCACCCCTCGACGATCCGATAGGTCGCGCCGTCGGCGACGATCAGTATGCCTTCCGAGGTAGTGGGAACGCCAAGAAGGTTGAGCCCGGCGACGGTCGCCCCGGTGACCATGAGTTGCAAGCTCGGCAAAAACACGTCGGCGGCCGGCACCATCAGCCAAAGGTAGAGGAAGGGGAACAGCAGAGCCTTGTAGACGCGCCAGCCAAGGGTTGTCAGCAAGAGCCCCTGCAGGGTACCCACCACAGCGAGCTGCCGCCCGACCGACAGATCGGCGGCTTCCGAAGCCAGCCAGAGCAAACCGCACGGCACCAGCAGCAGCAGCCCGGCCCACAGAGGCTGCGCCCTGTAGCCCGCGAGCTGTTGCCGCCTGTTCCAGATGATATAGAGGCTAACCGGCGCGACGAGAAAGGCGAAGTTATAGGTGTCGCTGTTCGACCAGACCGTGACGACCGCGACGACGCTGCTCCAATAGATGGCGATCACCGCCGCCACGGCAAAACCCGTCGTCGCCAGGACGAAGCTCCAATGGGCTCTGTCGTCGTTGCCCAGGGTGGTGCCCGCCTGGTGGCGCAGGGAGGTGTTTGTGCTGCTCATTTCGAACTGGCCGCGCCGGCCCCGGCGCGCCTCGCCGATGGTGCCAGCCGATCGGGTGTCTGGGATGCCTCGGCGTCGGCCGAAAGGAAAGGATTGGCCAGGATCCAGTGGATCTTCAAGTGCTTCGGGTCGCGAAATTCGTTGAGGCCGATGACCATGCCCTCGTGGCCGCCTTCCGGCTGGTCCCGGTAGGTGCCCAAAAGGCGGTCCCACCAGGTCACGAAGCTGCCTAGGTTGGCATTGGTCTCCGCGACCACCACCGAATGGTGCAAGCGGTGAACGTCGGGCGTGACGATGCACAATCGCAGCACGCGGTCGGCCCCGAGCGGTATCATCATGTTGCCGTGGGCAAAGAAACCGAAAGCGACATGGACCATTTCGATCAGCACGACGGCTTCCACCGGCGCGCCGAGCAGCGCAATCACCAGAATTTGGAAACTGGCGGTAAACAGCGCCTCGGCGGGATGGAACCGCAGCCCGGTCGTGAAATCGTAATCTTGGTCGGTATGGTGCGTCCGGTGCAGCAGCCAAAGGATCGGCACCCGGTGGAGCAACCAATGCTGGAGCCAACGGCTGAAGTCGAGAATCCAGAACGACACCAGCACCGCCGGCCAGAAGGGCGCGTCGATGGTGTTGAACAGGCCGATCTCGCGCTGCGCCAGCCAGATCGCGAACGGAATGGTGAGAAGCGGCGCGGCGAACCGAAAGAGCAGCGTGTTGATGCCAATCAGGGCGGCGGCGCTCACCCAGCGCGTCAGAACGGAGGCCGACAGTTCGCGGCGCGGATAAAAAACTTCCCAAAATCCGACGACCGCGAGGCTGCCGAAGTAAGCAACGGGATAGACGTAAACGTCGTAGTTTTCTAGCAGTTGTTCAAACACGCGCCTTCAGTCCCGAGTAAAGGGCCCGGGTCCGCCGGCAAGCAACTACCAAGCCCAAAGGGTCGCACGCCTATTTCCGGCGCCACAGCTTGGCGATGACGATGGCGCCGATGATCGCCGCGCCGACCAAGCCGCCGGCGGCCGGACCCGGCAATGGAACAAAGGCCCAAGCCGGCTCGGTCATGAGCGCGGTCAGGGCGACGACAACGATCGCCAGGTCAACGCCGCGAGTCTTTAGAAATCTCCACATGGGTAGTCTCCTGTTCGTTAAGTCGACGACCCGGATTTTTGTCAGCCGATAGGCTACCAGCGGGCGTTGTCCTGAAGGTCCATTGCGCGCCCGAATCCGCGTATGACGACTGCTTGAATTACTTCCGCAACCTCGCCAAGGCGATGGCGCCGATGATGCCGATGGTGATCAGGCCGAGGACGCCGGGTCCAGGCAACTCAATCACCATCATATCTGGTGGCATGGTATCGGCCTGCGCCAAAGCAGGCCCGGCGATGATCATCGCCGCGCCAACCGCCAGAACGGCGGTCATTATGGCTTTCCGAAACATGCTTTGTCCTCCTTAAGGTTTCCTTCGCCAACCGGAACCCCTCCGGCTGCCGGTTGTGCAAGCCAGACCTCGACGGTCTAAAACCAGGCGGCGCACGCCTATTTGCGGCGCCACCACTTGGCGATGACGATGGCGCCGATGATCGCGCCGCCCGCGAGAATACCGACGGCCGGCGCAGGTAGTTTCGCCAACTCGCCCGCCCAGGCCGGCTCGGTCATGAGCGCGGTAAGAGCGATGGCTGTGATCGCCAGGTCAACGCCGCGAGTCTTTAGAATTTTCCACATGGTTCGCCTCCCCTCAGTCGCGCCGACTTAGCGGGTTCCCGTCGGGCGACCCGTCATCGGCAGCTGACCACCATTATAACAAGCAAGATCGGTGCCAACTTATGAAATTGTTATTTTACAATGGCTTAGTATGTGTCGTGATCGGGCTTAAACCCAATGTGTAAAATTTTCCGAACTAAGGATTTGGGGTCAAAAATGCAAAAATCCCCCCATATCAAATACTTACGAACATGGCCCCTGAATCGGCCCAAAAAAACCAAAAAAAAGTGTAAAAAATCCTAACACGCACGAATGCCTATCATGGCATGCCAAATGTCGGGTTTTTGGCGGAAATCCTCGGTTATCCGAGGTTCCTCACCCGGCGGACCTCCCGAGGGCTGGAAAAAAGTGTAAAGTTTCCTGACCCCACCTGGAAACGCGGTGATGGCGGGGCTCGACGGCGAGAGATTTTGCCCACCTTTACCCGGACCGTGCAGCCCAACCTTTGCCACATACCACGCAAATCCCATACAAATTTGTTAACTCATTGATTTTCAAGGATTCATGAGTTAGAGCCGCGTCGGCATTTGCCGGATGTGTAAAATATTCCGACACCGGGCCGGAATTGGCGATCTCGCGGTTATGGACGATGCCCGAGGCGGGTTACCGCGGGCTTGCGGGCCGGTCGAGAATCATCATCGCCGACAGGCAATGAATCGTGTGGTCGATCCGCATTGCGGGGTCGAATGGGCCACCACGGAACGCGCCGGCGTATCCTTGCAATTGCGCCGACCACAGGTAGGTGCCGTCTGCGAAGACGATGCGATCCTGACCGGGTTGGATTTGCAGTTTCCGGTTTTCAGCCATCGCCGGATCGATGCGGCTGCGAAGCTGCTGAACCAGGGGGCGATCGCGCGATGAGTGCGATCCGAGTACCCGCGCGGCGGCAGCGAGCCCTTCCAGGTTGGCGCAGTTGAGCCGGCTTTCGTCCTTCGGTTTTTCTCGCAGCCTGGCAAGGAAATCAGATGCCTGTGATTTTATGAACCGCTGGAACCTTTGATCGCGTGTGGTGGCGTAGCGCACTTCCGCCGCCATCGTGCCCCACGAGTAAAACATTTCGTTCCAGTGTTGGGAATAGCGGTTCAACAAGTAATCGTCGAGCTGCGCGAGCATGGAAGCGGTAGCGCGATCTTCGCGGAACATGTCGGCATAAACCGCCAGCGCCAGCCAGCCCTCGCCGTTGAAATAATGCTCTTCCCCGACGTAATGGGGGGCGGCCCGGAATCCGCCCCCGGGGAGTTTCAGGCTCAGGATTCCCCGCAGCCAAGCCGCCCGCAGCCCGGCGTAGCGGTTATCGCCGGTGCCGCGGTGATATTCCAGTTCGGTCAGCAACGCCAGCGCCGTGACTCCGAGCCACGCGCTTTCGTATGTGCCGTCTGGCGAGACCAATTTGCCATTGCCCTCAGGGCTGTACAGCAGGCCGAGCCAGTTGAAAGCCCGCTGCATGGTGCGGCGGCCGAAGGAAAGCGACAGGATCCGGGTCTTCTGAATCATGTGCTGAACGGCGGTGCGCGAGATGGGTAGCGATAGCTTGCCAAATCCCTCTATAGCGGCTTCGATCGTCCGGCGCAGGGCTGTATCGGGAAGGCGTACATGATATGAGGCGAGGACATAGGCGGTGCCGGTCTGCCGCCCCAGGTTCGGACTCGTCATGTTCTTGGTATCCGTCCCGCTTCCGGTCAGGAAGTTGAAATCATAAGGGAACAGGCCGGACGGCAGTTGCGATCGAACCAACTGATCGACCGCCAGCCGCATGCGTTCCCGGTCATCGGCGCATGCCTGTCCGATTGCGGCAGCGGCAAGGATTACCGAAAGCCCTGAGAGCATCGCAAAGAAATAGGCGCACCGGGCCTTGCGACGATACATGCTGATAACTCTGGCACGGATGGTATTCCCGACGAGGGCAAGGTAATGAATTCTCACGGTCCGGGTTCCAAGATGAATTGATGCAGCAGTCGCATGTGGTGCTGAGACCCTTCAGTGGGTTTGACCTGTTGCCGGCAATGGTACCATTTCGCGTGTTCGGCGGTCAGCCAATTTCGCTGCTCGCCATAAAGTGTTCAGGGTGTGCGGGATTGAGGATGGATTTCTTAAGTAAACGGATTTCACGCTGACGGAAAAGGATTCTTTCCCGTACACTGCGACCGCCAATCTCTGATCTGCGGAGAGCATTATGGCCAGCGGCCAAGTGGCAGCGCCGCATCAACAGGCCGAACACATGGCAGCACCGACCAGCTCTGCATCACCGTTAAAAAAAACCCTTGCCAACAGGGAGCCGTCCACACATGGCTATGAGCGGTAGTAAGCGACGTAACCGTGCAGCGTCCGCTTAGGGCCAGGAAGCCAACATTGCGGTGCCCGCTCTAGACCCCCGTTCTTGGGGGGGTACGGAAACCCCTGGTTTTCGGTACAGGCAGAGTGGGCGCGAACGTGGCTTCACGGTGGTTGACGGAGTTGACGGCGTTAGTTGACGGTTGACGGTTACAAGGCGCAACAAACGTAAACTCGCAAAGTGTAAACTTCTCGAAAAAAGCGCGGAGAATAAGGCGCGCCCGCACAAGAAACAGCGGCGGACCCCGGTAAACGCTCCCGCGCCTGTTGACGACCCCCACGCACGCGCGCGAGGAACTGGTGAAACCACCAGCCGAAGGGCCTATATCAGAGGGTGAAGAGGTCAGTGATGCCGGAACTGAACCAATACGGCAAGATCGCCCGAGACTACCTGGAGGAACACGACCCGAAGGAGTTTCAGCGCCTCAAGCGCCAGGGCCAACTCAACGCCCATCTGGTGAAGGTCCAGGGGCGGGTGATCGACCAGATATCAGCCGTCCGCCAAGACCTTCTGGAACGGAAGCCGCCGCCGGAGGAACCGTTCCTGGAGAGGGTCCAGGCGATCAAGGGCGCCCAACTCCAAGCGGTGGAGATCGTTCTGGCGAACGAATTCCCGCCGAAACTGCCGCCGGGGGAGATCAGCAAGGAAGACCCGCCGGCGGTCGGCCCGCCGCCCGCCCTGATCTAGACGTAAGAGCTTCAGTCACTGCATTCCCCCTGATAAGCAGATGGTAACGGCGATTCGAAATAGATTGACGCTGTTGGCTGCGCGCGTCCTTCCAGCGCCCCTAGGAGGGCGCTCAGGCGGGGTCAGGCGTGTGCCTGTGGCGGCGCGCCGAGGTATACCGAAAACCAGGGATTCCCGTACACCGGGAAACGAGGGTCGATAGCAAGCACCGCAATGTCGGCTTCCTGGCCCTAAGCGGACGCTGCACGGTTACGTCGCTTACTACCGCTCATAGCCACAACCGGTCCTTCGCTTGTGCGGGCCTGTATCAACCGACATTCCAACTTAAATGTTCTTGCTCATTTGGCCTGCTTCCGGATTCGCTTCTGCACCTCCGGCAAGGGCAGATAGGGCACCACGCCCTGGGACCCGGCGGCGCCCGAGTCGATGATGATCTTATTGGTCCGGCGCAGGATCTCCTCCATGGTTTCGAGATAGAGGCGCTGGGTGGTCACCTCCTTGGCCACCTTATATTCGTTGTAGACCGAGGTGAAACGCTTGGCGTCGCCCTCGGCGCGGGCGACGATCTCCCGCTTATAGCCCTCGGCCGCCTGCACCACCTTCGCCGCCTCGCCGCGCGCCCGGGGGATGATG
>JACZVL010000150.1 GCA_022572685.1 Pseudomonadota bacterium
GTAGAAATCGATCATGGCCCCGGCCCCTGAACCGCTTCCAGCTGGTCGAGGCCGATCACCGCCTCGGCCGCGAGCGCGTCCAACTCCGCCGCGCTCACGCCGGCGGCTTCGAGCAGCTCGCGGGTGTGCTCGCCCAGGCGCGGGGCGCCGTGGCGGTGCCGGACCGGGGTTTCCGAGAAGCGCGCCGCGGCGCGGGCCTGGCGCAGGCGCCCGGCCTGGGGGTGTTCGGTTTCCGTTATGGTCTCGTTGGCCAGGATCTGGGGGTGGGCGATCATGTCGCGGCGGCGCAGGACCGGCGCGCAGGGCACGTCCTCGGCCTCGAGCCGCGCCAGCCACTCCGCCGAGCTCCGGCCGCGCAGCGCCTCCTGGGTCGCCTCGAGGCGCGCGTCGATGTTTTGGTGCCGGAGCGCCGCGGTCTTGAAACGTGCGTCCTCGAGCCACTCCGGCCGCTCGACCGCCCGGACCAGGCCGGCCCATTCCTTGTCCGACTGCACCGCGACGCTGATGTAGCCGTCGGCGGTCTGGTAGATCAGGTCGATGAAGCTCTGCGCCTCTTCCTGCGGGAACTCGTCGCCGACGAAGGTCTGGCTGCCCATGTCCGAGGACCACAGGAAGGCGACCACGGAGTCGAGCATGGACAGGCGCACGTGCTGCCCCTTGCCCCCGGACTCGCGCGCCCCCTGGCCCCGACGTTCGCGCGCCAAGAGCGCCGCGGTGATCGCCTGGGCCGCGGTGACCCCGGTCAGCTTGTCGGGCAGGATGGTGCGCACCAGGCGCGGGCGCAGCTGGTCCGAGCCGCCCTGGATCGTGGTCAGCCCCGAGAGCGCCTGCACCAGCGGATCGTAGACCGGCTTGGCGGCGTAGGGGCCGCGCTCGCCGAAGCCGCTGATCGAGACGTAGACGATGTCCGGCGCGACCGCCCGGATCGCGTCCTCGCCCAGGCCCATGCGCTCGATCACGCCGGGGCGGAAGTTCTGCACGAAAACGTCGGCGCCCACGACCAGCCGCAGCAGCAGCTCGCGCCCGCGCGGGTCCTTGAGGTTGAGCGCCACCGAGCGCTTGTTGCGGTTGTTGTTGAGGAACGAGGCGGAGAAGCCGCCGTGCCGGTTCGAGACCCCGCGGGTGTAATCGCCGCCCTTCGGGTTCTCGACCTTGATCACCTCCGCGCCCTGATCGGCCAGGATCATGGTCGCGAGCGGCCCCGACACCATGGAGGTGAGGTCGACGATCCGATAGCCCGTGAGCGGTCCCGACATGAGTGGCGTTCCTCCGAGTCTCCCGATGGGTTCGCTGCGCCCGACGGTTCGCTGGGCCCGATGGGTTCGCTGGGCCCGATCGGTTCGCTGGGCCCGATCGGTTCGCTGGGAAAGTGAATAATGCCGCATTGCGGCCGGAGTGCAATTGTGAAGAGGCCGCCGGGCCGCGCGGGCGCGGCGCGAATCTCCCGGACAAATTATTGTTGTCGTACTCACCAAGTTTCTTGCGATAATCGCGACCGGCTCGGTTCGTGGGGGAGGCGGTGCGCGTGGACTTCGTTTTCATGCTGACCTTGGCTGACCGGACCGTGAAGAACTGTCTGGAAGTCTTTGATTCTATTTCTGATACGGGCCTTGGGCATGTCGGTTTCAAGGACATCGGCGTGGACCGCGCCACGCTCGCCGAGCTCCATGGGCGGATCAAGGCGACCGGCGCGGTCAGCTACATGGAGGTGGTAAGCACCACATCTGAAGCCTGCCTCGCCTCGGCCCGGATCGCGTTGGACCTGGGCGTCGACCGGCTGCTCGGCGGCTTCGAGGTCGCGGCCACCTTGGAGATGCTCGCGGGCAGCGGCATCGCCTACTACCCCTTTCCGGGCCGACCCGAGGGCCATCCGACGCGCCTCCACGGCGGCCCGGCGGAGGTCGCCGCCGATTGCGCGCGCATGGAGCAGGCAGGTTGCGCCGGGGCCGACCTGCTGGCCTACCGTGCGGTCGACGCCGAGCCGCTGGCGCTGGTCGAGGCCGCGCGCGCGGCGCTTTCGGGCGCGTTGATCGTCGCCGGCAGTATCGACACCCCGGACCAGATTCAAGCACTCGCGGCCGCCGGGGTCGACGCCTTCACCATCGGCACCGCCGCCTTCGAGGGTGCCTTCTCGCCGGGCAAGGCGGGCTTGCGCGCGCAAATCGAGGATATTCTCGCGGCCGCCTGAGCTGGTTTGTCGCGTTCCTCGCCAGTATCCGGGGAGACGGATCATCGCCATCGTCGGCATCGACATCGGCACCCAGAGTCTCGAGGCCGTGGTCACGGACGACGATCTCGCACCGCTGGGCCGCGCGCCTTCTATCGCGACGCCGTGAGGCACGCGCGCGAGATACGCGATCGCGACAGCTTTCTGGATTCGGCGGCGGACAGCGGGTTGCTTGAGAAATCCAGATCGACGACCTGGTCACCAGCGCGAAGCCGACCGCCGCGCTTCGAGATGCGCTGGATACCGCCGGGATCGTGGTCCTCGTGGCCGGCGATGCGGCCCGACAGGGCCCGTCACGACCGGCGCCGCGACCCGATTTGGGAAGTGACGCTAATGTTTAATCCGGGTTAACGGTCGCTGGAGTGCGCGGAACAATTTGTTAATTTTTGCTCTGCTATGTTGGGTGCGGTACTCAAAACGGATCGCCGCGATCCGAAAAATACAGCATCGAAAGAGGTCTCCCGTGCGGGTCTTGCAAATCGAGGACGATTCAACGACGGCGGAGTCCGTCGAAATGATTCTCCGAGCCGAGGGTCATTCCTGCGATACCGCGCGCAGCGGCGAGGTCGCACTCGAGTTGGCGCGCGCCACGGAGTACGATCTGATCCTGCTCGACATCGGATTGCCCGGAATGGACGGTTACGAAGTCCTGAATCACTTGCGCCGGGCGGGCGTAACCACGCCGGTGATCATTCAGTCGGGCCTTGTGCTGCTCAAGAACAAGCTCAAGGACCTCGGCGTCGAGGACTGTCTGACCAAGCCGTTCGGTCGGCGCGATTTGGCCGAGAGCATCGAGAACGCGGTCAACGATAACAGCGCGCAACACTCATAACGAAACGGCGCGCCGCGATCGCGCGGCGCGATCATTCTTCACCGAAATTTTTTCGAAACAACATGCCGCGTTCGATGACGCGGTGTGAGTCGTAACGCGTGCCGCGCGGGTTCATTGTGTGCGTCGGGGCGCGTGTTGTACGGGGTTTCACGTTGCGATATCGCCGACACAGCGCGAACAAAAAAAACATCGCATGAACATTTTATGATTGCGCGAATCCGAGACAACGTTGTAAGCGGAAGAATACCTGCGTGATGTCAATCGATTTCTGATTCGATTTTCGTCTCGTAATAAGGTATGCGCTGTGGATCGGTTCGCTTTCGAAAGAAGATGAACCAATGATCGACACCCTCACCGAACAGACATTAAGGACGAGGTTGGCAATGTCCGAGCAAACGACGTCGGCCGAGGAGCCGGGTGCGACAACAGAGACCGAGCCCGAAAAGAAAACCCTAGCCGCGGCGCGGACGACGAAGAGCAAGAAGTCGCCCGCTCGCAAGACCGCGAAAAAGAAGGTAGCCAAGAAGAAGGCTGCCACGCGCAAAGCGCCGAAGAAAAAGGCCGCCAAGAAGAAGGTAGCCAAGCGCAAGGCGCCAAAGAAGAAGGCCGCCAAGAAGAAGGCGGTCAAGCGCAAGGCGCCCAAGAAAAAAGCCGTCAAGAAGAAGGTAGCCAAGCGCAAGGCGCCGAAGAAAAAGGCCGCCAAGAAGAAGGCAGTCGAGCGCAAGGCGCCAAAGAAGAAGGCCGCCAAGCGCAAGGCGCCCAAGAAAAAGGCCGCGAAGAAGAAGTAAGGTCTGGGACGAGGGCGCGCGCGAAGCCGCCCTCGTTCCACGTCGCATCGCGGCGTTACGCAACGAGACACCAGCGGCCCGCCAGGGCTGCAAGAATACGGGGACCGGTCGGCCCCCGTATTCGTTTCCGAACCTTGCCATCCCGGGGTCCGGCCCGGGTTCCACGATCTCGGCGAATTCGAGGGTGCATCCACGGGGCGGCATTTGCTACAAAGGCCCGCCCACCGGGCGGCGCCGGTCCGGCGCAACCGAATACCGGGGATAGTGGTTCGAGGCGACATGCGATTCTTTTTTTTCGGACTCTTGCGCGACGCCGACGTGCTCGAACTGGTGACCGGCCGGCCCTGGACCGCCGACCGCTTCACCGGCGCGCGGCTTGCCGACGCACGGCTGGTGCGCCTGCGCGGTGAAACCTTTCCCATGTTGGTGGCGGCGCCGGGCGTTTGGGTGCCGGGCGTCCTCGTCGAGGGCTTGACCGAGTCCGATCTCACCCGCATCCGTTTTTTCGAGTCGGTGGAATACCAGCCCTCCACGGTCGAGGTCGAGCTATCGGGCGGCGAGCGGGTCGAGGCGCGCGCCTTTGCGGCCACGCTGCGCGCGGTCCCCGACGAGGAGCCGTGGTCCTTCGAGGATTGGTGCCTGCGCGACAAGGCGCGCGCCTTGCGCGAGACCGAACTCTGGATGGCGCTGCAAGGTCATTTGAGCGCCGAGGAGGCCGACCGGCGCTGGGACGCGGCGCTCGCCGCCGGGCAGACCATCGAAGACCTGGTGCGCGAGGTGCGCGGGGTGTCGAAGGAGGCCGCCGGTTAGAATACGGCGACCCGTCCCTTGCCGCGCGGGTCGGCGGCGCCTTCGATGACGCCGCGGGATCGGCGCGGCAACGCGCCCGCGTGGCCCACGATCGCACCGAAGCGGCCGACCACCTCGAGGTCGTGACCGGCCGCGCGCGGCACCGCGATGACCTCTTCGGGGAAGCGGTTCTCGATGCGCAGGTTCATCGCCACCGCGCCCCAGGTCCGTCCCAACAGCCAACGCGCCGCGCCGCCGCCCGTGGTGCCTGGCCGTAGCTGATGTGACGGGTGTCGGCCATGGTCTGGGACTGGCCCTCGCCGCCGATGGCGCCGCAGGCCATGACCCGGCCGTCGTCGAGCCGCGCCGGCGCCGCCGTGCTGGTCGATCTATCGGAGTCGGGCTATCGGAGTCGGGGAAAGACCCTTTCACCTCCCGCCAACAAGCTCATACCGAGGATCAGGCCTATTCGGACCACATGCGCAGCAGGTTGGCGTGGGTCTTGAAGGCGAGGTCGGCCGCCTCCCCGTCGGGGTGGAGCTTGGCCAGCGTCTCGCGCATCCGGTAGACGTCATAGAGAATCTCGCGCCGGGCCGGGTCGCGGACGTGGCTCTGCACCCAGGTCACCGCGGCCAGCCGCTCGCCGCGGGTCACCGGCGCCACCTGGTGCAGGGTCGAGGAGGGATAGACCACCGCGTGGCCGGCGGGCAGCTTGATCTCCTGCTCGCCGTAGGGGCTGCTCATGACCAACTCGCCGCCCTCGTAGTCGCCGGGATCGTTCAGGAATACCGTGACCGAGATGTCGCTGCGTTCCCTGACCTTGCTGCCCATCAAGGCGTCGTCGACGTGCAGGCCGTAGTTCATGCCGACCTGGTAGCGGCTGATCAGCGGGGGGCGGATGGTCTTGGGCAGCGCCACCCGCTGGAACGTCTTATTGCGCCTGAGCGCGGCCACCACCGCGGCCTTGACCTCCTTGGCCGCGTCCGTGGTCCGGTCCATCTGCTGGTTGTTCTTGACCCGCCGGGCCCGGGCGCCGGCGGTCTTCTTGCCGTCCAGGAATTTGCCTGACTCGATGGCGGCGCGGATCTTCTTGATCTCGGGCCACTCGAGAATATCGGGAATGCAAATCAACACAAAATCAAGGTTCCACGGGCAACCAGATTCCGTCTGCGTTGCGGCACGCGGTGCGGGACCGCGTCAGTATGTCCCCCGGCCTTGTTACAATTTCCCGATAGTCCCTGCAATAGGTTCCGCTGGCGATTCGGTAGGTCCGGAGCGGCGTGACCGAGCCTTCGATGCCCGTGGCGCCGTTTCGCCAGTTGCCCGGCTCGCCGCTGACCCGGGTCTCGAGGGTGTCCTGTAGCGCCGACCTCGCCAGGCTGACGTCGCTCGCGGCGAGGGCGCCGTAAAACGAGGCTGGTGGCTGGGTATCGCCGACAATCTGACAGGCGGTCAACAGGCTGAACGCGGTCAATGCGAAGGACGCCAGGATTCGGCGCCGCGCGCGTCCGGCTCTCATTGCCAGCCCGTCGAGATGATGTCGCGCTCCTGCTCTTCGTCCAGGTCCGGCCCAGCCTGTTCGACGCCGCCGAAGAACGAAGGCGGCACGCTGTCATCCTCATCGTCCTCGCCGTCCTCGCCGAGCTCGCCGAGCTCGCCGAGCTCATCATCCTCGCCGTGCTCGTCGTCCTCGCCATGCTCATCATCCTCGCCGTGCTCGTCGTCCTCGTCCTCGTCGCCGTGCTCGCCGCCCTCGCCGCCCTCGCCGCCCTCGCCGCCTTCGCCGCCTTCGCCACCTTCGCCGCCTTCGCCGCCTTCGCCGCCTTCGCCGCCTTCGCCGCCTTCGCCGCCTTCGCCGCCTTCGCCGCCGCCACCGTCGTCCCCACCTTTGTTGTGCACCAGATAGCCCTCGGCGAAGTAAGCGTGGTCGCCGTCGAGCAGCAGGTTGAAGAGCGGCGTCTCCGGTGCCGCGACCCGGGCGTCGAGACGGGTCAGCACGGCCTGCTCCAGCACCAGGCCAGCCAGCGCCAGGTTGCCCATCGTATTCAGCGCGCCGGCCGTGTGCACCACCGTCAGGCAGTCACCGGGCGCTAGGCGCGCGACCGCCAGCCTTGGGTTCTCCGCCGCCGTCGCGGCCGGGTCGACCGCCTTCCATCCGGCTGCGGTCATGAAGGGGTGCTCGGCGGTCACGAAATGCACCCCGCCATTGAGCGCATAGAGCAGTCGCTCGCCGAGGACCGGTCGCTCGATTTCGGTCACTCGATTGGCGCGCCCGTTCTGGGCCATGACCAGATCGCCGACCCGGACCTCCCGAATCGGCCTATCCTGGCCGTCGGCCATCAGGATACGGGTCTCGCCGGTGAAACATGACGAACCGCTTTCGGCCTGGGCCGTCTTGAGCACCGGCTGGTTCAGGTCGAAATCGACCGCGACCGGCGCCGCCAGTCCCAGCGCCAAGACGCTGGTCGAGGCCAGAAGGGTTATCCCGCGTTTGCTGCACCGACTGATCATAAGACCGGTTCCCTCAATTTTTGACACTTTGGGTCTGTTTCCGGCCGATTCCGTCGGGCGGCCGGTTTGCCCACGTGCCATGAAAACACCTGCGCCGGAGATATCTTCCAAAGAAAATCGTTCATGAAGTCTTAACCATACGGCCCTGGCCGGCTTAAAATATTTGCCGATTTTGGGAAGAATTCGCCGGTTCATTTGTTGTTCATGGGAGATCGTTAGCCAGTGAGGGGCTTCGGCCGACTTCGCTACCGGTATAAGATGGGATGGTCGTTCAAGTGCGGATCGAAGGCGTAGGCGTGGCCGGGCGAGGTCGCACCCGAGATCGGATCGCCGTCGGCGATTCGAACCAACCCCGATTTGCTCTAGAGGCGGTGACCGGGTGGACGAGACAATCCGTCGCGAGATGTTGGCCCTGTTGCCCCGGCTGCGCCGCTTCGCCTATGGGCTGACCGGCTCGATCGAGGAGGGAGACGACCTGGTGCAGGCGACCTGCGAACGGGCGATCGGCCGCATCGAGACCTGGCAACCGGGCACCCGGCTCGACAGCTGGATGTACCGGATCGCGCGCAACACCTTCTTCAACTGGCGCCGGGCCGGCAAGGTCCGCTCGGAGTACCTTCAGCTGGTCGACCCGGAGGCGCAAGGCCGGGTCGACGGGGTCCGCGCCATGGAAGCGCGCCTGACCCTGGCGCGGGCCCGGGCCTGCATCGCGCGCCTGCCGGAAGAGCAGCGGAGCGTGCTTCTGCTGGTCTCCGTCGAGGGGCTCGCCTACAAGGAGGTCGCGGAACTCCTCGACTTGCCGATCGGTACCGTGACCAGCCGCCTGGCCCGTGCCCGCCTGGCCCTGAGCGCCTTGATGGAGGGATCGAAATGACCGCGCGGATCGAGGACCAGCGCCTGGTTGCCTACGTCGATGGCGAGCTGATGATAAGCAACGATACTCCCACAGCGGTCCCACAGGCCAGCACGAATAAGTTGCGATTCTGTGAGGACAACTGGGGGACCAACCACGTCGATACTGATATTGCCGATGTAAGGATATGGGATCGCATTCTTTCGGCGTCAGAGATTGCACAACAGGCAGTAGACCCCTGGGCGCTCTACCGCCAACGCCGCACCGTCGTCGGCTGCGTGATTTCTCTGACTGGAGAAGTCACTGGAACCTCAGAGATCACGTTGCCCGTGCCGCAGATGTCCGCAACGGGCGATGCCTCCTCTGCTATCACCGGAACATCCGTCATCACGATCCCCATGCTTCAAATGTCGGCAACGGGCACCTTGGGAGCGACAGGCGAATTTGCTGCCACGCTCCCCGTCCCAGCCATGGCGGCAACAGGGGTTTCGGCAACGGCGATCAGTGGGACTTCAGCGCTCACGATCCCGATCCCGGCCATGTCTTCTTCTGGGCTCGTGAAGCTCAGCGGAACCAGCGTCATCACCCTCCCTATGCCGACCATGGCATCGAGCGGGCTTGCGGTCACGACGATTTTCGGGCCATCGGCAATCACGATCCCGATTGCCACAATGGCCGCCAGTGGTATCTCCAAGCACATTGGAACTTCAGTAATCACGCTCCCAGTCCCTACAATGGCTGCTTCTGGCAGTGTTCCCATCATAGGAACCTCGGTAATGACGCTACCGTTGCCTACGATGAGTTCGGTTGGGATTGCAGGGG
>JACZVL010000008.1 GCA_022572685.1 Pseudomonadota bacterium
TAGGAAGGTCAGGCTGGGGTAGCCGCGCGTGACCATGAGAGGCACGTCGTACTGTGCGGTGATCGGGTACAGCACGCCGGCCAGGGCGTCCTTCTCCAACCAAACCTCGACGTAGACCCCCTGATCATCCCAGACGCGACGGCGGTAGAACTCGGCGGTCTCGTGAACGGCCTGTTCCAGGCTGGTGTAGCTTGTTGGCTTCCGCATCCATCGGGTGTTGTCGGCGATCCACTGGTAAGGAAGTTCGCCGGCGCGTCGCATGTCGGTCAGCAGCCGGCATATGGTGCTCTTGTACTCGGCTTCGGTCTTGTCGATGACACCGAGACTGACGAGTCGGTAGAACACCTGGCGCACCGTCATCGGGGTTTCCTCGGTCGCCAACACCGTCTTGATCGCGGTCTTGATGTACTCGATCTCGACCTTGGAACGGCGCCCCTTGTGTTTTATCGGACTAGCCCCATAAGAGGCGGCTTGGGGATCGAGATGGTCGAACATCACGCCCACGACCTGCTCGAATACGTCGTTGGGAGAGTTCATATCCGCCCCCCCTCAATCGCGATCACGCCGCGCTCGGCCGGCAGGCAATGGCCCAGGGCGGCTTGGCGCCACCACATGGCGCGCAGCTCGGCGAGTTCGCCGGGACCGATGGGACGCGGCCGGAGTTGCGAAACGCAGAGGTAAAGGCTATGGTCCGAATTATCGTTGCTGTCCGCTTCGATGAATTCGAGAGGGCCGCGCCCGTCCGCACCGGGTCGCGGCCTTCGCTTATCGGGCGGCACGGCTACGCGACCGAGCGCGCGGCGGCGCGGGCCTCGATCCAAGCGTCTATTTCGCTTTCCAGCCAGCCGACAGAATTGGCGCCAAGGACAATCCGCTTTGGGAAACGGCCGGCTGCTTCGTCGCGGTATATCGACGCCTTGGATTTGCCCACACGGTCGAGCACTTCGGGAAGCCGTAGGATTTTCATGGTTTTCTCCGTATCACCTTCGTCCGGTGATACGCGGCGAAACGCCCTGCGTCATCCAAAAGCGGTGGCCTAAAATGCCTCCGAATTCGTCCTATTTTTGGCCAGCAATTTCTTCGCGACCGTTGCAATATGTTGCACGGCATCGGGGTCGATATGCTCGATCACCGTGGTCGCGAAGCGCGCGAAGGAGCTCACGGGCTCATCTTGGTGCCAAAGCCGTGTCGGCTCCTGCCCGGTCAGGCACTTCCAATCTGCGGCCAATACGCCAAGCGCGGCGCGAAGGGGCAGGTTGGCGGGCCGACCCTTGCCCCGAGAAAATCGTGTGCGGGCATCGCCCGCGATGGAACGGAGATCAATAAGATCGCGAATCAACCGATCGATGCGCGCCGGAGTCTCCTCCATGATGCTGAGTAAAGGGCGCATTTCTTCATAATCTAGTGCCTTGAGGACCGCGCGGTTATTTTCGTCCGCGAGAAGCTCAATCAAGACCTCAGTGGATTCAACTATTTTGTCCAGGGTCAACGGCTGCGGCGGCCATTCGGATGCCTCCAACGTCGTGAAATAGGTAACAATCGCAACGTGGATCGTCTGTTGGAGTTCGCGACGATCAGCGATGCCATGCTCTTCCGCAAGCCTCGCTGTCAGCGCCTCCAAGCGCCGCTCGTCCCAGGCGAACGAATCGATCGCCTTAGCATCCATCACGCCGCCCCAGGACGGCGCACGGCGCCCAGGCTCACCACATTCTCCGGCGGGTCGATTATCAGTTGCAGGGCGTTGTTCCAGGCCTGCAAGGCCTCCGCCTTCTCCGCCTCATAATCGTGCAAATTGTAGACGGCACTCAGTCCCTTCGGCACGTGATTCAACACGCGCTCGGCGACGATCTCCGGCACCCCGAGCGCGGCTAACCGAGTGCGGCAGGTGCGCCTGAGATCGTGTAAACGCCACCCCGTCACGCCGCTGGCATCGTCCGCCACCGACTTCGCCTTGCCGAAGCCGCTCACGGGCGTCCTACCGCCGCGGGTGCTGAATACGTGGTCGCCCCCACCCCAGGTCGGCAGGGCCTCGAGGATAGCCAGGGCTATACTGCCGAGCGGAACCAAGTGCTCTCGCCGCGATTTCGACCGTTCGGGAGGAATGACCCAGGTTGCGCCCTCACGATTGATTTCCGACCACCGCATGCCGGCAACCTCGGAGACCCGCTGGCCGGTCAGGAGCAAGACTTGCTGCAACCGCCCGAAGGGGTACGCCTGGCCGCTCCATGCGGCCCAAAGGGCCTGTATCTCGCCATCCGTGAGCACCCGCCTGCGCGGCTGTTTTTTCACGGGCGGGCGCATGCCGGCAAAGGGGTGCGCCTCGACCTCACCGCGATCGAGCGCCCATGAGTAGAGCCGTTTTGCGATCTCGTGGACCCGGAAGGCCACTGCAGGGCGGTTGCTATCGACTATCTTGTCGGTGATCTCGGTTAGGTCTCGTCGGCGGAGATCCGACGCCAGCCTGCGCCCCCAGGGGATTATGAGTTCGCGACGTATAGTGCCGGCATAGCTCTTGCCCTGGGCCAGCTTCGGGCATTCCCTCTTGATGTAGGACTCGGCCAAATCCTTGAAAGTCAGCAGGCTGCGATTCGCTTTGTCGGCCTCCGCGCGTTCAGTGGCGACCTCAGCGGCAAAATGGAGTTTCGGGTCCAACCCCTGCTTGACCCACGACCTGACCCGCCGTGCCTTCCCCCGGGCCGTTTCCAGGTCAATCCTCGGCCAGTCCCCCAAGGTGAGCCGCATCTGTTTCAGTCGGCCGCCTGAGGGGTCCGGCCAACGATAGTAGACCGCAAAGGTCTTGGCCCCCTGGTCCGTGACCCTCAGAACCAGGCCGGGCGTGGCGTCCGGAATTTCGCGCCGCTTGCCCGGCGCCGCCTTGGTCAGGCGCTTGATACCGAGCTCCGTCAAATCCTTTGATGCGCGTCGTGGCATATTCGCCTCCGGACACGGTGGTTTTGCCGTTTATTTCACCCCGGGGTGAAAAAATGCGTGAGCAACAGCGACACCCGGTGAGACACAATGACGCGCGTTGGTCTCCTAAGTCAATGTATAGTAATAAAGTTCCGACACCGGATGCTGTGGCTTGAGACGCCCTGCAACACGCCCTTTTGTGGCTGTTAACCACCATGTCGCAGGTTCGAGTCCTGCCCGCGGAGCCAATGAAGACAAGGGCCTGGCCGGAGCCGGTTGGGCCCTTGTCGCGTTTTTGGAGCGTCGGCGCCGGATCGGTTGCGTGGTGGCGGGGTTCGGGGGCAGAATGGCCGGAACCGCAAAGGGGGAGCCAGGTTGACCGCCGCCCAGGCGCTGGCGCGCGGGCATGACGACAGCGGGGGAGGACAACGAGCCATGGTGCGCTTCGCCTTGATCGGGGCCGGTCGGATCGGCCGCCTGCACGCGGGAAACCTGGCCGCCGAGCCGCGGGTCCACTTCACCGCGGTCGCCGACGTCGCCGCCGCCGCGGCCGAGGAGGTCGCCGCCGCCCATGGCGCCCGCGCGGTTTCGGTCGAGGCGGCGGTCGCCGGCCCCGATATCGACGCCGTGTTGATCGCCAGCTCGACCGACAGCCACGCCGATCTGATCGAACGCGCGGCGCGCGCCGGCAAGGCGATCCTCTGCGAGAAGCCGATCGACCTCGACACCCGGCGCGCGCGCCAGGCGGTCGCGGTCGCCGAGGACTGCGGCGTGCCCTTGGCGATCGGCTTCAACCGCCGCTTCGACTCGAACTTCCGCGCGCTCAAGGCGCGGCTGGAGGCCGGCGACATCGGCCAGCTGGAAACCGTGGCGATCACCAGCCGCGATCCGGAGCCGCCGCCGATCGCGTATCTGCGTGGCAGCGGCGGGATGTTCCGCGACATGATGATTCACGACTTCGACATGCTGCGCTGGCTGACCGACGAGGACGCGGTCGAGCTTCACGCCATGGCCGCGAACCTGATCGATCCGGCGATCGGCGCCGCCGGTGATGTCGATACCGCGATCGTGACCCTGCGCATGGCTTCGGGCCGGCTGTGCCAGATCACTGCCTCGCGCCGCGCCGCCTACGGCTACGACCAGCGCATCGAGTGCCACGGTTCGCTCGGCATGCTGCGCGCCGACAACGTGACCCTGACCACGGTCGAGCTCGCCGACAAGTCGGGGTTCCGGCGCGATCCGGCCGAGCCCTTCTTCATGGAACGCTACCGCGCCGCCTACCAGGCCGAGCTCGCGGCCTTCGTCGATTCGTTGAGCTCGGAGGCCGCGCCGAGCCCGAGCGGCGCCGACGGCCTGGCCGCGCTGCACCTGGCCGACAAGGCGGCGGAATCCGTGGCGACCGGGCAGCCGGTCAAAATTTAATCGTCGCTGGGCACCAGGGCGACGCGGGTGCCGAAGGCGACCGAGACCGAGCTGCCGACCGGGCGCGGCGCCCCGACCGAGTTGTCGATGACGAACAGCTCCCCGACCGGCGTGTCCACGGTATACTCGAGATGGTCGCCCAGATAGGCGGCCTTGAGGATCTGCCCGGCCAGGCCGTCGCCCGGATCGGAGAGGCGCACCGACTCGGGCCGGATCGCGACCTTGACCGGCCCGGGCGCGATGCCGCGCGCCGGCAGTTCGATCTCGACCGTGCCGATGGACACGGTCGCGGTCTCGCCCGCAACGCGCCGGACCTCGGCGTCGACCAGGTTGGCGTCGCCGATGAAGTCGGCCACGAAGACGTTGCTCGGCCGCTCGTAGAGGTCGCGCGGGGCGCCCTCCTGGGCGATGGCGGCATTGCGCATGACGATGATCTTGTCGGAGACGGCGAGCGCCTCTTCCTGATCGTGGGTGACGTAGACCGTGGTCAGGTTGAGCGCCTGCTGGATCTCGCGGATCTCCTCGCGCACCCGGCGGCGCAACTTGGCGTCGAGGTTGGACAGCGGCTCGTCGAACAGCAGGACCTCGGGCTCCAGCACCAGGGCACGGGCGACCGCGACGCGCTGCTGCTGACCGCCGGAAAGCTCGCTCGGCAGGCGGTCGTCGTAGCCCACGAGCCGGACCAGCTCCAGGCCCTGGCGCGCGCGGGTGCGCGCCTCCTCCTTGCGCATGCCCGAGACCACGAAGCCATAGGACACGTTCTCGATCACGGTCATGTGCGGAAACAGCGCGTAGGACTGGAACACCATGGAGACATCGCGGTCGGTCGCGGGCAACAGCGTCACGTCCCGGCCGCCGATCAGGATGCGGCCCCCGGTCACCATCTCGAGGCCCGCGATCATGCGCAGCGTGGTGGTCTTGCCGCAGCCGCTGGGACCCAACAGGGTGACCAGATTGCCGGCTTCGATTTCGAAGGAGACTCCGTCGACGGCGACCACCTCGCCGAACGCCTTGGTCACGTTCTCGAAACGCACCGTTGCGGCCTGGCCGCCGAGATCGCTGCTCATCGCGGGTCCCCTCCTCCCCTTGTCTAGGCGCCCAAGATGGCGGTCGGCGCCGGTTCGCTGTCGCGCGTGCGCCGACCGATCCGCCGTTCGCCGATGATCAGCTGGAACAGCCCGACGGCCACCAACATGACCAGGATCAGCACCGAACTATAGGCGATCGAAATGCCGTAGTCGTTGTTCTCGACCCGGCCCAGGATATAGGACGTGGCCATGTCGTATTCGGCGCTGACCAGGAAGATCACCGCGCTGACCGCGGTCATGGCACGCACGAAGCTGTACACCATGGCGGCCAGAATCGCCGGGCGCAGCAGCGGCATGATGACCCGCTGGACCGTCTTCCAGGAATTGGCGCCCAGCGTCAGGGAGGCCTCGTCGAGCGCCGGGTCGAGCTGCGACATCGAGGCCATGCCCGCGCGCACCCCGACCGGCATGTTGCGGAAGATGAAGGAGATCACCAGGATCGCGCCGGTGCCGGTCAGCTCGAAGGGGGGTACGTTGAAGGCCAAGACATAACTCACCCCGATCACCGTGCCCGGGATCGCGAAACTCAGCATGGTGCCGAACTCGAAGACGTGCTTGCCGGTGAAGCGCTGCCGGACCAGCAGATAGGCGGCGAGCAGGCCGAGCCCGGCGGTGAGCGGCGCCGAGACCGCGGCGATGGTGATGGTGGTCCAGAATGAGTTCCAGGCCCCGCCGAACCAGACCAATCCGTGATCGCCGACGCTTACCCCGAAGGCGTCGATATAGTGCTTCAGCGTAAGTGAATGATCGCGGCCCCAGATCTTGACGAAGCCGCCGAACATGATCATCGCGTAGATCACCATGGTCATCGCCGCCCAGGGAAGGGCGGCGCCGAACACCAGCCAGTTGAGCCGTCTCGGCAAGGCGACGTGGACGCCGGCGTCGCCCTTGCCGGTCACCGTCACATAGGATTTGCGGCCGAGCCACACGCGCTGGAGCCAGAACGCCGCCAAGGTGAAGCCGAGCAGCACCAGCGCCAAGACCGCGGCACGGCCCTGGTCGTTCTGGGCGCCGACGATGGCGAAAAAGATCTCGGTCGAGAGCACGTCGAAGTTGCCGCCAAGCACCATCGGGTTGCCGAAGTCGGCCATGCTTTCGATGAAGCCGAGCAGGAAGGCGTTGGCCAGGCCCGGGCGCATCAGCGGCAGGGAGACCGTGGTGAAGGTGGTCCAGGCGTTCGCGCGCAGGGTCTGCGCCGCCTCCTCCATGGACGGGCTGACGCCCTGCACGACGCCGATCAGGACCAGGAAGGCGATCGGCGTGAAGGCCAGCATCTGGGCCAGCCAGACCCCCGGGAAACCGTAGATCCAGCGGGTCGGATGGATGCCGAAGGCCCACTCGAGAAAGCCCGTGATGACGCCGGACTGCCCGAGCAGCAGGATGAGCGCGAGCCCGATCACGAAGGGCGGGGTGATGATCGGCAGCACCGTCAAGACACGCAGCCCGCGCTTGTAGCGAAACCCCGTGCGGGTCGCGATCAGCGCGAAGGCGAGGCCGAGCAACGTCGAACCGACCCCGACCGCGACCGCCAGCACGAAGGAATTCCAGGCGACCCCGCAGCCGCGCGTGCTGGTCAGGCAGTGCAGGCCCCATATCTTGGCGCTGAACATCTTGCCCGTGAACGCCGTGAGCGAATAGACGCGGTCGTTGTCCTGGATCGCGCTGATCAGGATGTGGAACACCGGAAAGAAGATGAAGATCGCGACCACCGCGACGATCAGACTGATCGATCCGACCACGAAGACGTCGCCGTTGACCGCCCCGCGCGCCGCCAGGCCCTGGGTGAACAGGAAGAACAACCCGCCCATGATCAAGAGCGCGCCGTAACCCATGCCGTACTGGCGCTCCCTCGGGCCGAACAGGTCGTTCAGGACCTGGTACTCCCAGCCATCGATGCCGATGGTGAAGCCTTGGAGCATCACGTAGGCGAAGCCGCCGCCGCCGGCCAGCAGCAGGGTGGTGGCATAGGCGGGATCGATCTTGTCGCGCCCCAAGGCATAGGTCGAGGCCGCGAGGAACGCGGCGGTTGGCCACAGCCAGGGCGCCTCGCCCTCGAGAAACAGGAACAGCAGCGGCGCATAGTCGCTGTCGAAGGGATAGCCGTCGAACAGCCACTCGAAGTTCCAGAACCCGTCCTCGATGGCGTACCAGGGCAGGACCACCAGGCCAAACAACCCGATGAGCTGCCAGAGAAGAAGGGGTCTGCGAGTCATCGGACTGCTGGCCGGTCAGATTGGCATCGAGCGTGTTCCCGGACCCTGCCCTCGCGGGCACGGTCCGGGATCACGCCTCGACAAAAGCCGAAAAGGGCGCCGATTATTTCGGCAGCGACTTGACCTCATTGTCCCACTTGGCCAGCAGACGCCTGCGCTCGGCCGAGGAACCGTACTTCTTGAAGTCGTAATCGATCAGCTTGATGTCCTCGAGCTTCGGCGCCTCCTTCGGCGGCACCGCGGCCTTGTTCGACATCACCTGGTAGGCCTTGGCCTCCTTGGCCCGCTCCTGGATCGCCTTGCCCAGGGCGAAGTCATAGAACTTCTTGGCCGATTCCAGGTTGCGCGCACCCTTGATGATGCTCATCGAGCCGACCTCGTAGCCGGTGCCCTCGCAGGGCGCCACGGCGACGATCGGGAAGCCGCTGACGGTCTGCGTGACCACGTCGTGCAGGAACACGATGCCGATGGTGTTCTCACCGCGGGCCGCCGCCTTGATCGGCGCCGAACCGGATTTGGTATAGGTGTTGATGTTCTTGTGTAGGGCCTTCATGAAATCGAAGCCGCCCTCCTCGCCGAACAACTGCACAATGGTGGCGAGCGTCGTGTAGGCGGTGCCCGAGGAGTTCGGGTTCGCCATCTGGACGTGGCCCTTGTAAATCGGCTTGATCAGGTCCTTCCAGCACTTCGGCACCGGCAGGTTGTTCTTCTCGAGAATTTCCGTGTTGTAGCCGAAGCCGAGCGCCCCGGCGTAGATGCCGATGGTCTTGCCGTTGGCCGAATCCGACTGGCTGATCGCCCAGTCCTGCAGCTCACCCCTCATCGGCGAATCATAGGCCTGGGTCAGGCCTTCCTCGGCCGCCTGCAGATGCGGATCCCCGGTGCCGCCCCACCAGACGTCGCCCTTGGGGTTACGCGACTCCGCCTTGATCTGGGCGAAGGTCTCGCCGGAGGATTTGCGGGTCATGGCGACCTTGATGCCGGTCTCCTTCTCGAAGGCCGCGACCATCAGGTTGCACCATTCGATCTGCGGGCTGCAGTACAGGGTCAACTTCTCCCTGGCCTGCGCCAGCGTCGTCGTGGCGGCCAGGACGGCCACCGTCGCGGCAAGCGCGACAAAACTTCTTCTCAACATGCTTTCCAACCTCCCTGTGTTAGTGGTCCCACCGCCAAATCGGGTTCGTCTTGCCCGGCTGTCATGGCTGGAGCCAATCTGTAGAATAGCACCACTATTTTGTAGGTGATTCAATGGTTCCCTGTCCATGCGGCGGCCTTCAAACCACATCGACAGGCATAACCCGATGAAATCTAACGGAGAGACCCCGTGGAGCTAGTGGAACTGAACCGACGATTGGCGGTCGCCGAGCAGATTGCGCGCGAAGCCGGAATTTTGGCCCGGAGCTGGTTCGACCGGCGCGACCGGCTGCGGATCGAGACCAAGGGTCCCCAGGACCTGGTCAGCGAGGCGGACCGCGCGGTCGAGGTGCTGATCCGGGAGCGCCTGGCGGCCGCCTTCCCCGGCGAGCGGGTGATCGGCGAGGAGGGCGGCGATGATGGCGCGGAAGAGCACGGGGCCACGCCGGTCTGGATCGTCGATCCGATCGACGGCACCCAGTGCTTCCTGGCCGGAATCCCCAGTTGGTGCATCTCGATCGGCATGGTCGGCGAGACCGGCATGGGGCTGGGCGTGATCCACGATCCGGTGATCGGCGAGACCTTCACCGGCGGCCCGGACCTGGGCGCGTTCTGCAACGGCCGTCCGATCCGGGTCCACGAGGTGTCCGGCTTCGGCGACGGCATGGTGGAGGTCGGCGTCTCGCTGCGGCGCCCGCTCGACGAGACCCTGGCCGTGCTCGAACGCCTGCTGCGCGCCGGTGGCATCTACCACCGCTCCGGCAGCGGCGCGCTGTCGCTCGCCTACGTCGCCGCCGGCCGCTATATCGGCTACTACGAGGACCACATGAACACCTGGGACTCTTGCGCCGGCGTCGCCTTGGTCGAGGGCGCGGGCGGCTGGTGCAGCGACATCCTGGCCGGCGACGGGCTGACTCGCGGCGCCCGGGTGATCGCCTCGGGCCAGAACCTCGCGCCGGCCATGCGGGCGCTGGCCGAGGGGCTGCCCGAGGGGCCGGCAAAGGGACGGGAACCGGCGCCATGACCGGCGCGGTCATCGATCACGATCCGATGGTGATCGGCGCCCATGACTGAGGCGGGTGGGGCGGAACAGAGTCGGCGCTAGATCGAGTCCAAGGGGAACCGGGGCTCCCGGCGCTCAGGCGCCGCGTCGCGCCACGGCGTGCGGCGGTCGTTCCAGACCGCATAGCCGGCGGCGGCACCGACCACGATCAGAAAAGCAACGATCACAATCATCTCTTCGGCTCCATCAAAATCAACCCGGAGGATAGGCGGGTTGAGATAATTTTTAATGAAAAACAAATGGTTAACCTGGGGTTACGGACCTCGGACCCGTGCCTCTGGCCCCGGCGGCGCCGATGCCATAAGCTCCCGCCCCGGCCCGAATACACACAACAAATATGTGGGGAGTCATGACCAGCAAACTGTTTACCCCGATCACCCTCGGCGGGGTGGAACTGTCCAACCGCATCGTCCTGTCGCCGATGTGCCAGTACTCCGCCCGCGAGGGCACGGTCGGGGACTGGCACGTCATGCACCTGGGCCAGTTCGCGGTCTCCGGCGTCGGCCTGGTCATGGTCGAGGCCAGCGGGGTGGAGGCGATCGGCCGCATCACGGTGGGCTGCGTCGGATTGTATTCCGACCAGAACGAGGCGGCGCTGGCGCGGGTGGTCCGCTTCTGCCGCGACTACGGCGGCGCCAAGCTCGGCATCCAGCTCGCCCACGCCGGGCGCAAGGCCTCGACCGATCTGCCGTGGCGTGGCGGCAAGCCGGTGCCGCCGGACGCCGAGGGCGGCTGGGACACGGTCGGGCCCTCGGCCGAACCCTACGCGCCGGGCTGGCACGTGCCGGCGGCGCTCGACCGGGACGGCCTGGAGCGGATCAAGCAGGCCTTCGTCCGGGCCACCGAGCGGGCCCTGCGGCTCGATTTCGACCTGATCGAGATCCACAGCGCTCATGGCTACCTGCTGCACCAGTTCCTCTCGCCGATCAGCAACCGCCGCAACGACGCCTACGGCGGCGACCTGGAGCACCGCCTGCGCTTCCCGCTCGAGGTCTTCGAGGCGGTGCGCGCCGCCTGGCCGCGCGAGCGGGCGCTGGGCTTAAGGCTCTCGGCCACCGACTGGGTCCCGGGCGGCTGGGACATCGAAGGCTCGGTGGCCTTTGCCAAGGCGCTCAAGGCGCGCGGCTGCGACTTCGTCGTCGCCTCCAGCGGCGGCTCCTCCCCGGCCCAGGAAATCGAGGCCGGGCCCGGCTACCAGACCGGTTTCGCCGCCGAGATCCGGCGCCAAACGGGAATCGCGACCATGGCGGTCGGCCAGATCAGCCAGCCGCGCCAGGCCGAGACCATCCTGCGCAGCGGCCAGGCGGACATGGTCGCGCTCGGCCGGGGCCTGCTCTACGATCCCCACTGGGCCTGGCACGCCGCCGAGGCGCTGGGCGCTCAGGCGGCCTATCCGGCCCAGTACTTGCGCTGCCACCCCACGCTCCAGGGCATGCCGGTGCCCGGCAATCCGCCGCCGCCCAAGCCCGCGTAATGCCAAAGCTCCTGAAAACCGCTCGGCTCACCGGATTTTAAGGTTTTTTGTTTACTTCCTTGAGTCCGAGGGTTCCGACAATCGGGTCCCGGCATCGGTCCAGGGGAGTGACGGCATGGCCTTCCAGCAGGCGATCAAGGAATTCAGCGTCGAACGGCAGATCAAGGTCCGGCGCCTGGGTGGTTTGGACAGGGTCAGCAACGCCGATCTCTATCTGGCGATTCAGGACCTGCGCGGTGAGATCGCCGAGCTGCGCCGGCAGCAGGCCAAGGGGCCGCGGCCGGCCGACGGCGCCCAGCCGGAACCGCTCGCCGAAGAGGAATCCCTCGCGGCCCGGATCGAGATCGCCCAGATGGTGCGCATGATCGGACGGGCCAAGATCGAGATCGCCTCGATCAAGCACCCCAGCGAGCACGACGACCGCATGCAGCTGGCCGCCAGCGAGCTCGACGCCATCGTGGTCGCGACCGAGGCCTCGACCGAGGACGTCCTGGGCGCCAGCGAGCAGATCGAAATTCACGTGCGCAAGATCACCGGCCTGCACCCGGACGACGAGGAGCTCGGCACCCTCGGCGAACAGATCGCCAACGAGATCATCAAGATTTTCGAGGCCTGCAACTTCCAGGACATCACCGGTCAGCGGACCAACAAGGTCATCAAGACGATCCGCTTCATCGAGGAAAAGATCCTGGCGCTGATCAATATCTGGGGCGTGGACGCCTTCCTCGACCTGCCGGTCCACAACCAGTCGGCGGAGGGCGACAACGCGCTGCTGAACGGGCCGCAGCGGGAGAACGAAGGCATCACCCAGGACGAGATCAACGCCCTGTTCGATTGAGCCGCCCCGGTCGAATCACCGCGGCGGGGAGGGGCGGACTACCGGGTCTTCGGTTTCCAGCGCCGGACCAGGCGCTGGGCCGTCTCGATCTGCTCCGCGGACATGAGGCTGGCGACGTTTTCCCGATTGCGGAACGCATTTTCCCGATATTCGCCCAACGGGTAGGTCAGATAGGCCAGCGCGAACCACTTGTAGGACGTGGCGTAGCTCTTCTTGACGCCGGTGCCGTTCACGTACAACAGGCCCAGGTTGAGCTGGGCGTCGGGGTCGCCCTGATCGGCGGCCCTGTGGTACCACTTGGCGGCGGTTCCGGAATTGGATACGACGCCCTCGCCCTGGGCGTAGAGATAGCCCACCATGTACTGGGCCGAGGCATCGCCACGCTCGGCGAGCGGCCGCCAGATCTCCATGGCGACCGTATGATCGCCGCGGTGATAGGCGAGCAGCCCGTCCTGGAATCCGGGCTGGGCCCCGGGCTGGGCCCCGGGCTGGGATTGGGCGCTCAGCAGCAGGACCAACACAATCCCAAGGAACACACGTCTCACGACAGGCCTCTCTCAACACTCTTGGTCGATACGATCATAGCAAAATCGCCGGAGTCGCCGAGTCCCGCGTTCGAGGAACCGGAGTCGAAGCCGGGAGCGTTCTCAGGTGGACAGGCCATCCGGGTTCAGGCTCGATGCCGCGCTCTTGTTCCGCCCGGTCTTGCGCGAGTTCATCCAGCGCCGCTCGAGATAGCAAGTCAACACGAGTCCGGCGATGGCGAAGGCGATGGTCAGAAACCCGGTAATTACGTAGATGTATTCCATGTCGGTCGGGTCCGGGTCTCAGTCAGCGGAAGGTCGTCTTCCGGGGCCTTTCAGTAGAGCAAATGGGCGTTAAGATCGCCCTAAATGACACAAGGTTTATTCAGGAAAACGCCCATAAAGATCGCTGCCCGTGCGGTCACTCCGGCGCCGTGAGGCCGCAGGCCCAGCGGTTGAAATCGAGCATGGCTTCAAGCCCGCCGGCCGGCGGGGCGACGTGACTCAGCCCGAACACCAGTTTCTGTTCCATGCCCAGGATCGTCGCCCGCCCGCTGACGTAGTTGGCCCGGCCGCGGTAGTAGAGCCGGGGATTGATTGGGATCACCGTCATCGCGGGCCGGTCGGCCATGATCGTGCCGGTGGCACGATCGAGTTGATAGAGCGCGACCGGCAGCCCGGCCCGCCAGTCGGCGGCGCCCCGGGTCACCAGGAGCATCTCCCCGCTCGCGTAGGCCTGGGTATCCGGATCGCTCAGATAGCCCCAGCCCTGCCAGCACTCGACCGTCTCGGCGCCGCGCGCGGGGGCGCCGGGCCACGCGGCGAGCGCCGCCAGGAGTGCGAAGCCCGTGCGGCGCGCCCAGTTTCCGGTCTTCGATAACCGCCGATTCACCATGTCGTTGTGCCGCCGGCCTCACTGAGCGGCCGGCCGGTCCTTCTTTACCTGGATGATGACCGGTTCCATCGCCTCGAGCTCGTCGCGCGGTATGTGGCAGGCGATTACGTGGCCGGAGCTGAATTCCACCTGGGGCGGGCGCTCGGTCTCGCAGATCGTGCCCCGGTGGCGCGGGCAGCGGGTGTTGAAGGGACAGCCCTTGGGCGGGTCCAAGACGCTGGGCAGGCTGCCCTCGAGGATGATCCGCTTCTTCTCGATCGAGGTGTCGGCGATCGGCACCGCCGAGAGCAGCGCCTCGGTATAGGGGTGATAGGGCGGCGCGAAGACCTCGTCGGTGGCGCCCTGCTCCATGATGCTGCCCAGATACATGACCACGACCCGGTCGGCCAGGTAGCGGACCAGGCTGAGATCGTGGCTGATGAACAGCAGCGTCGTGCGATAGGTCCTCTGGATGTCCATCAGCAGGCCGGTGACCGCGGCCTGGACCGAGACATCGAGCGCCGAGACCGGCTCGTCGGCCACCACCATGGCCGGGTTGCCGGCGAAGGCGCGTGCGATGCCGACCCGCTGCTTCTGGCCGCCGGAGAGCTGGCGCGGCCGGCGCCGGGCGAAGTCGCGCGGCAGCTTGACCAAATCGAGCAATTCCATGACCCGCTGCTCGACCTTGTGCTTGTCGCTCTCGACGCCGAACTTCCGGATCACCCGGGCCAGCTGCGCCCCCACCGAATGGCTCGGGTTGAGGGTATCGAAGGGGTTCTGGAACACCATCTGCATGGAGCCGATCTGTTCGGGCGAGCGCTTCTGCACCGGCAAGTTGGCGATATCCTGGCCGTTGAAGATCACCTCGCCGGCGGTCGCCGTCTCCAGGCCCATGAGGACCTTGGCGAAGGTCGACTTGCCGCAACCGGATTCGCCGACGATGGCCACCGTCTCGCATTCGTGGGCCTTGAAACTGATGCTCTCGTTGGCCTTGATGTAGCGCACCCGCTTGCCCGTGATCATCGCCGCGATCGAGTTGTCGCGCAGCTCGTAGTACTTGCGCATGTCCTTGACGGCGAGGACCTCCTTGCCGCGCTCCAAAGTCTCGCCGGCCAGGCCCTCCGGCTGATAGGCCTCCCAGTCGATATCGTCCCAGCGCAGGCAGCGGACCTGGTGACCCGCCTCGCCTTCGACCGAGAACATCTCGATGGTGCCGAGGGTGGTGGTTTGGTCGCAGCGGCCGGCCTGGAAGAAATCGCAGCGCGGCCCGAAATAGCACCCCGGTGGCCGCTCGTGGGGCAGCGGCAACTGGCCTCGGATCGGCACCAGCGGGTGCGTGGTCTTGTCGGCGCCGGGCAGCGGGATCGCGCTGAACAGCCCCTTGGTGTAGGGGTGGCGCATGTGGTCGAAAACCTCGCCCACCGAGCCCTCCTCCACGACCACGCCCGAGTACATCACATTGACCCGGTCGCAGGTCGCGAGAATCAGCCCCAGGTTGTGCGAGATGTAGATCATCGAGGTGTTGAACTTGCCGGAAAGTTCCCTGATCAGCTCGATGATGCCGGCCTCGACGGTCACGTCGAGCGCGGTGGTCGGCTCGTCGAGCAGCAGCAGCGACGGATTGGAAAGCAGCGCCATGGCGATCACCACGCGTTGCTGCTGGCCGCCCGAGACCTGATGCGGGTAGGAGGTCATGACCCGCTCCGGGTCCGGAATCTTGACGTCGCCCAGGATACTGTGCGCGCGGTCGTAGGCCTCCCGCTCGCTGACCTGTTCGTGGTACAGCGGCACCTCCATGAGCTGCTTGCCCAGCGTCATGCTCGGGTTGAGCGAGGCCATGGGCTCCTGATAGACCATCGAGATCTCGTTGCCGCGCAGCTGCCTGATCTCCTCCTCTCCGAGCGTCGCCAGATCGGTTCCCTTGTAGATCACCTGACCGCCGACGATGCCGCCGTTGTGGCCCATGTAGCGCATGATGCCGAGCGCCACGGTCGACTTGCCGCAGCCGGATTCGCCGACCAGGCCGACGCTTTCGCCCGGACCCAGGGTCAGGTTGAAGTCGACGACGGCGGGGATTTCCCCGGCCCGCGTGAAGTAGGAGAGCGACAGGTTCCGGCACTCGAGGATCGGGCCGTCGGTGTCCGTGCCGTGGGTCGCCATGCCGGCCTCCTCAATCGCGCAGCGAGACCTCGCGCAGGCCGTCGGCGAGCAGGTTGAAGCCGAGGACCAGCGACGAGATCGCGATGCAGGGAAACACCGCCATCCAGGGGAAAATCATCGCCATCGAACGGGTCTCGTTGATCATGCCGCCCCAATCGGGATCGGGCGGCGGCAATCCCAGGCCGAGGAAACCGAGGACCCCGATGGTGATGATCACGTAACCGACGCGCAGGCAGACGTCGACGATGAGCGGCCCGCGGGCGTTCGGCAGAATCTCCACCAGCATGATGTACCAAGGACTCTCGCCCCGGGTCTCGGCCGCGAAGACGTACTCCCGGGTGCGCAGGTCGAGCGTCAGTCCGCGCACGATCCGGAAGATGCCCGGCGCCGAAGCGAAGGTGACGGCGATCACGATGTTGACCGCCGAGGCGCCGAAGGTGGAGATGACGATGACGTAAAGCACCAGCACCGGGAACGAGAGGATGATGTTCGCGATGAACGACAGTACGTCGTCGATCCAGCCCCGCCGGTAGCCCGCGGCCAGCCCCATGGGAACGCCGACCAGGTAGGCGCAGAAGGTAGCCAGCGGCGCGTAGGTCAAGACCCGGCGCGCACCATGGATGATCCGCGACAGGATGTCGCGGCCGAGGTCATCGGCGCCCAACAGGTAGGTTCCGCCGTTCGACGCCACGCTCCCCGGCGCAGCATAGATCATCGTCACATCCTGCGCATTCGGCAGATACGGTGCCAGAAAGTCGGCGAAAATCGCGACCAGCACCCAGAACAGGACCAGGGCGAAGCCGATCATGCCAACCACGCTCTCGCGCATCAGCGCGATGGATTTCAAGGCGCGAAGTATCGCCGGTTCGCGGCGCGGGGTGTCGAGCGCTTGATCCGTCATGGTCCCGACTCCCCCCGTCCCACTAGGCGAACCGAATACGCGGGTTGAGATAGGTGTAGCCCACGTCCGCCAGCATCTGGGTCCCGACCGCGACGAAGACCGCGACCATGGCGCAGGCCTCGATCAGGAAGATGTCCTGGTTGAGCGAAGCTTCGAGCAAGAGCGCGCCAAATCCCTTATAGGCGAAAAAAAACTCCACCACGATCACGCCCGAGAGCAGCCAGTTGATCTGCAGCATGATCACCGTGAAGGGCGCGATCAGCGCGTTGCGCAGGGCGTGGCGCACGATCACGGTCTTGTACGGCAGGCCCTTGAGGACCGCCGTGCGGATGTAGTGGGTGGTCATGACCTCGGCCATGGAGGCGCGTGTCATGCGCGTCACGTAGCCGAAGTCGTAGAGCACCAGCACCATGACCGGGAGTATGAGCTGCACGATGCTGAAACCGTCGGTCATACTGCTCGTGCCCGGCAGGATACCGAGCCAGAACACGAAAACCGCCGAGATCAGCACGGCGCTGGCGAACTCGGGCACCGAGGTGGTCACGATCGAGGTGATCGAGATGCTGCGGTCCAGCTTGGAGCCCTCGCGCATGCCGGCCAGCACGCCGAGGCCGAGCGACAGGGGAATCACCACCATCATGGTGGCCAGGGCCAGGATGCCGGTGTTGCCGAGCCGCGGCCACAGCACTTGGCTGACCGGCACCCGGAAGCGCACCGAGTCGCCGAAATCGCCGACCAGAGCGTTTCCGAGCCACCGGACATAACGCTCGTGGAGAGGATCGAAGTAGCCGTTCCGGTCGAGCCAGAGGTTGCGCTGCTCTTCGGAGCTGTAAGGCCCCAGGACCTTGACGGCGACCCCTTCAACGTTGATCTCGAGCACCAGGAACAAAAGGATCGAAACCACCACCATGGTGAGCACCATGGTGCCGAGGCGTCGGACGACAAAGACCAGCATGAGCCGCGACCGCTCCCTTTCCCCCGGGGGGGCGCCGACGCTTCTCCGGAGCCGGCGCCCTTGCCCGAAAAGACCCGCGGAGGCCGCGAGCGGCCTCCGCGGGCGCCTATTCGGACGTCACGCTATCCGGACCTTATCGAGCTGATGGTAGAAGGTCGGGTGGGTCTGGTAGTTCTTGACCCGCTCGTGGGCGGCGTTGAACACCGAACGCCACAGCGTCTGGGAGATCACCGCGTCGCCCCGCAGGATGCTCTGCACCTTTTCCATCTTCTTGCGGCGCTCGTTGACGTCGAGTGTTCCGCTGGCGTCGTCGAGGGCGGCGTCGAACTCGGCGCTGTCGTAGTGGCTCTCGTTCCACGGCACGCCCGAGCGGTATGCCAGATTCATCACCATCACACCCAGCGGCCGGTGGGTCCATGAAGTCAGGCCGAACGGCGTCTTGTCCCAGATGCCCCAGAACTGGGCGCCGGGCAGCACGTTCAACTGGACGTCGATGCCGGCCTTCAGCCACATCTCGCGCATCGCCTGCGCCGCGGCGATTTCCCAGGCCACGTTGGCGTTCAGGTCGATCTTGAGCTGGATGCCGTTGGGATGGCCGGCCTCCGCGAGCAGGGCCTTGGCCTTGGCGATATCCTGCTTCTGCTCCGGTAGCTTGAAGTACTCCGGATGGATCGGCGAGACGTGATGGTCCTCCGCCGGGGCCCCGAAGCCTCGGTACGCGAGTTCCAGCAGGCTGTCATGGTCGATGCAGGCCTGGACCGCCTGGCGAACCTTCCTGTCCGTGAATGGCTCCTGGTCGACCTGCATGCGCGCGACCGCCGTCTGGGCGGTAACCGCCTGGTGCAGAACCATGCCCGGGATGCGCTTGATGACGTCGATCTGCGACACCTGAAGCTCGTAGACCATGTCCACCTGATTCGAGGCCAGCGCCGCGACCGGCGCCGAGGCGTCGTCGCCGAAATCAATATATCTGATCTGGTCGAGACTGACCTCCTCGCCCCAGTACTCACGGGGATCGCGCTTGACCAGGACCGCTTCCTCGCCGACCGCGAATTTCGCCAGGCGGTACGGCCCCGTGCCGACCGGGTTCTTCGACAGATCACCGCCCTCCTCCGAGAAGCGGCGGTGCACGATGGCGGTCGGATAGTTGTACAGGTTCTCGGGGATCGACAGCACCGCCGAGTTCAGGTTCAGCCGGACCGTGTGGTCGTCGATTTTCTCGACCGCGCCCGACGTCATGCGCTTCTCCATGATCGCCTTGCCGTTGTCGTCCTTTTTGCCGGTGTCGATGGTGTCGACCATGGCGGCGAACAGGCCGATGTTGGACGAGCCGGTCGCGGGATCGGTCCAGCGCTCGAAGTTGTAGACCACGTCGTCGGCGCCGAAGTCATCGCCGTTCGACCACTTGACCCCCTTGCGCAGCTTGAAGGTCCAGGTCTTGAGGTCATCCGACGCTTCCCAGCTCTCCGCCAGATAAGGCCGGGTGATGTTGTCGGCCCCGGTGCGCACCAGATACTCGGTAATTTGACGGGCGACGTTGGATTTCGGGACCCAGTCGAAGGTTGCCGGGTCGGTCATCTCCTGCAAGCGCATGCCACAGCGCAGGTTCCCGCCCTTGCCTTGCGCCGCCGCCTTGGGCACCACCGCGCCCTGTCCCATGATCTTGCCGGCCATGGCGTAGGCCGCCCCCGCCGAGACGCCGAGCATGGTCGCCGTGTACAGGAAATCGCGCCGGCCGATCTTCTTCTGGCGCAGCTGTTCGCATAGTTCCGGGATGTAGGAATGCACGCGCTTCCCGGACTCGTCCTTGAGTTCTTTGGTCATCGATTGTCTCCCAGTTGTCTGCCGATCCCGTTCAGAGCATCGAGCCGGAACCTGGACCTTCGCTGGATGCGAGGTCCGGAAGATCCGGCCGGCTGACACCCGAGGGCGCGCGGCGCGCCCGCCCGGGGTCGAGGTTCTGCCCGGAATACCCTGTTCATTCGCGTCGAGCCCGTGCGTCGAACCGCCCGGCGGCGCGGACGCCGCCGGCGGTCGGGACCTCTCGATTTCGCGGGCTCTTCGAGCCGCCTCCCAGTTTCCTGCCCCCACCCGCCCCGGTCCCGGGATGGGCGGCGAATTCAGCTTTTGCTTCAGGTCCTTGCCTTAAGACTAACAAACTTTACCGGCCGCCGTCACCCGCTAGTTGTTCGATCGCGACAATCTCTGGGCCGGGAGCGACCGGGCGGGCGGAGCCGCATCTAAAATACACACCATGGATGTGATTTGGGCCGGGTCGATCCTGGGCTACTCTGGGCCGATCACAGTCACCAACAGCCCGGGAGCCCACCAACCATGGCCGCAACCACGACCCCAGCCGCGACCGGTCGCCCCAACAGTCCCGCCGACGTCGAGCTGATCGAGAAGACCACGCCTTACGACGGCTATTTCCGGATCGACGTTTACCGCCTGCGCCACAAGCGCTTCGGCGGCGGCTGGACCGAGGTCATGACGCGCGAGCTGTTCGAGCGTGGCCGCGCCGCGGTGGTGCTGCCCTACGATCCGGCGCGCGACGCCGTGGTGCTGATCGAGCAGTTCCGCATCGGTGCCTACGCCGCCGGGCTCGAACCCTGGCTGATCGAGCCGGTCGCCGGCATCGTCGAACCCGGCGAGACCCCCGAGCAGGTGGCCCGCCGCGAGGCGCTCGAGGAGGCCGGCTGCGAGATCGCCGAGCTCGAGCCGATCGGGACCGTGTTGCCGAGCCCGGGCGGCGGTTCCGAGGTGCTCCACCTCTATTGCGGCCGGGTCGACAGCGCGGGCGTCGGCGGCATCCATGGGCTGCCCCACGAGCACGAGGACATCCGCGCCTTCACCCTGCCCCTGGACGCCGCCCTGGAGCGCCTGGCCAGGAGCGAATACCACAATGCCAGCACGGTCATGACCCTGCAGTGGTTGGCGCTGAACCGGGAGCGGCTCAGGAAAATCTGGTCGTGAGCCGGCCTTGAACCGGCCCCCAGCCATCGGTAGTCTCCCGGGCCACCTTGGGCCACCTTGGGATTACCTTTCATGGACCTTCGCGACGGCTTTATCGGCGCCATCGGCAACACGCCGCTGATCCGGCTCGCCCGGCTGTCGGAGCAGACCGGCTGCGAGATCCTGGGCAAGGCCGAGTTCCTCAACCCGGGCAGCTCGGTCAAGGACCGCGCCGCCTGGTACATCGTCAAGGACGCCGAGGAGAAAGGCACCCTCCGGCCCGGCGGGGTGATCGTCGAGGGCACCGCGGGGAACACCGGCATCGGCTTGGCCCTGGTCGCCCGCGCGCGCGGCTACCGCACCATCATCGTGATCCCCGAGACCCAGTCCCAGGAGAAGAAGGACATGCTGCGGCTGGCCGGCGCCGAGCTGCGCGAGGTCCCGGCCAAGCCGTACCGCGACCCGGAAAACTACGTCAACGTCGCCCGGCGCCTGGCCGAGGAGCTGGCCGCGAGCGAGCCCCATGGGGCGATCTTCGCCGACCAGTTCGACAACGTCGCCAACCGCCAGGGCCATTACGTCTCGACCGGGCCGGAGATCTGGCGCCAGACCGGCGGCAGGCTCGACGCCTTCGTCTCGGCGGTCGGCACCGGCGGCACCCTGGCCGGGGTCGGCATGTACCTCAAGGAGCAGAACCCGGAGATCACCATCGTGCTGGCCGACCCGCCGGGCTCGGCGCTGTACCACTACTACAAGCACGGCGAGCTCAAGGCCGAGGGCAGCTCGATCACCGAGGGCATCGGCCAGGGCCGGATCACCGGCAACCTGAAGGACGCGCCGGTGGACGAGGCCTTCCAGATCCCCGACGCCGAGTCCGTGGCCATGGTGTTCGACATCTTCGAGCACGAAGGTTTTTGTCTGGGCGCGTCGAGCGGCATCAACCTGGTCGGCGCCGTGCGCCTGGCCAAGCAGCTCGGCCCCGGGCACACCATCGTGACCCTGCTGTGCGATTTCGGCACCCGCTATCAGAGCCGGCTGTTCAACCCGACTTTCCTGCGCGAGAAGAACCTGCCGGTGCCGGATTGGTTGGAGCGCGCGGGTTTGGCAACATGAGGGTGAGATGGAACTGATCTTTCGCGACGACGCCTACCAGAAGTCCTGCCAAGCCACGGTGACCGCCGTCGACGGCGCCGGTATCCGGCTCGACCGCACGGTGTTCTATCCCACCGGCGGCGGCCAGCCCGGCGACGTCGGGATCTTGCGCCTCGAGGACGGCGGGAGCTTGCGCATCGTGGAAGCGCGCAAGGGCGCCGACCACGAGGACGTGGTCCATGTTGCCGAGGACGGCGCCGCCCTGCCCGCCCCCGGCGCCAAGGTCACCGCCGAGATCGACTGGGAGCGGCGCCACCGGATGATGCGCATCCATAGCTGCATGCACGTGCTCTGCTCGATCGTCGAAGGCGACGTGACCGGCGGCCAGGTCGGCGACGGCAAGGGCCGGCTCGACTTCAACCTGCCCGACACCCGGCTCGACAAGGACGCGATCACCGCCGAGCTCAACCGGATCGTCGCCGAGGACCGTCCGTTGACCTCGCGCTGGATCACCGAGGACGAACTCAGCCGAACCCCGGAGTTGGTGCGCACCATGTCGGTCAAGCCACCGATCGGCGCCGGCCGGGTCCGGCTGATGGAGATCGAGGGCGTCGACCTGCAGCCCTGCGGCGGCACCCACGTACGCCGGACCGGCGAGATCGGCCCGGTCAAGGTCACCAAGATCGAAAACAAGGGCCGCCAGAACCGCCGCATCAACATCGCCTTCGCGGACTGATACCGAGGAGCGCCGATAATGACCGCCCACGACAACCCGGCGCTGGTCGATACCGAGTGGCTGGCCGCGCATCTGGACGCGCCCGACGTGCGCGTCGCCGACGCCAGCTACTACCTGCCCAACGAGGGCCTGGACCCGCGCGTCGAGTACCAGGCCCAACACATTCCGGGCGCGGTGTTCTTCGACATCGACGACATCGCCGACAGCGACAGCGCCCTGCCCCACATGCTGCCGAGCCCGGAGAAATTCTCCTCCAAGGTACGCCGGCTGGGGCTGGGCGACGGGGTGCGCATCGTGGTCTACGACCAGCGCGGAATCTGGAGCGCGGCGCGCGCCTGGTGGAGCTTCCGGGTGTTCGGCCACGAGGACGTGGCGGTGCTCGACGGCGGCCTGCCCAAGTGGCTGAGCGAGGGCCGCCGGGTCGAGGACGGCCCCGGGCAGGCCCAACCGCGCCACTTCACCGCGCGCATGAACACCTTCCTGGTGCGCGACAAGGCGCAGCTACTGGCCAACATCGAGAGCCGGCGCGAACAGGTGCTGGACGCGCGCGCCGCCGGCCGCTTCACCGGCGAGACGCCGGAGCCGCGCGCCGGCATGCGCGGCGGCCACATCCCGGGCAGCCGCAGCCTGCCCTTCGTCGAGCTGCTCGATCCCGAGACCCAGACCCTGCTGCCGGCCGAAGCGCTTCGGGCGCGCCTCGCCGCCGCCGGCATCGACCTCGCGCGCCCGGTGGTGACCAGCTGCGGCTCCGGCGTGACCGCCGGGGTGCTGGCGCTCGGCCTGCATCTGCTGGGCCATCGCCAGGTCGCGGTCTACGACGGCTCCTGGTCCGAATGGGGCCTGCCCGACGGCGACACCCCGATAGAGACCGGGCCCGCCGGCCCCACGCCCGCGGGTTGAGTCCATGGCCGCAAGGGACAGCCTCGCATCGGAACTCACCATCCGCGCCTACCGGCCCGGCGACCGGGACGCGGTGGTCGCGCTCTGGGAGCGCTGCGGGCTGATCGTTTCGTACAACGACCCGGACCGGGACATCGCCCTGTGGCGGGCCTCGCCCAACGCCGAGATCTTCGTCGGCGAGCACAAGGCCGGAAGCGACGCGGAGCGGATCGTGGCCACGGTCTGCGTCGGCCACGATGGCCACCGCGGCTATCCCTACTACGTCGCCGCCGACCCGGACTTCCAGGGCCGGGGCTTGGGCCGGCGCATCATGCGCCACGCCGAGAAGTGGCTGGCGCGGCTCGGCGTGGCCAAGATCAATCTCATGGTGCGCGACACCAACGCGGCGGTCCGCGATTTCTACCTGTCGATCGGCTACCAGGAGGAGCCGCGCCTGGTGTTCAGCCGCTGGCTCACCCTCGACGGCAAGCCGCCCAAGGAGGGACCCCACGAGGTCGGCACCCTGGCCTGCACGATCACCCGTCTCGAGATGACCGAAAAGCCGGGCCGGCCGGCCGGCCATCCGCCCCCCGGCATCCGGGTCGCCCTGCTCCGGGCCCGGCGGCCGACCGTCGCCTTCTACCGCTTCCTCTACAACGGCGTCGGCGCGGACTGGCTGTGGTACGAGCGGCGCGCCATGGACGACGCGGATCTCGCCGCCATCATCCAGGACGACGCGGTCGAGATCTACGTGCTCTACCTCGAGGGCGTGCCGGCCGGATACGCCGAGCTCGACCGGCGGGTGAAGCCGGAGATCGAACTCGCCTATATCGGCCTGATGCCGGAGTTCATCGGCCGTGGGTTGGGCGACTATCTGCTGTCCATGGCGATCGACATCGCCTGGAGCTACGGGCCCAGCCGCCTCTGGGTCCACACCAACACCCTCGATCACCCGCGCGCGCTGCCGCTCTACCAGCGCCACGGCTTCACGGCCTACGACCAGGAGCAGAAAATTCTGCCCGATCCGCGCCTGACCGGCCTGATTCCCGCCCAGGGCTGATCGCGGAGGGTAACCGGCGGCGGGCGTCGAAAAGCTTTAACGACTGGTCCACCGCGGCAGCGGCGCCGCCTTGAAGACCACCGGCCCCCTCGGCGCGTCCCTATTGATGCAGGATCTGGCTGAGGAACAGCTTGGTGCGGTCGTGCTGCGGGTGGTTGAAGAATTCGTGGGGTTCGTTCTGCTCGACGATCTCGCCTTCGTCCATGAACATCACCCGGTCGGCGACGGTCTTGGCGAAGCCCATCTCGTGGCTCACCACGATCATGGTCATGCCGGTCGCGGCGAGTTCGACCATCACGTCGAGAACCTCCTTGATCATCTCCGGGTCGAGCGCCGAGGTCGGCTCGTCGAACAGCATGATCTTGGGGTTCATGCAGAGCGAACGGGCGATCGCCACGCGCTGCTGCTGACCGCCCGAGAGCTGGCCCGGATACTTGTTGGCCTGCTCCGGTATCTTGACCCGCTCGAGATAAAGCATGGCCGCTTCCAGGGCCTCGACCTTGGGTATCTTGCGCACCCAGATCGGCCCCAGGGTGAGGTTCTCGATAATGGTGAGATGGGGAAACAGGTTGAAGCTCTGAAACACCATGCCCACTTCGCTGCGAATATGGTCGATGTTCTTGAGATTCTTATCCAGCGTCATGTCGTCGACGATGATGGTGCCCTGCTGATGCTCCTCGAGCCGGTTGACGCAGCGGATGAGAGTCGATTTCCCGGATCCCGAAGGGCCGCAGACGACGATCCGCTCGCCCTTGTGGACCACCAGGTCGATGTCCTTGAGCACGTGGAAATCGCCGTACCACTTATTGACCTTGTCGAACTCGATGATGACTTCGGACGACGCGGCGGACGCCAACTGGGTTTGGGTTTCCTGCTCGTCCACGGATGCCATTGTTATCTCCTCCGGTCCGGCCGGTTCAACGGTTGTCGCCGGCTGAAAGCTTCACTTCCAGGTGCCGGCTGTATTTCGACATGGCGAAACAGATGACGAAAAATAGCACCGCGCCGAAGATCAGCGGTTCCTTGTGGAGCCCGCGCCACGGTATGTCCTGACTGACCGCGCGCAGCATTCCCAGGACGTCGAACAACCCGATGATCGATACCAGGGTGGTGTCCTTCAACAGTCCGATGAAGCTGCCGACGATATTCGGAATCATGTGCTTGAGCGCCTGGGGCATGACCACCAGACCCATGGTCCCCCAATAGCCCAGGCCGACGGTGTGGGCGGCCTCGTACTGGCCGTGGGGAATGGCTTGCAGGCCCGCGCGAACGGTCTCGGCCATGTAACAGCCGGAAAACAGGCACACCGCGATGATGACCTGAACCAGCTTGTTGAGGACGAAACCTTCGGGCATGAACAGCGGGAACATGGTCGTCGCCATGAACAGCACGGTAATCAACGGCACCGAACGGAACAACTCGATGAACGCGGTAGAGAGCACCCGGATCACCGGCAGCTTGGATCGCCGGCCAAGGGCGAGGATGATACCCAAGGGAAGCGCCGAAGCGATGCCGATTCCCGATATCACCAGGGTGAGGAACATCCCGCCCCATTTGGTCCAGGAAACCCCCACGAAGCTCCACCCCATTTGCCCGACAAAGGCCACGACGAGGGCGCCGGCAAGAATGGCGAGAAGCGTATGGCGCTGTCGCGCTTCCGACGCTTCTTCCTTGCCCAGCAATCGGATCAGGTATTCGGGCAAACCGCGGCCGCTGGACACTCCGATGATCGCGTGCAGGGTCTGGCCGATCAGGGCGACGATCGCCAAGCTGATCATGACCTGCATGAAGAGGCCCTTATCGCCGCCGGCGAAGAAATAACCGGCGAGGAAGGGATAGAGGAACACCGTGGTCAGGCCGATGAAGATCTTATCCTTGACCCGGGGCAGCCATAGCGGCGCCATCCACAGGAACAGCAACAAGCCGCCGAGGTTGACCCGCCACAACTCCGCCCTGGGGTAGCGGCCGTAGAAGAAATTGTCGAGCCATACGATGACGCCGGCCCAGCAGGCGCCATCGATGCTGATATCGAAACAGTCGCGCCGGTCCTTGGCCACCCAAACGGCGTCGGTCACGCCCCAAACCCACAACCCCGTCACCGTTATGTAGATGATGTAGATGGAGACGATGGTGAGAATGATATTGATCCAGGATGAGAACAGATTCTTGCGCAGCCACCCGAGGACCGAGGTTTCGGACAGGGGCGCGCTCCGGGCGGGCGTCCTTTCCGCTCTCAGCACGGCCATGATCAGCGCTCCACCAGTTGGACGCGTTTATTGTAGATGTTCAACAGGCCCGAAATGGAGAGGCTGATGAACATGTAGAACGCCATCGTCATGGCGACCATTTCGACCGCGTAGCCGGCCTGGTTCAAGGCTGTCTGCATGAACAGCGCGACCACGTCCGAATAACCGATGGCGATCGCCAGCGAGGAATTCTTGACCACGTTCATCCACAGGCTGATCAACGGCGGCACGATGGCGCGCATGGCCTGGGGAATGATGACCAAGGCCATCGCCCGGCCCGGCTTGAGGCCGATCGCCAGCGCCGCCTCGGTCTGTCCCTTGTTCACCGAGAGGATGCCGGCGCGCACGGATTCGGCGAGATGCGCCGCGTGATAGATGGTCAAGGAGACCAGCAGCGCCAGGAACGCCGGCGGCAGGCTGAAGCCGCCCTTGAAATTGAAGCCCTGGAGCGTCGGAATGTCCCATTCGAGCGGCGATCCGGTCACCAGATAGACCGCCCCCGGCACCAGAATCAGCAGGGCGGCGGAGGCCGAGACGACCGGGAATTGCTGGCCGGTCTGGTCCTGGCGCTTATGGGCCCAACGCCTGAGAAAAAACACGCCGACGACGGCGGCGACAAAGGCGGTGGTGGTCATCCAGAAGAGATCGCCCGGAACCGGCCAGGCCATATACAGGCCGCGATTGTTGAGGAACACGACCTCCGCGCCGCCGGAAAGATCGAGACTGTTCTTGACCCGGGGCAGGATGGCGAAAACCCCGACGTACCAAAATATGATCTGCAGCAGCAACGGCGTGTTGCGAACGATTTCCACAAAGACCAGCGCCAGCCGGGCGACCAGCCAATTGTTGGAAAGCCTTAAAATGCCGACAAAGAAACCGAGGAAGGTGCTCGCGATGATCGCGAAGAACGAGACCAGAAGGGTGTTGAGGCAGCCGATCAGGAAGATGCGGCCGTAGGTCCCAATGCCGGGCTTGTATTCGATCAGCTTGAAGTCGGTGTCGAAGCCGGCGGTGGCGGTCAGGAAGCCGAAGCCGGTATTCATCCCGCGCACTTCCAGATTGTGCGCCGTGTTCGAGATCAGATACCAAGCGAGCCAGCCGACGACGCCAGCGGTTAGAACTTGATAGAAGACCGAGCGTACGCGCTCGTCGTGGAAAAAGTCGAACCTCTCCTTCGGCCTGACAGGTACCGATGTGTTGTTGGTATCGCCGACGGCCATGATCATCGGGCCCTGATGTTTCGCGTAGGCTCAATCGGGGAAAAACGACGCCCGGCCCTTAACCAAGGGGCCGGGCGCCATCCGATAATCCTAGCGGAACGGCGGGGAGTACATCAGTCCGCCTTGGGTCCAGAGGGCGTTCGCCGACCCGGCCCGGTCGATGCCGATGCCCAATTTGCCACCACCCATATAGGCTTCGTAGATCTCGCCGTAATTGCCGACCGCCTTGATGATGTTGTAGGCCCAATCCTTGGACAGGCCCAAACCCTCGTTCAGGTTGCCCTCGGCGCCGAGAATACGGCGGACCGAGGGGTTGGTCGCGTTGGCGCGCATATCGTCGACGTTGGCCTGGGTGATGCCGAGTTCCTCGGCGCCGATCAACACGTAGACCGTCCATTTGACGATGTCGAACCACTGCGCGTCACCCTGCCTCACCGCCGGAGCCAGCGGCTCCTTGGAAATGGTCTCGGGGAGAACCAGGTGGTCGCCGGGATTGGGGAACGCCGCCATGCTGGCTGCCAAGCTCGACTTGTCGTTGGTCATCGCGTCACAGCCGCCCGCGAGATAGGTGTCGTTGCGGACGTTGGTGTCCTCGAAGGTGACCGGGCTGATGTCGAGATTATTGACCCGGCTGAAGTCCGCCAGGTTCAACTCGGTGGTGGTGCCGGTCAGCACGCAGACCGTGGCGCCCTTGAGCTCGAGCGCGGACTTGATGCCGGTGTCCTTGGGGACCACGAAGCCCTGGCCGTCATAGAAGTTGATCGCCGTGAAGTCGAGGCCGAGCTGGGTGTCGCGAAGCAACGTCCAGGTGGCCGTCCGCGACAGAAGGTCGGACTCGCCGTTGGCCAGCGCGGTAAAGCGGACCTGTGAGCTGACCGACTGAATTTCCAGCTTCGTCTTGTCGCCGAAAATGGCCGCGGCGACGGCCTGGCAGATCGAAACGTCGCTGCCGTACCACTCGCCATTGGCGTCGAGATTATAGAACCCCGGCGCCGGTGGGCCGACCTGGCAACGCAGAAGGCCGCGCTTCTTGACGATTTCGAGCGTCGACTGCGCCGACGCCCCCACGCTACCCGCGACGATCAGCGCGAAGGCTGAAGCGGCCAGCGTCAATAACCTTGTGAATTTCATTTCCCTGTTCTCCCTGTTCTCGTAGCTGACTATCTGTCTCGACGAGCATTGTTATTCGCTGTTCGAGGCAGTGAGCGAAGTCCAAACGGCATCCACGTTAGCCGCTACCATTCTGAACCGCAACAGCTTTTAACCACCAACCCCGGCCACGGTGTTCTAGCCGCTGCCACCAGGGCCGGTTTCGCGGGGCTCGCAGACATACCGCTTTTCCAGAGCGCGCGGAGCGACCCGCTTCAGGTCGGCCTGAATCTCCTCGGCACGCACCTTGCGTTCGAGGCAAGCCGCCTCCGTCGGATAGGGGATGGCCCCCCAACCATCGAGCTCGTCGCCGCGAACCCAGACGCCGCTCATCAAAAAATAAACCACCAACAGGTATTCCATGTCCGTCCCACCCGGTTCGCCCGGCGACCCAACGCGCCGGGGGTGCCTCTTCGATCGTGGGACGACATGCGGCCCTCGCGTGGTCGCTGAAAACCTAGCTACCGGTCTCGATCGCCTCCCAGTATTGGGTGTTGAGCTTGCCGATAAGCGTATCGTGCCACGAGCCCAGGCACTGACGCAGGCTCATCAGCCCGCTCTTGGTCGTGGCCGAGCAGCGTTCGAAACCCGCCTTGGCTATGGCGCGGCCATCGGCATCCGCCGCCGGCGCGAACCGCACCCAGGCCTGATCGCGTTCGCTCTGCGTGGCGCGCCCGGCGCGCGGCAGTGCGTTGACCAAGCGCAGAGTCACCCGCGCCGCCTCGAGCTGCGCGCCGCCGTTGTCCACGATCGCCGCCGCCGCGGTCCGCAGCGGGCCGGTCGCCCGCATGATGTCGATCTCGGAATGCGGCCTGCGATCGCCCGCGGTCGGCTGCGGGATCAGGCTCGCGCCCGCGCCCACGCTGACCCGGACCGAGGCCAAGTCGAACTGCCTGAGCACCCGGCTGGGCAGGCTCATCCGGACCGCGGTATGGCCGCGCTCGGTGGTGATGGCGAGGAGTTCCGAGGCCGCGAGACGGACCGTCGAGCCGTCCCGTCGCACGCCGTCGAGGGTGAGGGACTTCGGATCGTGAATGCGATAGGCGGTGCCCGGCAGCGGTGAATTTCGGCGCTTCTCGATGCAATAGACGGTGAACTCGGCTCTGCAGTCACCGAACTCGCACTGCAAGGTCACCGGCTCCGCGGTCGCGATCACGGCCAGAATCTGCGGCGCCGCGGCAACCGGGGAGGCACCCAGCATCAACAACAGAGGCGCGAGTGCGGCGCTCAATCGAGAACTCCTGCCCATGACTGTCCTCCTTGAATTCCTGCGCGGCAACGGGCGCGATGGCGGAATAGTAGCACGAGTCGCAAGCCGCGCTCGATAACGACGATAAAACATGAAACATACGGCCCAGAAACGCAACGATACTCTAAACTCGCCACGTTGACATTTTCGCGAGCAGCGCCAGCGCGATGGTGGGTAGCCGAGGCGGGCCACGCGCTTCACCCAGCCGCGAAAAGGCCAGCCGGCGCTTCCCAAGAGCAGATCGGGGTCGATTCGAATCGCCGACGGAGATCCGATCAACCGCGTGAATCTGCTCCACACTATTGATGCAATCCTGATCCGCTCTAGTGATGCAGGATCTGGCTGAGGAACATCTTGGTCCGGTCGTGCTGCGGGTTATTGAAGAACTCGTGCGGCTCGTTCTGCTCGATGATCTCGCCGAAGTCCATGAAAATGACGCGGTTGGCGACCGCCGTTGCAAAACCCATTTCGTGGGTCACGCAGAGCATGGTCATGCCGGATTCCGCGAGCTCGACCATCACATCGAGCACTTCCTTGATCATCTCGGGGTCGAGCGCCGAGGTCGGCTCGTCGAACAGCATGATCCGGGGGCTCATGCACAACGAGCGCGCGATGGCGACGCGCTGCTGCTGACCGCCCGAAAGCTGGCCCGGGTATTTGGCGGCCTGCTCGGGAATCTTGACCCGCTCGAGGTACTTCATGGCAATTTCCTCGGCCTCGACCCTGCGCATCCTGCGCACCCAGATCGGCGCCAACGCGCAGTTTTCCAGGACCGTGAGGTGAGGAAACAGATTGAAGCTCTGAAATACGATGCCCACCTCGGAGCGGACCAGCTCGATGTTCTTCAGGTCGCCGGTCAGCTCGACGCCGTCGACGACGATCCGGCCTTTCTGATGCTCCTCGAGCCGGTTGATGCAGCGGATCAGAGTGGACTTGCCCGATCCCGAAGGGCCGCAGATGACGATGCGCTCGCCCTTGTGAACCGTCAGGTTGATGTCCTTGAGCACGTGGAACTCACCGTACCACTTGTGGACGGCGACCATTTCGATCGCCACCTCTTCGCTGACGGTCAGCTTCTTCGTCGGGTGGCGGATTTCGTCTTCCGCGACGCCTTCGGTCATGCTTGTCGGCATGCTTGCCTCCTGGTTTTCCTTCCCGGCCGGACCCGGCGCCCGGCGGCGCTAGTGGCCGGTATGGAGCTTTCGCTCCAGGTAGAGTGAGTACCTCGACATGCTGAAGCAGCAGATGAAGAAGAACAGGGCGATAAAGAGGTAGACCTCGCGCGCCAATCCCGCCCAGACGGCGTCCGCCAACGACGCCCGCCCGATGCCCAGCGGATCGAGCATCCCGATGATCAGAACCAGAGTGGTGTCCTTGAAAAGCCCGATAAAGGTGTTGACGATGCCGGGGATCGAGATCTTCAGCGCCTGCGGCAGGATGATCAGCGCTTGAGCCTTCGTGAAGGTCAGGCCGAGCGCATCGGCGGCCTCGTGCTGGCCCCTGGGGATCGCCTGCAACCCGCCACGAACGACCTCGGCAATGTAAGCCGACGCAAACAGGGTCACCATGATCAGCACCCGTATCAGCAGGTCGAAGCCCGTGCCCGGCGGCAGGAAGAAGTTGAGCATCGTCGAAGCGATGAACAGCAGGGCGATCAGCGGCACGCCGCGGATGAACTCGATGAACATGACGCACAGGATTCTCAGGACCGGCATCTTCGACCGGCGTCCGAGGGCGAGAAGAATTCCGATCGGAAGCGAGAACGAGATGCCGGTGACGCCGATCACGAAGGTCAGCATGATGCCGCCGAACTGGTCGGTGTCGACGGGGGTCAGGCCGAAGCCGCCGACCAGGAGCCAGCCGGCGATGAACGGGAAAGCCATCGCGTACCAGAGCCCGTATTTCCGGCCCGGCATATTGTCGTAAAGCACCGGCACGATCGCCATGACCAGGAGCACGAACGACAGGTTCACGCGCCAGCGCGAGGCATGGGGATAGAACCCGTAAACGAAAAGCTGGAAGCGGCCTTTGATGAAGGCCCAGCAGGCGGCGCCCTCCGGCACCTCCATCTTGTCCCAGCATTCCTTGCGCGAGTCCGCGGTCCAGATCGCGTCCAGCACGATCCACTCGAACAGCGGCGGTATCAGCACCCACAGGAACCCAATGGCCAGGACGGTCATCACCACGTTCAACGGCGAGGAAAAGAGGTTGTGTTTGATCCATCCGAGGACACCGACTTCGCTGCGCGGCGGCGGCATATCCGGATGCTGGCCGACTTCGTAGGTTGGCGCAGTGTCAGCCATGGCTCATCTCTCCACCAGCGCCATCTTCTTGTTGTACCAATTCATGAATCCCGAGATCAGCAAAGAGATGGTCAGATAGATCAGGAGAACGACGATCATCGTCTCCATCTCCTTGCCGGTCTGCATCAGGGTGATTCCCCCAACCGTCGCGACGATGTCCATGTAACCGATGGCGATCGCGAGTGAGGAATTCTTGGTGAGATTCAGGTACTGGCTCGCCAGCGGCGGCACGATCACGCGAAGGGCCTGCGGGATAATGACGAGCTGCAGCGTCCTGTTGGGACGGAGCCCGAGCGCATATGCGGCCTCGGTCTGCCCGTAGCTGATCGCGAGTATGCCGGCCCGGACGATCTCCGCGATAAAGCAGGCTGTGTAATAGGAAAGCGCCAGCCACAGCGCGATGAACTCGGGTTTGATCGCCACCCCGCCCCTGAAATTGAACCCCTTAAGTTCGGGAACAGCCCAGGAAAGCGGCATGCCCGCGGCCAGGAAAGCGACCCCCGTCGCCCCCACGATCGCGCCGGCCGATATCCAGAAAACGGGGTAAATCCGGCCCGTCTCTTCCTGGAGCTTTTTCGCCCAGCGTACGAAGAAGACAACGAAAGCGATCGAGATCACGAATGCCGCCGCGACGATCCAGGCCCCCGCTTCCCAAACGGGTGAGGGAAGGTAGAATCCCCGGTTCGTGAGAAAGAAGGAATCGGCGAAATTCATCGCCTGCTTGGGCACCGGCAACTGGGTGACGACGAGCCCGTGGATGAACAGGATGTGCAGGAGGACCGGAATGTTGCGCGTGAATTCCAGGAAGCAGTAAACCATCCGGTTGACCAGCCAGTTCTTGGACAGCCGCAGGATTCCCATGGTGAAGCCCATGATCGTCGCCAGAACGATGCCGCAGGTGGCGACCAGCAGGGTGTTGAGAAGGCCGACGACGGCGGCCCGCAGATGCGTGGACCTCGAGCTGTACTCGATAAACGGCGAAAACGTTATGTCGTAAGCGGCTGGATACAGGAAAAAGTCGAAACTAAACTCTTTTCCGACCGCTTCGAGGTTGATGACGACATTGCGGATGATGAGCGCGAAGGCCGCGAATATCACCGTCAGCGTCACGATCTGGATGATGACGGACCGGGCTTGCTGGTTGCTCCAAAGGCGCGCGATCGGGTTGCGTTTGTCGGGACTTGTCTCGGAAATTGTGGCCATGGCAGGCAAATTTTCCCTTTCAGGGATCCCTATTTCCAAACACGAAAGCTAATAAAAACAGTTATGGAAAGGCAAGAGACAAGAGAAAAAAGAAAACGTGCCGGAACCCGAGAGGGCGCCGGCACGCTTCCAAATTTCTCGACGATCCGCCGGTCGTATTAACGGAACGGCGGTGTGTACTGAAGGCCGCCGTTGGTCCACAGGGCGTTGAGGCCGCGCTCGAGACCGATGGGCGTGTTCACGCCAACATTGCGCTCAAAGATCTCGCCGTAGTTGCCGACGGTCTTGATGATGTTGTACGCCCAGTCCTTGGTGAGGCCCAACTCTTCACCCTGGCTGCCTTCCACGCCCAGGAGGCGCAGGATCTCGGGATCCTTGGAATTTTTCATCGAATCGACATTGGCGCTCGTGACGCCCTTTTCCTCGGCCGTGATCGTCGCGTTGAGAACCCAGGTTATGATGTCGGACCACTGGTCGTCACCTTGACGGGTGGCCGGACCGAGGGGCTCCTTCGAGATGATCTCGGGCAGGACGATGTGA
>JACZVL010000151.1 GCA_022572685.1 Pseudomonadota bacterium
CCGCTCCGGCCGGGGCGCCCTCAGCGACCGGCACTATCTCGCGCTGGTCGGCCTCGCCGGCCGCAAGCTGTGGGTCGACGCCGACGTGATCCTGGCGGTCGGCACCCGGCTGCAGCCGCAACGCATGATCTGGGGCGTCGACGACGGCCTCCAGGTCATCCACATCGATATCGACCCGACCGAGATCCAACGCATCATGCGGCCCAAGCTGGGCATCGTCGCCGACGCCCAGAAGGCCCTGGCCGCGCTGATTCCCGCGGTGGCGCGGCGCAACCGGCGCCGTGCCTCGCGCGAGGACGAGCTGAACCGCTTCAAGGCCGCCTTCGCCGAGGAACTGGAGCGCCGGTTGGGCCCGCAGATGGCCTATGTCCGTTGCTTACGCGAGGCGCTGCCGGACGACGGCATTCTGGTCGACGAGTTGACCCAGGTCGGCTACGTGACGCGCTTCGGCTTTCCGGTCTATCAGCCGCGCGGCCTGGTGTCGTCGGGCTATCAGGGCACGCTCGGGTTCGGCTTCGCCACCGCGCTCGGCGTCAAGGTCGCCCATCCCGACAAGATGGTCCTGTCGATCAACGGCGACGGCGGGTTCATGTTCAACGTCCAGGAGCTGGCGACCGCGGTGAAGCACAACATCGGCGTCGTCGCCGTGGTCTTCACCGACGGCGCGTTCGGCAACGTATTGCGCATGCAGAAGGAGCTTTACGGCGGCCGGGTCATCGCCTCGGAACTGAGCAACCCCGATTTCGTCCGCCTGGCCGAAAGCTTCGGCGCCGGGGCCACCCGCGCGACCTCGCCGGAGGAGCTGAAGTCGGCGATCGGCGACGCCTTCGGCCAATCCGGGCCGAGCGTGATCGAGGTGCCCGTGGGGGTCATGCCGGACCCCTGGGAGTGGTCCGTCGGCACCCGCGTCCGGCCGGCTCGAACCACGTAACGACGCCCCTAAAGCAGGAACGCCGCGGCCAGGCCCAGGAAGGCGAAGAAGCCGACCACGTCGGTGACCGTGGTCACGAACACGCTGGAGGCGATCGCCGGATCGACGCCCAGGCGATCGAGGCCGATCGGAACCAGGGTGCCCGAGAATCCGGCGACGATCATGTTGACCACCATGGCGGCGGCGATCACCAGCCCCAGGGCCGGCCAATCGAACCATATCCAGGCCACCAGGCCCGCGAGGGCGGCGAACAGCACCCCGTTGGCGACCCCGATCAGGATTTCCTTGCCGACGAAGCGCCGCGTGTTGGCCTCGGTCAGGTCCTTCATGGCCAGCGCCCGCACCGCCACCGTGAGCGTCTGGGTGCCGGCATTGCCGCCCATCGAGGCGACGATCGGCATCAGCACGGCGAGCGCCACGACCTGTTGGATGGTCGCCTCGAACAGGCTGATCACGATCGAGGCGACGATCGCGGTCGCGAGATTCACCACCAGCCAGGGAAAGCGCGCGCGCGTGGTCGCCAGCATGGCGGTGTAGAGGTCGCCCTCGATCACGCCGGCCAGCTTCATGATGTCCTCTTCGGCCTCCTCGTGGATGACGTCGACCACGTCGTCCACCGTGACCACGCCCACCAGGCGCCCGGCTTCGTCGACCACCGGGGCCGAGACCAGGCCGTACTGGTGGAACAGGTAGGCGACCTCCTCCTGGTCCATGGTCAGCGGAATCACCTTCATGTCGGTTTCCATGATCTCCGTCAGCCGCACCGGGCGGCGCGTCCTGAGCGCCCGGCTGAGCGGGATGAAACCGATCGGATGGTGCTTGGGGTTGACGATGTAGAGGTCGTAGAAGTCGTCGGGCAGGTCCTCGGCGGCGCGCAGGTAGTCGATGGTCTCGCCCAGCGTCCAGGCCGAGGGGATCACCACCACCTCGCGCTGCATGATGCGGCCGGCGGAGTCCTCCGGATAGGACAGGCTCTCCTCCAGCAGGTGCCGGTAGGCCTGGGGCAGCGCGGTCAGGATGCGGTGCTGGAACTCCTCGTCCAGGTCCGCGAAGACCTCGACCGCGTCGTCGCTATGGAGCGCGGAGAGCAGGCCCACCAGGCGCTGCGGCCCGAGCTGGTCGATGACCTCCTCGCGCACCGCCGCGTCGAGATAGGGCAGCACCTCCGGATCGAAGGCCCCGCCCAGGACCTCGACCAGCTGCCGCCGCTCGTCGTGGGTCAGGCTCTCCAGCAGGTCGGCCAGGTCGGCCTCGTGGAGCTCGGTGGCGCGTTCCAGGACCACGTCGCCGTGCCCGGTCTCGAGCGCATCCTCGATGGCGTGGATCAGCTCGGCGGAAAGGCCGTAGTCCTCCTCCGACTCGATGACCGGCGGCTCGGCGTGCTCCGCGGCGGGCGGCTGTTCGGTCATGGCGTCCGACTCTCCGCTTAGTTCTTGCCGCGATCCTGGGCATCGACCACCGCGATCGCCGACATGTTGACCACGCCGCGCGCGGTCACCGAGGACGTCAGAATATGCGCCGGCGCCCTGGCGCCGATCAGGATCGGCCCGACCGGCAGCCCCTCGCCCACCGACTTGACCAGATTGAAGGCGATATTGGCGGCGTCCAGGTTGGGCATGATCAGCAGGTTCGCCGGACCGCTCAGGCGCGAGTTGGGAAAGATGCGGCTCCGGATCGCCTCGTCGAGCGCGGCGTCGGCCTGCATCTCGCCCTCGACCTCGAGCTCGGGGTTTTGGGCGTGCAGGGTCTCGAGCGCCGCGCGCATCTTGGCCGCGCTGGCGGTGTCCCGGCTGCCGAAGCTGGAGTGCGACAGGAGCGCGATCCTGGGCTCGATGCCGAGGCGCCGCAGGTGCGCCGCGGCGAGCACGGTCATCTCGGCGATCTCCTGGGCGCTGGGGTCGGGGCTCACGTAGGTGTCGGCCAGGAAGAAGGTGCCGCTGGGCAGGATCAGCAGGCTGAGCGCCGAGAAATCGTGGGCCTCCTCGGCCAGGCCGATGATCCTGCCGAGATGCTCCAGGTGCCGGTGGTAGCGGCCCTCGACGCCGCACAGCATGGCGTCGGCGTCACCCAGGTGCACGGCCAGCGCCGCGATCACGGTGGCGTTGGTGCGCACCACGGTGCGCGCCCGGTCCGGCGACATGCCGGCGCGCTCCATCAGGCGGTGGTAGGCCTGCCAGTAGCTGTTGTAGCGCGGATCGCTCTCCGGATTGACGATCTCGAAATCGCGGCCCGCTTCGACGCGCAGGCCCAGGCGCTCGATGCGGGTGGCGATCACCTCGGGACGCCCGACCAGGATCGGCTTGGCCAGGCCGTCGTCGACCAGGATCTGAACCGCGCGTAAGACCCGCTCGTCCTCGCCCTCGGCATAGATGACCCGCTTGGGATCGCGGCCGGCGCGGTCGAAGATCGGCTTCATGATCAGACCCGAGCGGAACACGAACTGGGTCAGTCGCTCGCGGTAGGCCTCGAAATCCGCGATCGGCCGGGTCGCGACCCCAGAGTCCATCGCCGCCTTGGCGACCGCCGGGGCGATCTCGAGGATCAGGCGCGGGTCGAAGGGCCGCGGGATCAGGTATTCGGGGCCGAAGCGCCGGGCCTCGCCGCCATAGGCCTTGGCGACCACCTCCGAGGGCTCGGCCAGGGCCAGATCGGCGAGCGCCTTGACGCAGGCCAGCTTCATCTCCTGGTTGATCGTGGTCGCGCCCGCGTCCAGCGCGCCGCGGAAGATGAACGGGAAGCAGAGCACGTTGTTGACCTGGTTGGGATAGTCCGAGCGGCCGGTGGCGATGATCGCGTCGGCACGCGCCGCCAGCGCTTCTTCCGGCATGATCTCGGGCACCGGGTTGGCGAGCGCCAGGATGATCGGCCGCTCCGCCATGGCCGCGACCATCTCCGGCTTCAGCACGCCCGGCGCGGAGACGCCCAGGAACACATCGGCGCCTTCGATCACCTCGGCCAGGCTGCGCGCCGCGGTCTTCTGGGCGTAGCGCGCCTTCCAGGGATCCATCTCCTCGGCGCGGCCCTCATAGACCACCCCGGCGATATCGGTGACCCAGACGTTCTCGCGCTTGACGCCGAGGGCCAGCAGCAGATCGAGGCAGCCGAGCGCGGCGGCGCCCGCGCCGGAGGTCACCAGCTTGATCTCGCCCAGCTCCTTGCCGACCAGACGCGATCCGTTATAGATCGCCGCGCCGACGATGATCGCGGTGCCGTGCTGGTCGTCGTGGAACACCGGGATCGACATCCGCTCGCGCAGCCGGTTCTCGATCTCGAAGCACTCCGGCGCCTTGATGTCCTCGAGGTTGATGGCGCCGAAGGTCGGCTCCAGCGCGGCGACGATATCGACCAGCTTGTCCGGATCGCGCTCGTCGAGCTCGATATCGAAGACGTCGATGCCGGCGAACTTCTTGAACAGCACCGCCTTGCCTTCCATGACCGGCTTGGCGGCGAGCGGCCCGATGGCGCCCAGGCCGAGTACGGCGGTGCCGTTGGTGACCACGGCGACCAGATTGGCGCGGGCGGTGAGCTGCGCAGCCTCGGCCGGATCGGCGACGATCGCCTCGCAGGCGGCGGCCACGCCCGGCGAATAGGCCAGCGCCAGATCGCGCTGGTTGGCCAGCGGCTTGGTCGCCGTGACCTCCAGCTTGCCGGGCTTCGGCAGGCGGTGGTAGGCCAAGGCGGCTTCGCGCAGATCCTCGGGCATCGCCCCTCGCTCTCCTGCAATGAAGGCCCGCGGCGCATGACCGGCGGGCCTCGACAGGGCCGATCGGGTCTGGGATTCGGGAAGCGGACGCTCCGCCACCGCATGTCCTGGCGCCTGTCCCGGGCCTATCCTATTGTTCGTCTCGAAGGCTTCTGGGACTTAACAGACGGACCGGCGAACCGCAAGCTATAGGGATTCCGTATGCCGGAGCTGGAGTGGCGCATCGACGACCGGCCGGTCGACTACCCGGAGGCGGTCGCGGCGATGGAGGCGCGGGTCGCGGAGATCCGCGCCGGGACCGCGCGCGAGCTGGTCTGGCTGCTCGAGCACCCGCCGCTCTATACCGCCGGCACCAGCGCGCGCGACGCCGACCTGCTGGAGCCGGAGCGCTTCCCGGTCTACCGCAGGGGCCGCGGCGGCCAGTTCACCTACCACGGTCCCGGCCAGCGGGTCGCCTACGTCATGCTCGACCTGAAAACCCGTGGCCGCGACGTGCGCCGCTTCGTGCGCGATCTGGAGGACTGGCTGATCGCGACGCTGGCGCGCTTCAACGTCACCGGCGAGCGGCGCGAGGGCCGGGTCGGCATCTGGGTCGATCGCGGCGCCGGCCGAGAGGACAAGATCGCCGCCATCGGGGTGCGCATCCGGCGCTGGGTCAGCTACCACGGGGTCGCGCTCAACGTCGAGCCGGACCTGACCCACTTCGAGGGCATCGTGCCCTGCGGGATCGAGGGCCACGGGGTCACCTCGCTGGTCGACCTCGGCCTGCCGGTCGCCATGGCCGACGCCGATGCGGCGCTGCGCGCCGCCTTCGAGGAGGTGTTCGAAATCCCGACCGGTTTGGAGGTCTCCGCCTAGATTATCAGCCAGCCCTGATAGGCGTAGCCGATGGCGAGCGAGCCCAGCAGCGAGACCAGGAGGTACCAGCCGAACAGCGGCGCCCGCACCAGGGCGAAGACCGCCATCGCCGCGGGCAGGCTGGTGACGCCGCCGGCGACCAGGAAGGCGAGCGCGGCGCCCGGCGCCATGCCCATGGACATCAGCTCGCCAATGAGCGGCACCGCGGCGAAGCCGTTCAGATAGGCCGGCACGCCGATGGCGACGGCCAGCGGGATCGCATAGACGTTCTCGCCGCCCAGGTACGAGACGATCGTCTCGGGCGGCAGCCAGACCACCATCAGGCTCTCGATGGTGAAGGCGAACAGCAGCCACTTGGCCAGGAACAAGCCGATGTCGCGCGCCTCGGCGGTGAAGACCGCGCGCCGCGCTTCGTCGCGCCAGAACGCCCAGCGCAGTTCGCTCGGCGCTAGGCCGTCGGAGCCGCAACCGCTGCCGGCCGAAATCGCGCGTAGCGGCACGGCGAAGAGCCCGGCGCGCTGCGCCGCGAGCGTCGCGAATCCGGCGCCCAGGCCGATCGCGAAGGCGGCCAGGGTCTTGGCCAGGGTGAACTCCAGGCCGAGCATGGCCCACATCAGGACGAACATCTCCGGGTCCATGAGCGGGGAGGAGACCCAGAACGCCATCACCGCCGGCAAGGGCACGCCGGCGGCCAAGAGCGCCGCGATCAGCGGCACCACGCCGCAGGAGCAGAACGGCGAGAATGCTCCCGCCGCGGCGAACACCACCACCGCCCGGACCGGCGAGCGCGACACCGTGGCGCCGATCACCCGGTCGGCGCCGGCCGCCTTGAGCCAGGCGGCGAGCAGCACCGAGGCGAGCAGGAACGGCAGGATCCAGGCGAAGGCGTCGAGGGCGAAGATGGCGCTGGCCCGCGCCTGCTCGGGCTGGAACGCGAGCAGCACCAGGAACACGGCGGCAATCGCCAGCCAGACCCGGTCGACCCGGCGCACCGCGCTTTGCATGGTGAAAACGAGATCGGTCATCGGTTCCTTCCCCCGATCGAATCCTTCGGCGCCAGCCGCGCCGGCTAAGCGCAGCAACCGGGTCGGGCGTTTTCGCCATGGGTGAGGAAGGCTTCCCAGCGCACTCCCTGCGGATCGCTGACCCAGGTCTTGTCCTGACGGGCGTAGCAGCAGCTCACATCGTGTTGCTCGCTGGTTTCGAGACCCGCGTCCCGCAGGCGCGCCGAAATTTCGCTCAATTCCTCGCCTGTCTCGACCTGAACCCCCAGGTGACTGACGCCTGGCCCACCACAGCAGTTGCTGAGCGAGAAGTTCACCCGCGGGTCATCGAGCATCCATTTGGCGTAATCGTCCTTTACGACCGTGGGTGGCGCGCCGAACAACGCGCTATAAAAACGGATAGAGGCGTCGAGGTCCTCGACTCCCAGGCTGATGTGCATACGTTTCGTCGTTTTCACTCTTCAGTCCTCCGCTGGTCCGTGGTCCGGTCATCAGATATTTCGTTATTTCCGGAAATAACAAAATAACGGGTTAAAAAAACTCAGCAGGCTTTTTCGACTCCGGCCGGTTGGCCCACGCCGGTGCAACACTCGGCGGTTAGAAAATCCATCACTTGGCTCATCAAGTCGAAGTTCGGCGTGCAGCGCAGCACCCGGCCCTCCCGCGCCTGATTGACCAGGCCGGCGTTGACCAGGTGCGAGATGTGATGGGACAGGGTCGAGCCGGGGATGCTCAAACGTTCCTGGATCTCGCCGACAGTGGCGCCCGCCGGGCCGGTGCGCACCAGCAGCCGGAAAATCTCCAGGCGGGTCGGGTTGCCGAGCTTCTCCAGGCAGCGGGCGGCGTGGGCGTGTTCCATAATGGCCAATCTAGCTAGGGCTGGCTGGCCTGTCAACTATATTTCTAGAAATATCGAAATATCCCTCCAGAGAGCCAGGATTTCGGTCGCACCGGCGGCCGGGTCGGATTCCTCGGCGCGAAACCCGTGGCCCCGCCCGGCCAACGGGCCCGGAGGGCGATTGGCGAGCTCCGCTCTCGGCCGGGGTCTTGAGCAAGTCACGGTTGGCAGATGCGCCGCCAGGCTCTCGAAACCGCGCCTCAGCCGACAACCCCACCGTTCACCTGCAAGAGTTGGCCATTTATGAACCCGCCTCTGTTCGAGCAAAGAAGCCCGACCAAGGCGGCGATATCACCAGCCGCGCCAAGACGGCCGACGGGCGTTTGTTGGAGCAATTTCTGGAATTGATCCGATTGTGAAACGTCCACATCCTCGTCGGGAAACGTGCCCGGTGAGATAACGTTTGCCGTTACGCCCTTCGGACCGAACTCACGCGACAGGGCCTTGATCAGTCCCCAACTGGCGTGTTTGGACATCGTCACATGGGGTTTGGCGCCGGTGCCCCGCTGTGCGTTCATGCCGGAGAAATTGATGATGCGCCCCCAGCCATTCTCGACCATTCCGGGCAGGAACGCACGCGACAGCCAGACCGCGGCATAACAATTGACATTCATGACATGCACCAAGTCGTCATCCGTCATTTCAAGAAATGTGGATGTGGGCCGGACCGCCGCATTGTTGATCAGGACATCGATCCGCCCGAATGCCTGCAACGCGGCATCGGCCATCGCGTTCACTGCCGAGCGATCGCCGATATCCGCCATAATAATCGTCGCATCGGTCCCGATTGCGCGGACTTCATCGGCCACGCGCTCGCAGGCGGCCTTATCGCTCGAACCGTTGACGACAATATTGAACCCGGCCGAGGCCAATTCCTTGGCGCAGCCTCGCCCCATATTGCGGCCTGAACCCGTGATGAGCGCGGCACGTCCGCCATTTCCCATTCAAATATTCCAATCTCGTGCGAATTCGATCTCCGGCAGCAAGCTTTGGCGATTCCAATTTGGAAAGCAAGCCACGCTACTCACGCGCTCGGAATCTGCTCGAAACCGGGGGCGACCGGGTCTTCGTGGGGATGGGTCTCGACCGCCATCACCCGCGCCATCGGCGGCCCCCGCCCACAGGCCGCGACCATCTCCGCGACCGCTTCCGGCGGGCCCTGGAAGACCGCCTCGACGCTGCCGTCGCGGCGGTTGCGCACCCAGCCGTCGAGGCCGCGGGCGCGCGCCTCATCCACCGTCCAGCCGCGGTACCAGACGCCCTGGACCCGGCCCGAGACCACCACGCGGACCCGTTCCGGCGGGTTCCCTGCGCACCCCTGGGCCCCCTGGGTCACGGGCCCGTCCCTCAGGCCTCGACCGAGCCCGGATAGAGCGCGGCGAAGGCGGCCTCGACCGCGCGCCGGGTCCGGCGCTCCCAGA
>JACZVL010000152.1 GCA_022572685.1 Pseudomonadota bacterium
GATGCTCGAGCCCGGCCACGACCTTGTCGGTCATCAGCGCGACCCGTTTGATGCCCCGCGCACGGACATGGTCGCCGGCCTCGGCCAAGACCCCGGGGCCGAAGACGATCGCGGAGACATCGACCGAAAACGCCGAATCGCCGCCCGCGCTCGGCGCGAAATAATGACAGCAGCCCATGGCGGCCATCTTATCGGCGCGCGGCGCGGCGACAAGGCCAGGGGTCGTGTCCCGGTTTTAGAGTTCCGCCGAGACAGCGCCCGGAACGTCGACGTTCCGGCGGATCATGCTTTACCATCAACTGGCTGCGATGCAGCGCCTGACGTATAGCTGGGATTACACTTGTCCGAGCAATGGGGGGAGGAAGACCATCGAATGTCTCCTCTTGGCCGAGGCTATTGAAGAGCCCCGGAGTGAGGGCCCAGGCCAAACGATAGAATCCAAGGCCCGGCTCTGACGAATCATCCTTGCGCCAAAGTGCCGCGGCGCGAATCGATCTTGCGCAAAGAGGGCCCCCTACAAGGCCAGGGCTTCCTCGGGCGCCACGTAGGGCAGGCCGTGGGCCTCGGCGACCGCCTTGTAGGTGACCTTGCCGCCGGCCACGTTGAGGCCGTCCTTCAGGTGCGGGTCCTCGGCCAGCGCGCGGCGGTGGCCCTGGTCGGCGAGCGCGATGGCGAACGGCAGGGTCGCGTTGTTGAGCGCAATCGTCGAGGTGCGCGCGACCGCGCCGGGCATGTTGGTGACGCAGTAGTGCACCGTGCCCTCCTCGAGGTAGGTCGGGTCGGTGTGGGTGGTCGGGCGCGAGGTCTCGAAGCAGCCGCCCTGGTCGATGGCGATATCCACCAGCACCGAGCCGGGGCGCATCCGCTTGACCATCTCGCGGCTGACCAGCTTGGGCGCGGCGGCGCCGGGCACCAGCACCGCGCCGATCACCAGATCCGCGCCGATCACGTGGGATTCGATGTTGTCCACGGTCGAGAAGATGGTGTTCAGCATCGGCCCGAACTGCAGATCGAGCGCGTAGAGCCGCGCCAGGTTGTTGTCGATCACCGTGACGTGGGCCTCCATGCCCATGGCCATGCGCGCCGCATTGGTGCCCGAGACCCCGCCGCCGATGATCACCACCCGCCCCGCCGCGACCCCGGGCACGCCGCCCAGCAGCATGCCCGAGCCGCCCTGCTCCTTCTCCAGGCAGTGGGCGCCGACCTGCACCGACATCCGCCCGGCGACCTCGCTCATGGGCGCCAGCAGGGGCAGGCCGCCGCCGGCGCCGGTCACGGTCTCGTAGGCGATCGCGATGCAGCCGGAATCGATCAACCCTTGCGTCTGTTCGAGATCGGGGGCGAGGTGCAGGTAAGTAAACAGCACCTGGCCCTCGCGTAAGCGCTCGATCTCGCCCGCCAGCGGCTCCTTGACCTTGACCACCATCTCGGCCCTGGCGAAGACGTCCTCCGGCGTGGCCACGACCTCGGCGCCGGCGGCGCGGTAGGCCGGATCGTCGAAACCGATGCCCGCGCCGGCGCCGGTCTCGACCAGGACCTTGTGGCCGTGATGGATCAGCTCGCGCACCGACCCCGGCACCAGCCCGACCCGGTACTCCTCGACCTTGATCTCTTTCGGAACGCCGACCAGCATGACGTTGACACTCCTGTATTTTTCGGTCTGGGATCTAAGCTTTTACGCGCTCGGACCTGGGGTCGTAGAACGGCCGCAGGCTGGCGCGCGCGGCATGCCGCGTGCCGGCGACCTCGATCTCGTAAACACCCGAGTTGACGAACTCGGCGTCGACCCCGTCCGGATGATGCACGTAGCCGAGTCCGATGGCCCGGCCCAGGTGGTGGCCGTAGTTGCCCGACTCGAGCTGCCCGACCACCTCGCCGTCGCGGAAGATCGGCTCGTCGTGGTAGAGCAGCGGCTCCGGGTCCTCGAGCGCGAACTGAACCAGGCGCCTGGTCAGCCCCGCCTCCTTCTGGCGCAGCAGCGCGTCGCGGCCGATGAACGGCACGTTCTTGTCGAGGCGCACGGCGAAGCCGAGCCCGGCCTCGAGCGGGGTGTCCTCGCAGGTGATGTCGTGGCCCCAGTGGCGGTAGGCCTTCTCCAGGCGCAGGCTGTCCATGGCGTGCATGCCGACCGGCTTGAGCCCGAAGTCGTCGCCTTCGGCCAGGATCGTGTCGAGCAGGCCGGGCGCGAACTCGCTCGGCACGTAGAGCTCCCAGCCGAGCTCGCCGACGTAGGTGATGCGCAGGGCGCGTAGCGGCGCGAAACCGATCTCCAGATCCTGGGCGGTGCCGAAGGGAAAGGCCGCGTTGGACAGCTCGGTGTCGGTCAGGCGGCTCAGCAGGGCGCGGCTGTTGGGGCCCATGATGCCGATCACCGTCAGGCCCGAGGTGACGTCCGTAATCGTCACCCGCGCGTCCTCGGGCAGGTTGCGCTTGAGCCAGTCGAGGTCGTGGACGGCGACCGCGGCCCCGGTCACCACCAGGTAGCGCTCCTCGGCCAGGCGCGTGATCGTGAGGTCGGCCTCGATGCCGCCGCGTTCGTTCAGCCACTGGGTATAGACCACCCGGCCGGGGGCCACCGCCACGTCGTTGGCCGAGAGGCGCTGCAGCACCGCCTCCGCATCCGGCCCCTGGACCAGGAACTTGGCGAACGAGCTCAGGTCGAGCAGGCCGACCGCCTCGCGCACCGCCCGGTGCTCGGCCGCCGAGTAGTCGAACCAGTTCTGCCGGCTGTAGCTATACTCGTACTTCGGCTCGACGCCCTCGGGCGCGTACCAGTTGGGCCGCTCCCAGCCGGCGACCTCGCCGAAGCAGGCGCCGCGCGCCTTGAGGCCCTCGTAGAGGGGTGACTTGCGCACCCCGCGCGCGGTCTCGCACTGGCGATAGGGCCAGTGCATGTCGTAGAGCAGGCCGAGCGCCTCGGAGGCGCGGTGGAACAGGTAGGTCTTGTTGTTCTGGAACGGCTGCATGCGCCGGATGTCGAGCGCCGAGAGATCGATCGGCTGCTCGCCCTCGACGATCCAGGCCGCCAGCACCTGGCCGGCGCCGCCCGCCGACTGGATGCCGATCGAGTTGAAGCCGGCGGCGACGAAGAAGTTCCGGAGTTCCGGCGCCTCGCCCAGCAGGTAGCGGTTGTCCGGGGTGAAGCTTTCCGGGCCGTTGAAGAAGGTGCGGATGCCGACCTTCTCCAACGAAGGGATACGGCGCATGGCGCCTTCCAGCACCGGCATGAAGTGGTCCATGTCCTCGGGCAGCTCGTCGAAGGCGAAGTCCTCGGGGATGCCGTCCATGCCCCAGGGCTTGGCGTGATGCTCGAAGGCGCCGATCAGAAGCTTGCCCGCGTCCTCCTTGAAGTAGGCGCAGCCGTCCATGTCGCGCAGCACCGGGAGCTTCGCGTGCACCCCTTCCATGGGCTCGGTGACCACGTAGAAATGCTCGCAGGCGTGCAGCGGCACCGCGACCCCGGCCATCAGCCCGACCTCGCGCGCCCACATGCCGGCGCAGTTGACCACGTATTCAGCCTTGACCTCGCCTTGCTCGGTAAGCACCCCGGTGGCGCGACCGTTCTCGATCAGCACCCCGGTGACCTTGGTATCCTCGAAGATCCGGGCGCCGCCACTGCGCGCGCCCTTGGCCAGCGCCATGGTGGTATCGGCCGGGTTGGTCTGGCCGTCGTTGGGGAAGTAGACCGCGCCGAGGACGTCGTCCACGTTGAGCAGCGGATAGAGGTCCCGCGCCTCCTTGGGGCCGATCAGCTCGACCTCGACGCCCAAGGCCCGGGCCAGGCCGGCGCTGCGCCGGTGCTCCTCCCAGCGCGCCGCGTTGGCGGCGATGCCGAGGCTGCCGTTCTGCTTGAGCCCGGTGGCCTGGCCGGTCTCCGCCTCCAGCGTCTTGAACAGCGCCATGGAAATCTGGGCCAGGCGGGTCAGCACCCGGCTGCCCAGCATTTCGCGCACCAGCCCGGCGGCGTGCCAGGTGGTGCCGCTGGTCAGCTTCTTGCGCTCGAGCAGGACCACGTCCCGCCAGCCCAGCTTGGTCAGATGGTAGGCCAGCGAGCAGCCGATGATGCCGCCGCCGATGATCACGACCCGGGTCTTGCCCGGTAACGATTTGGCCACCGCCCGGCCTCCCCTTCGCGTGCGCAAGAATTTCCGCCGATCGGGCGCAACCTATTCCGAGCCGGCCGCGATAGCTAGACGCCATCTCATCAGGTGGGCGTTTCCGCGCCGAACAGCCGGTCGTGGAGCCAGTCCCAGGAGGCCTGGTCCGGGGCCATCAGCAGGCCCGACGCCCGGTGGTCGCGGGCGCCGTAGGGGGCACCGTCGAGGGTCTGCGCCAGGCCGCCGGCCTCGCGGAAGATCAGGGTCCCGGGCACGTGGTCCCAGGGCATCAGCTTGGTGAACAGGGAGAACTGAATCTCGCCGCTGGCCAGGCGCAGGTATTCCCAGCCGGCGCAGCGCAGCGACTTGACCGCGCCGACCCGCGCGCGCCGGGCCTGGATCTGGCGCGCCATGGCGGCGGTGGCGAAGGTGCTGGCGTGGAGCGTGCCGCGCAGTTCTTCGGGCGGCGGCGCCGGACCCAGCGCCAGGCGCGCGCCATCGAGCCAGGCGCCGGCGCCGCGCTCGGCGGTGGCGCAGCGCGGCCCGATGGGATCGAGGATCCAGGCGGCCCCGGCCTCGCCCCGGCGCACCAGGGCCACCATGAGCGCGAACACCGGCTTGCCGCCGGCGAAGTTGCTGGTGCCGTCGATCGGGTCGATGACCCAGATCCAGCCGTCCTCCCGGGCGAACGTGTCGAGCAGGCCCGGGTCCTCGGCCGTCGCCTCCTCGCCGACCACCTGGGAGCCGGGCAAGAGGTCGCGCAGCCGGCGCGTGATCTGGCGCTCGGCGGCGACGTCGGCCACGGTGACCAACTCGCCGCCGTCCTTGGCCCGGACCTCGTGCTCGGCCAGCGCGCGGAACCGCGGCATGACCTCCTCGGCCGCGACCGCGCGCAGGATCGCGGTCACCGCTTCGATATCGACGGTCATCTCGGGACGAAAACCCTAGCCGAGGATGCCCATGACGTCGGACTCGCGCATGATCACGACCTCCGTGTCGTCGATCTTGACCTCGGTGCCCGAGAACTTGCCGTAGAGCACGTTGTCGCCCTTCTTGAGCTCCATCGGCAACAGCGCGCCGTCCTCGTCGCGCGCGCCGGGGCCGGTCACCAGCACCTTGCCGCGCATCGGCTTCTCCTGGGCGGTGTCGGGCACGATGATGCCGCCGGCGGTTTTTTCTTCCCGGTCCTGGGGTTCGATCACGACACGGTCGTGCAAGGGCCTGAAGTGCATGATTTTCTATTCCTTATCAGGTGGTTATGGATCAGGTGGTTATGGTCGATATTTCAGCCGCCGTCTTCGACCGGCTCGGCGTGGCGGTGGTGGAAGCGGGCGAGATCGGCGGGGTCGAGGTCGACCCGCAGGTGGGCGTGGCGCGCGTCGTCGCGGCGCGACAGCACCTGTCCGTGATCGTAGAGCCAGGCGATCGCGGCGCCATCGTCGAGCGCCACCGAGAGGGTCACGCCGCGGGCGCTCTTGGCCAGGTGGCGGTCGATGGCGGCGAGCAGCTCGGCCATGCCCTCGCCGGTCAAGGCCGAGACCGGGATCTGGCCGTTGCCGCGCGCGACCCGGTGCCCCAGGACCTGGCGCGACTCGGCGTCCAGCAGGTCGATCTTGTTGAGCACCTCGATCATCCGCTCCTCGAGCCGTTCGCCCAGGCCCAACTCGCCGAGGATCACCTCCACGTCCTGGCGCTGGGCCTCACTGTCGGGATGGGCGATGTCGCGCACGTGCAGGATCAAATCGGCTCCGGTCACCTCCTCCAGGGTCGCCCGGAATGCCGCCACCAGGTCGTGGGGAAGGTCCGAGATGAAGCCGACCGTGTCGGACAGGATCACCTCCAGCCCCGACGGCAGGGGGACCCGGCGCATGGTCGGATCGAGGGTCGCGAACAGCATGTCGCCGACCAGCACCTCGGCCTGGGTCAGGCGGTTGAACAGGGTCGACTTGCCGGCGTTGGTGTAACCGACCAGGGCGACCACCGGATAGGACGCCCGGCGCCGGGCGGCGCGGTGCAGCGCGCGGGTCTTCCTGACCTGGTCGAGCTCCGATTTCAGGCGCGTGATGCGGCTGGTGATGATGCGCCGGTCCATTTCGATCTGGCGCTCGCCGGGACCGCCGAGGAATCCGAAGCCGCCGCGCTGCCGCTCCAGATGGGTCCAGGAACGCACCAGGCGCGAGCGCTGATAGGTGAGCGCGGCCAGCTCGACCTGGAGCTGGCCCTCCTTGGTGCGCGCCCGGGCGCCGAAGATTTCCAGAATCAAACCGGTGCGGTCGATCACCTTGCAGTGCCAGGCGCGCTCCAGGTTGCGCTGCTGGATCGGCGATAGCGCGGTATCGACGATCGTCACCTCGATCTCGTGGGCCTTCACGAAGTCGCCCAGGCGTTCCGTCACGCCCTTGCCGAACAGCGTCGCCGGACGCGGCTTGGCGATCGCCACGACCTCGGCATGGTCGACCTCCAAATCGATGGCCAGCGCCAGCCCGACGGCCTCCTCGAGGCGCGCATTCGAATCCCGCGCCGGGCTCGGACCCGAGCGGATATCCGGATGCAAAACGAGGGCCCGGCCGATTCCTTGCCCGGCGGTCCCCTGCCCCTGGGCAGCGCCGCCGTTGGCTTGGTGTCCCCCCGGCTGCCGGGCGTCGTTCTTAGGCGTTTTGCGTCTCCTGCTGATCTTGTGCCGGCTCGAAGAGCTGGACCGGGGTCGCCGGCATCACCGTCGAAATGGCGTGCTTGTAAACCAGCTGCGAATGGGCGTCCCGGCGCAGTAATACCGAGAAGTTATCGAACCACGTGACGATGCCTTGCAGCTTGACACCATTGACGAGGAAAATAGTCACCGGAACCTTATTCTTGCGAATATGGTTCAGAAACACGTCCTGGACGTTCTGTGATCTTTCCGCGGCCATTGAAGCCACCTTTTTTGGTTATCTTTGTTTTGTTCGACTCGTTCCTGCCAGGGCCCGCGAAGACCCGCCGCCGGTCCCGGAGGTCAACATGTTACTTCACTAACATGCTTTTGCGCCAAGATAAAATCAGATCGCGCGAACCGCCTCAAGAAGTTGCACGCAGCCGGCCACGTGGACCCCGGGCTCGCTGCCGGTGAACTCGCCCGCGCCCGGCGGCTCGGCGCGCAGCAGCACCGGCAGACAGCCGGCGTTGGCGGCGCAGACCATGTCGATATCGGTATCGCCGACGAACCAGATCTCCGGCCCCGGCGCCAGCCCCGAGTCCCCGAGCGCCATTTCCACGGCGTCCGCCGCCGGCTTGTCGCGGGCCGCGTCGTTGGCGCCGACCAGGCGCTCGAAGTAGCCGTCCCAGCCGAGCCGCGCGACCTCGCGCCGCAGCAAGTCGCCGCGCTTGTTGCTGACCACGGCCAGGTAGTAGCCGCCGGCTTCCACGAGCCCGCGCAGCAGCGTCTCCGCGCCCTCGCGCGCCTCCAGGGTCTTCAGGTGATCGCTCTCGAAGGCCTGGTAGAAGATGCCGGTCGCCTCCTCCGCGCGCTTCCCGAACAGGGCCGGAAAGGCCTCGCGCGTCGAGCGGCGCACGCGCTGGCGGGTCTGCTCCAGGGTCCAGGGCTCCCGGCCCATGGCCTCGAAGGTTACCCTGAGCGCGTCGTGGATGGCGCCCCAGCTGTCGACCAGGGTGTTGTCCCAGTCGAACAACAGGGCGCGCGGCCGCACCAGGGTCACGCCATCCCCCCGGGGCGATCCTCGAGGCTGGCCATATAATCGAGATAGCCCGCGCGCAGCTTGCCGCAGAGGATACCGGGATGGCCGTTGCCCACCGGCGTTTCGTCGATGGCCACCACCGGCAGCACGAAGGAGGTGCTCGAGGTCAGGAAGGCCTCGCGCGCGGCCTTGGCCTCCTCCAGGGTGAAGGCGCGCTCCTCCAGCTCGAAACCGGCCTCGCGAATCTGCTTGAGCAGGGTGATCCGGGTGATGCCGTTGAGGATCGCGTGGCTCGCGTCCCGGGTCACCACCTTGCCCTCGGCGTTGACGATCCAGGCGTTGGTCGAGCTGCCCTCGGTGACGTAACCCTCGCCGTCGACCTGCCAGGCCTCGTAGGCGCCGGCCTCGGCGGCCTGCTGCTTGGCGAGCACGTTGGGCAGCAGCGCGGTCGACTTGATGTCGCAGCGCCGCCAACGGATGTCCGGCACGGTGATCACCTTGATTCCCTGGGTCACCAGGGCCTCGCCATGAGGCTTGGTCTGGCGCGTGGTCATGACCAGGGCCGGGCGCGCCGTGGCGGGGAACCTGTGGTCGCGCGGCGCCACCCCGCGGGTCACCTGCATGTAGAGCATGCCCTGGGTCAGATCGTTGCGCCGCATCAGCTCGTGGGAGATCAGCTCGAGGGTGGCGCGCGCGACCGGCATGGCGATGCGCAGCTCGCCAAGCGAGCGTTCCAGACGGTCCAGGTGGGGGCCCTCGTCGACCAGGGCGCCCTGGTAGACCGGGACCACCTCGTAGACCCCGTCGGCGAACTGGTAGCCGCGGTCCTCGATGTGCACCGCGGCCTGGGCGTGGGGCAGGTAGCGGCCGTTGACGTAGGCGTAACGTGGCATGCTTGGCGCTCCCCCCTGACCGGTCGACTAAAAGAACTCGAGCTTGACCGCGAACAGCTTCTCGATCTTTTTCACCGCCTCGGTCGCGGCGAAGATCACCACCAGGTCGTTGGCCCGGATCACGGTGTCGCCGCGCGGGATGATCAC